>JBOGIG010000064.1:0-51932 GCA_050742455.1 Acidimicrobiales bacterium
GGGCTCGGCTATGTACGACCGCCGTCGGCCACTGCTCCAAAGAACCTCAAGAGCTCGATCGGGATCGGGAAAATGAGGGTCGAATTGCGTTCGGTGGCCACTTCGGCCAGGGTCTGGAGGGTGCGCAACTGCATGGCGCCCGGGCTGTCGTTCAGTTTGTCGGCCGCTTCGGCCAGCTCCCTACTGGCCTCCAGCTCGCCCGTGGCGGCGATGACCTTGGCCCGGCGTTCACGTTCGGCTTCTGCCTGGCGGGCCATGGCCCGGAGCAGCTCCTGGGGCAGGGTGATGTCGCGCACCTCAACCTGGCGAACGTCGACACCCCACCCCGCCGTCGAAGAGGCAATGGTGTTGCGCAGCTCCTCGTTGACGGCTTCACGATGGGCCAGGAGCTCGTCTAGCTGGTAGCGGCCGATGATCGACCGCAGGCTGGTCATGGCCACTCGCTGGCTGGCAAAACGGAAGTTGTCCACCCCGAGGACGGCCTTGACCGGGTCGATGACCTGGAAGTAGACCACGGCATCGACCTGCAGAGTGACGTTGTCCGAGGAGATCACGGCCTGGGCCGGAATGTCGATCACCTCTACCCGCAGGCTGATCTTGTTGACCCGATCGATAGCGGGGATGCGCACGATGATGCCTGGCCCCTTGGCCTTGGGACGCACCCGGCCCAGGCGGAAGAAGACGACCCGCTCGTACTCCTTCACGATGACCAAGATGGAGCGCAGGACGATCAGGCCCACTATCACCAAGGCGGCGATGACTATCCCGACGATGCCTCCCGCTCCGATGCCGGCGATGACGGCGGACCCGGTCAGGGTCGCATTCCCCATGGCGCTCAGGCCGACCGTGGGGGGGCCAGGTCACGTACGGCCTGGCGGGCATCGATGCCAAAGGGAAGCAGAGCCAGGGCCGGAGTGGTGACCCCGTTTGCGACGTAGCGGGCGATGTGGTCCCTGCACTGCCCAGGCGTACCGTGCACGATCAGGGCGTCCACCACCTCATCTGGGATCGATGCGGTCGCCGCCTTGCGGTCGCCTGCCTTCCAAGCCCGCCACATTTCCTCCAACTGAGGGCCGCGGCCCAGCCACTCGTGGAACTTGGCATAGACCTCCACGTTCAAGTACGCGGCTATGGCGAAGCGGCCCATCGCCCTGACCGTGTCGGTGTCGTCGGAAGGGCAGACGAAGATCCGGGCCACGATCTCCTTGCCCGGGCCCACTTCGGGAACAACCTGGGCCACGTCATCGGCCGACAGCCAATTGATGATGGCCCCATCGGCCTCTCGGCCGGCCAGGCGCAACATGCCGGGCCGCAGGGCCGCCACCAGGATGGGAGGCACCACGGCCGGTTTCCGCCCCAGCCTGAAGCCCTTGACCTTGAAGGTGTCATAGGTCGAGTCCACCTTCCCCCCCGCCAGGGCCTCTTTGAGAAAGCGGACCATGTCGCGGGTCTTTTTGTAGGGCTCATCGAACTCGATGTCGTTCCAGGATTCCACGATGACATTGGAGGAGGTGCCCAGCCCGAACACGAATCGACCCGGAGCGGCCTCGGACATGGCGGCCACGCTCATGGCCATCAGACCCGGGCCCCGGGTGTAGGCCGGGACGATGGCGCATCCCAGGCGGAGCGAGGGTGCCCACACCGAACTGAGGGCCAATGGGGAAAACGCATCGGTTCCGTTGGCCTCGCTGGACCAGACGTCGGTGTAGCCCAGATCGGCCAGCTCGAGAATCCACTCCCGGTGGTCGGCCAGGGTTACCCCATCGAAGGGAATCGTCATGCCGTATCGCGTCATGGCGGCAGCCTACGCGGCCACCGGTCTGGCTGCTCCTATGGGCCGGCCGGCATGGATGTCACACCCATTGGTCATATTGTGAGCATGGAACGCCAACTGGTTCTCATTGACGAAAGCCCTGGCCATTGGACCATCGACGAGCCCATGCGCCAGATCGGCCGAGAGGGATTGGCCGCGGCTCGCCGGGCCCTTAGCCAAGCCCAGCGAGCACAGGCCGCGGCCTGATCACGGCCTGCCTATGCTCCAAGGATGGAGATCCAGGGCAAGGTAGTGGTGGTGACAGGCGCCGCCAGCGGCATCGGTCGGGCCATGAGCATCCGATTCGGGTCCGAGGCGGCAGCCGGAGTGGTGGTGGCCGATGTGAACGAATCCGGGGCCACCGAAGTGGCCCTGGCCATCAATGAGGCGGGGGGCCACGCTCTCGCCGTTCGCACCGACGTATCTTCCCAGGCTGATCTGGACGGGCTGGTGGCCCGGGCCGAGCAGGACTTCGGACCGATCGACCTGTTCTGTTCGAACGCCGGCATTGCCACCGGGGGCGGAGTGGAAGTCGACGACCAGGCCTGGCAACGGATCTGGGAGATCAATGTCATGGCCCACGTAAGGGCGGCCCGGGCGGTCCTACCCGGAATGCTGGCCCGAGGCGAGGGCTATCTTCTTAACACGGCCTCTGCGGCCGGTCTGCTCACCAACCTGGGGGCAGCGCCCTATTCGGTCACCAAGCACGCGGCCGTTGGCCTCGCCGAATGGCTGGCGATCACCCATGGTGACGCCGGGATCAAGGTGTCCTGCCTTTGTCCTCAGGGGGTCCGAACTCCCATGCTGCTGGCCGGATTGGACGCCGGCCGCCCCGCCGGCGAGGTGGCGGGGTCCTCCGTCCTTGCATCGGGGGGCATGCTCGAACCCGAAGATGTGGCCCAAGCCGTCATCGAGGGCTTGGCCCGGGAGAGCTTCTTTATCCTGCCCCATCCCGAGGTCAGCGATTACGTAAAGCGCAAAGCAGCCGATCCCGACCGGTGGCTCGGAGGAATGCGCCGGCTTCAGGGACGCCTGAGCGCAGGCTGAACCTGAGCCAGACTGAACCCCGGCCCAGAATGAACCCGGGGCCAGGCTGATCGGAGCGGTCAGCGGGAGACGGTGGTGTGCTTGAGCTCGTTGATCTCGGGATGACCGGTGGTGAGGTCTACTACCCGCTCTATGGTTTGACGGGCCAGGCCTCCATCACCTTGGGGACGGGTCATGAGCCGGACGAACACAGCCTGGTCACCAACGATGAAGGTTGGCACCCCGAACACCTTGTGGCTTTCCACCGAACCCATGTGGGCGTCGGCAAAAGCCCTCCTCGGCCAACCCGAATCGACCTCGGTCCAAACGGCCTCGGGGTCGACGTCAGCGGCCTTGAGCACCTGAGTCACGTCGGCCCTCTCCTTGAGGGTGATGCCTTCGTCGTGGCGAGCAGTGAATAGACCGCGGTGTAGGCGGAAGAAGGCGGCGGGAAAGCGGTCCCGAACAACTATGGCCGCCTCCATGGCCAACAGATCGGGGGCCTTCTCGGGGGACTCGAATACCGACGGGGCCCCTTCGGCCACGTGGGGTTGGTTCAATGAGAACGGCACGAACTTCACCTTCCACTGTGCTCCATCTTCCAGGGCGTCGAGGATGTGTTCGTGAGCATTGCGGGCGAAAGGGCACCGGTAATCCCATGTAACGGCAAATTCAAGCTTGTCCATGCTTGGTACAACACCGCCTCGGTACACCTCATTCCGCCCGAGGGTTAGACAAAGGGCCGGTCCGCTGGCAATTGCGGGAAAGGGTGGCAGGAGCTCGGCCCGGCAGATGGATCAAGTTAGGTCAGGTCAGGGGAGCGAGCCTGCGGATGATCAGGCCGAGGGCGGCCCCGATCGCCGCCCCTCCCACCACGTCGGAGGCATGATGAATGCGGACGTGGACCCTGCTGGCGGCGATTACCACGCCCAGCGCCACGTAGGCAGGCCACAAGGGGTCCTGGTCGGAGAGCAGGATGATCGAGCAGGCCGCCGCGGTGGCGTGCCCACTGGGGAAGCTGGAGGTCATGGGCCGACGGAGCCGGTGGGGGTGCGCGAACCCGTCGAGATTGGGTCGCTTGCGCCCGAAGACGGTCTTAATCCCTATATTCACCAGACCCGATTCGACGAGGATGGCCACCCCGAGACGCAGGGCGGCCTGAAAGTTCACCTCGCCCGGGCGCAGGCCCCTGGCCGCGCCGAGGATGGCCCAGATGAGGGAATGGTCTCCGAGCGTCGATGCCGAATAGAAGACTCGATTGGCGGTGGCGTTGTCTCGCAACGGTACAAAGACTCTGTCCGCTGCCGCATCAAAGGCATCGATGTCCCGGCGCCAGGATCTCAAGAGCTCAGCGAAGCCAGTGCGGCTTGGGTCGGGTCTCCACCGAACGCCGGGCAATAGGCCTGGAAGGAGCAGAAGGAGCAGAGTCGTGACGGATTGGGTCGGAAGTCCTCGTCCCGGCAAGCTTTTTCGACGGCGGCCCATACCGCGGAGGTGCGCTGGCGCAATCCTCGCAGGGACTGCTCCGTAGGGATGGTGGCGATGATGGTGGGTTGGCTGAGGTAGATGAGCTGGACCCGTGCGGGGCGACGACCGAAGACCGCTTGGCACAAGAAGGCGTAGAAGTGCACCCCGGCGAACCTGGCCTGCTCCTGGGCCGGGCCGGGCACCCGTCCGGTCTTGTAGTCGTTGACCACGAACTCGCCGTTGGCGTCTAGGTCCAGGCGGTCGATGATGCCCCGCAGGCGCATGGCCCCTACCTCGGTCTCAAGCATCAGCTCGGTGCCCACGACACTTACCCTGGTGGGATCCTCAATGACGAAATAGTTCTCCACCAACGTCTTGGCCTGCGCCCTGAACTCTTCGGCCTGATCGGAGTTCAACCCGAGCTCGGAATAGTCGGGGTGGTCCTGGATCTCCCGCCACGCCACCTCGAGGCGGCTCAGTCCGGCCGCCAGGGTGCGCTCGTGGGGGGCCAGCTCCCAAAAGAGCAGCTCCAGAGCCCTATGGACCAGGGTTCCCCTGGTGGCAGCCACCGAGGGGGGCTCGGGTAGGCGGTCGATGGCCGAGAAACGAAAGGCCAGGGGACAATCCTTAAAGGAGGACACCTTGGACGGTGAAAGAGTCAGGGGGACGGGAAGGCTCATCGAGTTCAGGATACGTTGAGTGTGTGACTTCGTTTGAGATCGAACTTCGAGACCGCATGCGGCGCTTCATCAACGAGGAGGTAATCCCGGCGGAGGGAGCCTTGGCCGGCGATCGTCTATCGAGTGATGCGGACAGTCAGGCGCCATCCAAGCAGAGCCCGCCGCCTGGTGGGACCTCGGAGTCCGTGCTGGACCGCCTGAAGGAATCCGCCAAGGCCCAAGGCCTGTGGGCGCTGGGCCACCCGACCGAGGTGGGTGGCGCCGGGTTGGGCTTCATGAGCTTCGTCTACCTGAATGAGATCATCGGCCGCTCGGAATACGGCCAGCTGGCCGTGGGCAGCGTCAGCATGCAGGACTCGATCATGCTTCACCAGCACGGCAACGACGAGCAAAGGCAACGCTGGCTCAAGCCCATGGTGGCAGGCGAGATCTACCCCTCGGTCGGCCTTACTGAGCCCGAGGTGGCTGGTAGCGATCCCACCTTGATGCAGACCACGGCCACCCTCGATGGTGACGAGTGGGTGATAGAGGGCCACAAGTGGTTCACCTCGGGGGCCAACCGGGCTGCGTTTACCACGGTATTTGCCAAGACCGATCCTGACGCCGGGCCCCATCGGCAATTCTCGGCCATCATTTGCCCTACCGACACACCCGGGTATGAGATCGTCAGGGTGGTGCCGACCATGGGCCACATTGCCGGCGGGCATTGCGAGGTGCGCTACAACCAGGTCAGGGTTCCGGCCGGCAACATTCTGGGAGCTCGGGGCGAGGGCTTCATCATCGCCCAAAACAGGCTGGGACCCGGCCGCATTTTCCACTGCATGCGCTGGTTGGGCCAAGCCGAGCGGGCCTTCGAGCTCATGTGCCAGCGTGCCGTTACCCGTTTCGCCCACGGCTCACTGCTGGCCGACAAGGGCGAGATCCAGCGCTACGTGGCCGAATCGGCGGCCCAGATCCAAGCGTCGCGCCTCATGACCCTCGATGCGGCGCGGGTCATCGACGCCGGGGGGGATGCCCGGGTCCAGATCAGTCTGATCAAGTTCCACGGGGCCCAGATGCTCCACGACGTGATCGATCGGGCCATACAGGTCCACGGGGCACTAGGAGTTACCTCCGACACCCCGCTGGAGAAGATGTACCGGGAGGCCCGATACGCCCGGATCTATGACGGTCCTGACGAGGTGCACCGCATGGTGGTGGCCCGCCGCCTGCTCAAAGACCCCACCGGGGTCCCCTGGGCCGGGGAGGCGTGAATCACGGGGACGACGGATTCCAGGAGAACGCGGCCAGCACCGACTGGGCGACCCGGGTGGGGTCCTGGAGCGGTCCAAAGTGGCCCAGGCCATCGATGGTCTCGACGGGCCCCTGTCCCAACCGGACGGCGGCGGCCTCAGCCATCCACGCCGTGTTGGGCTCGGTCAGGCTTCCGGCCATGACGCGCGTCGGGATGGCGATGTCGCCCAGAGCGGCGTAGGCCCCGTTTGCCGGCCCGTTCTCGTAGATAGCTGCCTCGTCGCCGGGCCGGCACTTGAGACCCACCTGGCCGTCAGCCTGGTCGGCAAAGCCGTATTCCAGGTAGATCCGCAGCACCTCGGGATCCAATACATTGAGAGGCGCCTTGGACGCGTAGTTGTCGTAGGCCGCCTGGCGGGATTCGAAGGTTCCCCGCCGCCGCCGGGCCGCCACCGAGAGCTCGTTGTCCGGATTGGGCGGGGCGGGAACGGTCTCGGGCCAGATGATGGGCTCAAAGCAGCACAGCCCGGCCAGGGTGCCGGGGTGTTGCTCCTCGGCGAGCATCAGCGCCGTTGCCCCACAGGAGTGTCCCAAGCCGTAAGGGCGGTTCAGACCGATCCCATCGATGACGGCCACAACGTCGCGGCGAAAGCCATCCCAGCGGTAGTTGCCGCCCGGGGCCCGGTCCGAGTCGCCATGACCTCGTTCGTCAAAGGACCAACAGTGAAATCCCTTGGACAGATATCCGGCCAGCGGAGCGAATACGCGGCCATGGAACCCGGTGGCGTGGGCCATCAAAAGAGGTGGGCCGTCGCCGCCCCAGTCATGAACGACTATGCCGACTCCATCGGAGGTATGAACTTTGATCACCGCTCGAAGTTATCCCGGGGCGGTTGGCCAAACGGGCCGACCGAACCGCCATGGGCGATCCTGGCGTTGGCCAGGCGAACCTGCCAGGCAAAGAAGGCGGCGTTGGCCACGAGTGCGACTCCGATCACGGCTATGAAGGCGCGGTTGTGGTGAGCCAGGAGTGCTTCGATCCACAGGGCCAGTCCTGCCGCGCCGCTGATGACGCCGATGATGCCGGCCACCCACGGCCATGCGCCTCGTTTCTCGGTCAATGGCTCCACGCCTGAATCATGGGGCACAACGTATGCGATGGCGTGGGCCAAGGTTGCATGCAATCGCCCCAGGGGAGAAATCATTAGTTTCAGTGGAGTGCAGACCGACGGACTCATCGTCACCCACCAACCCGGCTCGGTGAGGCTCGACGGCCGGTGGGACCTGTACCTCGAGGATGGGTCCGAGCGGGGGATAAAAGGCGATCTCGGCCACGATGTCCCCTGGGGATATCACCATCTGGAGCGAACCGACCGGCCGGAGCAGGCCGACCTGATCGTTTGTCCCAAGGTCTGCTTCTGGCCCGACTCCCTGCGCACGTGGGGTTGGGCCACCCAGCTCTATGCCCTGCGCTCGGCCAGGAGTTGGGGAATCGGCGATCTCGACGACTTGGCCGAGGTGGCCCGATGGGCGGCGGCCCGGGGCGCCGGGGTGGTCATGACCAGCCCGATACACGCTCCTTGCCCCACCCCTGCGCTGCAGACCAGCCCTTACTATCCGTCCAGCCGATGCTTTGGCCATCCGATCTACGTAAGCGTGGAACGGTTGGCCTCTGACGTCGGCCTGGATCCCCGAGCTTTGAACTTCGAGGCTCTCAGGCGGACGGGCAGGTCCCTCAATGCGACGCCGCGGATCGACTACGAGGCCGCGTGGTCGACCAAGCTGGCCGCCATCGCACAGATCTGGACCTCGGCCGACCGGCGGGACGATGTTGAGCGACGGGTGGCCGCCCGAGGAGACGGGGGCCTCCTGCGCGACTTTGGCACATTTTGCGCACTGACCGAAGCCCAGGCCAGGTCATGGAAAACCTGGCCTTCCGAGCTGCGCAGGCCCGGTTCGAATGCCGTGGACGAATTCGCCCGGGACCGGGCCGATCGGGTGGCATTTCATTGCTTCGTGCAATTGGCCCTGGAGGATCAACTGGCCGATGCCGCCCGAGGGGGCGCCGGTATCGTCCACGATCTGGCGGTCGGAGTGGCGCCCGATGGCTTTGATGCCTGGAGGTGGCAGGACGCCATGCTAAAGGGCGCCAGCGTGGGGGCGCCTCCTGACGACTTCAACGCCGAGGGCCAGGACTGGGGAGTGGCGGCCTTTGACCCCAAAGGACTGCGCCGGGAAGGCTATGCGCCGTTTGTGGCGTGCCTGCGGGCCGGTTTCCGCAGCGCCCAAGGATTGCGGATAGACCACGTCATGGGTCTGTATCGACTGTTCATGGTGCCGGCCGGAGCGTCGCCGGACCAAGGGGCCTATATGACCTGCAACGCCCCAGAACTGCTCGGCATCCTGGCTCTGGAGAGCTGGAGGGCCCAAGCATGGGTGGTGGGGGAGGATTTGGGGACCGTGGGCGTCGACATTCGAGAGGATTTAACCCGACGAGGGGTGGCCTCCTACAAGGTGGCCTACTTCGAGGACGACGGCCCAAGGCACTATCCCCAAAGGGCTCTGGCCTGCGCCGGGACCCATGACCTGCCTACCCTGGGTGGGCTTTGGACCGGCTCGGACCTGGCTGATCAGGATCTGGCCGGAGCGGTTCCCAAAGTTGACGGTGATGCGAAGATGAAGGAGCGCTTGGTCCAAAACTTCGATTTGGCCCCCTCGGATCCTTTGTCCCAGGTGGTTCGGGCCGTTGCCGCCGGTTTGGCCCGATCCCCTGCGGCGGTCGCCATGGTCAGCTTCGAGGACGCGCTCGGGACCCTTCACCGCCACAACATGCCGGGCACGGTCGACACCTGGCCCAACTGGACCCAGGTCCTGTCGTTGGATCTGACCGCCGTCTTGGACGACCCGGGAGTGGCCGCCATTTGCGCCCTCATGAATGCTGGTCGACTGGGGTGATGAGGTGGCTTTGGACTAAGAATTAGGGATGCAACACCTGATCAGTTCGTCGGGCTACCTGGCCATCCTCATCCTCATGGTGGCGGAATCGGCCTGCATCCCTTTTCCTTCCGAGATCACCATGCTCTTTGGCGGCTACCTGGCTGCCACCGGGCACTTGAACCTTGTTGGCGTGATCGTTCTCGGCACGCTGGGCAACTTGATCGGCAGCTACATCGCGTGGGCCGTGGGGCGGACCGGGGGCCGCGTGGCCGTGGCCAAGTGGGGCCGGTATGTGGGCCTGCGCACCCACGATGTGGATCGGGCCGAGGTGTGGTTCGACCGCCACGGCGAATCGGCGGTCTTCTTCGGCCGACTGTTGCCCGTGGTCCGAACGTTCATATCCCTGCCAGCCGGTGTCGCCGAAATGAAGCCCGGTCGCTTCGGGGCCTTCACCCTTCTCGGTTGCATCCCTTGGACTGCGGCTCTCGGAATCGCCGGCTATGAGCTGGGAGGGGACTGGCACAAGATCGTCAAGTACTTCAGCGACGTCACCTACCTGATCGTCGTGGTGGTCATCGTCGTGGTGGCCATAGCCGGATACCTGCGCTTCAAGAACAAGCTTCGCCCGTCAAGCGAAGTGTCGTCCTCGCCGTCGGACGTCTGAGACTGGGACCAGCAGGCGTATGTAGGCCAGGATCAGGCCCACAGACAGTGCGACAAGCCCGGCGCCGGTCAAATCCGGTGCTCCGGTGTAGGGCAGGGTCGATGGGGTAGTCGTGGTGACTCCGGGCACCGTCGATGTCGTGGCGGGCGGGGTGGTGGCGGCGCCAGGCTGGGTCGTGGTGACTCCGGGCGCCGTGGATGTCGTGGCGGGTGGGCTGGTGGTGGTGTCCGGCTGGGTCGTGGTTACTCCTGGCGCCGTCGATGTCGTGGCGGGCGCGGTGGTGGACCCCCCGGGAAACTGCGGCAGGGGCAACGTGGACGATGGGGTCAGCGCTCTGTTGGCCGGCGAGGTGTCCGAATGGACGACTGCGCCGGCTATTCCGAATCCGAGTAGGACCAGGCTAAAGGCGGCCAATACGCCGATCACCCCGAATCCGAGGTTCCCGGGGCCTTTGGAGGACCTGGCATGAAGACCCGACATGATGGCCCACGCTAGCTTCCGCCGGAGCGGCCCAAGGGGATCATCGGCCCTGTCCCGGTCACGGTCGGTCCTTGATGGACAACGGCCGTGACCGGGGTGATTTCCGCCGTTGGTCCTAACATGTCCCGGTAAGGGAGAGGAGACCCCATGGCCCCAAGAAGCGGTGCGCCCAACATCTTGCTGGTTGTGTCTGACCAGGAGCGCCAACGGTCATGGCTCCCTGCGGGAGTTCATCTGCCTTGGCGGGAGAAGTTGATGGCAGAGGGGCTCGAGTTCACCAACTACTGGACTCACTCCTCCCCTTGTTCCCCCTCGCGGGCGAGCCTCATGACCGGTCGCTATCTGACCAACCACGGGGTGGTCGAGAACGTCATCCATCCCCACCACACCACCCTCGACCCGGCCATCCCGACTCTGGGCCACATCCTCGGCGCTGCCGGCTACCGGTGCTCGTACATCGGCAAGTGGCACCTGTCCTACGGTGCCACGCCCGACATGGTGGCCTACGGATACTCCGACTGGGAGGGAAACGACCGCTATTTCATGGGCTGGGCCGGCACCGGAGTCGCCTTCGATCCCGTGATCGCCAGCAATGCCGCTGGGTGGATTGCCGCCAATGCCGCCGGCCAGGCCCAGCCCTGGTTCCTGACCGTGGCTCTGGTCAATCCCCACGATGTCATGTGGTTTCCCATCGATCAGCCCTTCTACCAGGAGCGCCGCCCCGACGAGGTGGCTTTCGTGCGCCAGATACTCGAGGCGGCCAAATGGAAAAAGGACGAAACCCTGCCTGTATATGACCACGACTATCCGGAGGTGTGCGACCGGCTTCCGGCGAACTTCGGCGATGCGCTAGCGGACAAGCCCGAGGCTCACCGCCAATGGCGATGGGACCAACAACACGGCATGTGGGGCTACATCGACCCGTCCGACGCCAGATCCTGGCTGCGACAGCTCGATTATTACGCCCACCTCCATCGTCTGGCCGATGAGAGCCTGGGCACCGTGTTATCGGCGCTCGATAGATCGGGAGCAGCCGATGACACCGTCGTCATCTTCACCTCCGACCACGGCGACATGTGTGGATCACACGGTCTGAGGTCCAAAGGCCCCTTCGTATACAACGAGATAATGAAGGTTCCCCTCTACATCAAGGCCCCGGGCCGTACCATTAGCGGCTCGACGACCGATTCCTTGGGTAGCCACGTCGATCTGGCCCGGACCATCGCCTCTTTGGGCGGCGTAAGTGAGCACTGGAGCCTTCAGGGCACTGATCTGTCCCCGTTGCTGGCCGATCCGGCATGCCAAGTATGTGACTACGTCCTGTTTGCCCAGGATTCAGCGCACACCCGCAACATCCAGCGGACCCGCTACTCGCTGCGGGGGTATTTTGACGGTCGATTCAAGTACGCCCGGTATTTCGGGGTGGGTGGGGGAGATCCGAGCGATGTGCTCACCCACCGCCCCGGCCACAAGCTGTTCGGACCCGATGCCCGCTTCGACGATCAGGATCACGAGCTGTACGACCTGAGCGAGGACCCGCACGAGATGTCCAACCTGGCCCACGATCGGGGTCGGCGATCCGAGGTCCAGGAGCGCTTCAACGACCTGTTGGCGCTGGAATCGGCTGATCTGTCAGGGCTGTAGCAGGCGTCGCAGCCGCCGGGCGGCCAGAGCCACACCCACATAGCCCAGCACGGCCAGGTATGCGGCGTGCACGATCAGCACGGGACCCGGATGGCCCAGGCACAGGGCCCTCTCCATGGCCACTCCCTGGTATAGGGGGGTCAGGCGAACTATCCAGGCCAGGGCCGAGGGGTAGCTGGACAGCGGGAAGAACGTGGCCGAGAACAAGAATGAAGTGATGAGCACCATGTTCACGTAGTCGAAGTCCACATAGGAACGCATCCAGGTGGAAGCGCCGAGTCCCGCGCCGGCGAAGGCGTAGCCGATCAGGACGGCTCCGGGCATGGCCAGGATCGACCACCACGACGGCGTCAGCCCCAATCCCGCCATGGTGCCGAGGAAGGCAGCGGCATAGACCGAGCCTCTCAACAGGGCCCAGCCCACTTCCCCTCGGGCCAGGTCCCTGACCCCGAGGGGGGTGGCCAGCATGGCATCGTAGGTGTGGGCGTACTTGAACTTGACGAAGAAGTTGAACGTGGTGTCGAGGGCCGATCCGTTCATGGCCGACGCCGCCAGCAGGCCCGGGGCCACGTAGACCTGGTAGGTCACGGCGTGGCCCCCGGGTCCGGCCAGCACCCCGACCAGCTTGCCCACGCCGATACCGATGGACAACAGGTACAACAGGGGCTCCAAGAACCCGGACAGGAACACGACCCACATGCGGCGATATGCCAGCCCGTTGCGCTCGATCACCCTCCAGGGTCTGTGCCCGAACAGCCCGGCCGGGAGCACCCTGCCCACCTGGCGAGGAACCTTGATCGCAGCCGACCGGGCCGTCATGGTGAGAGCCTCCGGTAAAAGGCCCGCCGTCCCCACCACGTTCCTGCCGCCACGCAGCCCACCAGCACGGCGATGTGGACTACGTCGGCCATCCAGTGGGTGGTGCCGGTGGTGGCCGATCGGCTCAGTTCCACAGCGTGGTAAAGGGGCGACACCTGGGCCAGCGGTTCCAGCCATCCGGGTAGTTGCGAGATGGGAAAGAAGGTTCCCGAGAACAAGAAGAGGGGGATGACCCCCAAGCGCATAATGACCGGGAAGGCTTGGTCGCTGTCCTGGGACACGGCAAACGCCCCCAACGGTGCGGCGAAGGCCAAGGCGCCGAGGACAGTCGCCGGCACGGCAAGCACGGCCCAGGGCGAACCCACCCCGCCCAGGGCCGAGGCCACCACCAAAAAGGCCAGGGCGCTGGCCGTGGTGCGCAGGGCCACCCACAACAAGAACCCCTCATAGACGTCGCTCGGGGCCAATGGCGTGCCGACCATGGCGTGGGACCGCCGGTCCCACTTGACCCCACCCAGGACGGGCCACAGGGATTCACCCGCCCCGATCTGCATGGCGGTGGCTGCCATCAGCCCCGGGGCCACAAAGGACAGGTAGTTGAGTCCCTGGACATGACCGTGCTGGTTCACCAGGCCCCCCAGACCCAGCCCCATGGCGGCCAGGAACAACAAGGGAGTCACGAAGCTGGAGAAGACCGTGGCTCGCCACAGTCGCAGGAATACCTGGATCTCCCGCTCCACCACCCGAAAGGCCGGGTAGCTGGTCACGGCGCTCACGGCGCTCACGGCGCTCACGGTCTCAACTCAGTCCTCCAGGGTCCTACCGGTGAGGATCAAGAAGACATCTTCCAGTGAGCCACGTCTCACCAGCACGGTCTCAGGGTCAACCCCGAGTGTGGTCAACTGGGCCAGGATGGCCTCACCGTCGGATGAGTAGAGCAGCACCCGATCTGCCAGGGGCTCGACCCGTTCGGCCACTTGGGTCAGGGCGCCCAAACGCTTTTCCCTCTCCTCCCGGTTGGCGAAACGTACCTCCACCACTTCCCTGGTGGTGTACTGGCGGATCAATTGGCGCGGCGCCCCCTCGGCCACAATGCGACCCTGATCCATGATGACCAGCCGGTCACACAGCTGCTCGGCCTCATCCATGTAATGAGTGGTGAGGACCAGGGTCGTGCCCTGGCTCTTGAGCAGGTACAGGCGCTCCCACAGCATGTGGCGAGCCTGTGGATCCAATCCGGTGGTGGGTTCGTCGAGCAGCATCAACTCGGGTTGGTTGATCAAGGCCCGGGCGATGGTGAGCCGGCGCTTCATGCCTCCTGATAGGGGATCGACTCGGTCGTCGCGGCGTTCAGCCAGCTGGACGAAGTCCAGCAACTCCTCGGCGCGGTGGCGGATGACGGGCCGAGGCAGACCGAAGTAACGGCCGTAGATCATGAGGTTGTCCCATACTGTGAGCTCGGTGTCGAGGCTGTCCTCTTGGGGCACGACCCCGATCCGTGCCCGGATGCCGGCACCCGATGAGCGGGCGTCCAGCCCGAGAACGCGTAAGGACCCCTCGGTGACGGGCGAGACGCAACCCACCATTCGCATGGTCGAACTCTTGCCGGCTCCATTGGGACCGAGGAAGCCGAAGGCCTCTCCCGGTCGGACTTCGAAGTCGATGCCGTCGACAGCCGTGTACGAGCCGAATCGCTTGGTGAGGTTGCGCCCCTCGATCAGCGGGGCCGCATCCATTCAGGGGACGATACCGCCCCGGCGCACCAGCGCGAACCATCTGCCCCAGTGCAGCCGCGGGAACGATCGACCGATGAGTTCTCAGCTTGGGACGAGGGTCGTCTCGGCAGTCAGCCCGGTGAGGCGGGCCGGATGGGCCAGGCCAGCCCCTACTTCTTGCCTACAGCGTCCTTGAAGGCCTTGCCCGCCTTGATCCGGGGGACGGTGGCGGCGGCAATCTGGATGGTGGCGCCGGTGGCCGGGTTTCGACCCGACCGCGCTGCACGCTCGGAGCGATCAAAGGCGAGGAAGCCGGGCAAGGTGACCTTGCCACCACCGGTTACCTCGTCGGTGATCACTGATTCGAGACAGGCCACTACTTCGCCAACCGTGGCGGCGCTGTGACCTGTCTTTTGGGCAATGGCGCCAATGAGCTCGGCCTTGTTCACGACTACCTCCAAGTTCGGGGAGATCCAACTGCCAACGTAAGCCAGATTGGTGGCCAATGGGTGGATGGGGCCGATCTGGGGATCCTCAGGGGGGCTAGAGCTCGGGCTGTTCCAGCAGGGTCTTGGTCTCGGCCAGGGTCATGTCTGGCGAGGGCACTACGGCGTCGGAGGGTCGCACGTCGTCGTGGGCCAGTTTCTCACCCAGGTTGCGCACCAGATTGGTGATCTCGGTGAGTTTGAGGGCATAGGTCGCCTGGTCGCCTGCATCCACGGCGGCCAGAAGGGCCTGGTCCACCTCGTTGAGGGCGGCGTGAGCCGACTCGGGCAGCCGGTACTGCTCGTCGTGGATGATCCGCACTACGAAGCCTCCTGCCCCCAGGGCCCCGGCCGGTTGTCCCGAGGCCAAGCCCAACTCACCTTTGAGGGCGGCCAGTTGGGCGTCCACGGCGGAGTCCCCGGCCCCGAGGCGCAGTTTCTCATCGATGTCGTCACCCGAACTGACCGTCAGGGCGTCCAAAGCCCCGGTATCAGCCAGCTGGCCGACAGCGGCGGCCCGAGCCTGCATCTGGGAGATCTTGTCCTGGGCCCGATCCATCATCAAGGAAACGTCGGCCATGTGCTCGGACAACCCGGTGACACCCTCCATGGCCTGAGCTGTTGACTTCGAGGCGCTGTACTGAGCTTTGAGGGTCTCCCGCTGGGAGCGGAAGGCGGCGACCTTGGCCGCCAGTTTTTCGCCGGTGACTTGGAGTTGGCTTTCTTGAGTCTTCAACAGCTCGATCTGGGGGCCGAGACCCTCGATTTGAGCTTGTATGGTCTGCCCCCGGGTAAGGGCGGCCCGGGCCAGGTCCTCCTGGTTCTGAGCCAGAGCCTGGCGAGCCTGGCCCCCGAGCTTGTCGAACTGGGCCTGGAGAGAATCTCTCTGCCCTTCCAGGCGCTTCTCCGACGTCAGCACCTCGGCGATGCTGCGTCTTACCTTCTGCAGATTCTCCAGCAACTTCTGATAGGACAGGTCCAGAGCCTGGGCCGGGTCCTCTGCCTTGTCCAGGGCGGCACTGGCCCTTTGCTGGAACACCTCGGACATCCGCTTCATCAAGCTCATCGGTTCCCCTTGTCGTTTGACCGGGTCGACAGATTGACCGGTCAACAGGATTGGCTGTCCCCGCTCCGAATGCCGGAGACCCTACCCGTGGTTACATACAATACAATGTCGCGATATGTCCTCCACCGGCTCCGATTTCGACGGCGCCCTCCCCATGGACATGCTGGTGGCCTCGCTCAGTGCCGACTCGTCTGACAACGAGAGCTTTTTCGAGGTGCTGGCAGTCAAGCTGGGCGACACATTGGGTCCCCGGATGACCCAGGAGCGCGAGGGCGGCCTTCGCCATCGGGATCACCGGGTGAAACGAGTGTCGATCGTGCTGGGGGACGACGAGCTGGAGGCCACCCGGGACAGGGGGCGGATAGTTTGGCGCCTGCGACATACGGTTAGAGGAGTGGTGTTGCGCAATCAGGAGTTGGATGCGGGGTCCTGGCTGCAGGCGCTGTTGGAGCATCTGGCCGCCGAGGCCCAGGCCAATGCCTCGACCCGGGCGGCGCTGGAATCGCTGCTGACGTGAGCCAGGCTTCAAGGCGATGGGAAAGGGAGATGGCATGACAACGGTTGACCCGAAGGCTGTGGGGCTGCCCCCCGACGCGCTTGGTCGTCTCGAGGAGCTTGAATCCAAGGAGGGAAAGCCAGGCCTGTTTACCTCCGACCTGTCGGTCAACGAGTTCCTCCTGGTCAAGGAGGCGGGTTTTGATCCCAAAGGGCTTGTCTTCGGCAGCTCGATCTACCACATCGGTCTCCAGCGCAAGTCGTGGAGTCGCAACCAGGAACTCGAGTCGCTGTCCCAGGCAATGTACGCCGCCAGGGAGCTGGCCATGTCGCGCATGGAGGCCGAGGCGGACGTTTTGGGATCCGACGGGGTGGTAGGAGTTCGTCTGGACATCAACTTTTACGACTGGGGCAAGCATTCGGCCGAGTTCATAGCCATTGGAACCGCCGTCTCGTCCCAGGACAAGACATCCTGGCGCAACGTCGAGAACCAGCCCTTCACCAGTGATTTGTCCGGCCAGGACTTCTGGACTTTGGTGCAGTCCGGTTACATGCCCCTCGGGTTGGTCATGGGCACCTGCGTGTATCACGTGGCCCATCAAGGGATGGCCAAGGCTCTGGCCCAGGTGGGGGCCAACGCCGAGATGACCAACTTCACCCAGGCCCTCTACGAGGCCCGCGAGCTGGCCATGGAGCGGATGCAAGAAGAGGCATCCAGGCTTGGCGCCGAGGGTATCGTCGGCGTCCAGCTAGTGGAGAAGTCGCACTTTTGGGGTTCGCACGTGATCGAATTCCTGGCCGTGGGAACGGCGGTCAAGCCCATCCGGGACGACCACGTCATCGCCCAGCCCCAGATGGTCCTCTCCCTGGACCGCTGACGTGTGCGTCGGTCCCCCTGGCGACGCTGCGCCCGAGCCCCATACCGATGGCGTGACGTCCGACGCTCCGGCCGGGGGCGGCCTGGTCCTGCCCGAAGCGGCTCGTAAGCGCATAGCTGCGGCCGGTGCCGGGAGCGGCGGGTGGTCCAGCGACTTGTCGGTTGGCGAGTTGGCCGCCATCCGCCAGTCGGGCTTTCAACCGGTTGGTCTGGTCATGGGCAGCTCGATCTATCGGCTCGGCGGTCAATACGGCAACAACTGGTACTCGAACTATGGCGGGAGGGGTGGCTATTTCCGCCAGTACCCGTGCCCCCATGGCTTCGGGCAGTGGGGGGCTCAGGGACACTTCTGGGGCGCCAATTGGGAGCACTCCTACCACGAGGCGGGGCTGGAAGAAGCCCAGCGCCTGGCCATGTCTCGACTGGAGGAGGAGGCCACCGAACTCGGCGCCCACGGAGTGGTGGGGGTGCGGCTCACCTTCCGTCACCTGGCCGCGGTCGGCGGCCTGGTCGAGTTCACCGTGGTGGGCACCGGCATCCACCGCCCCGGGGTCGCTCCCCTGGCCACTCCGTTCACTTCACACCTGTCCGGGCAGGATTTTGCCAAGCTCATGCGGTCGGGCTGCATTCCGGCCGCCCTGGTGATGGGCATCGCCGCATTGGAGGCGGATCCGGGCTGTGGGGCCCGCCTCTCCATGAACTCGTGGGTCAACGGGGAGGTCCAACAGTACAGCGACGTCATAGACGCGGCCCGAGCGATCGCCACTCAGAAGCTGGAGCGCGCCACTTCATCGGTGGGTGACGCCGTGGTCGGAGCAAATATCGATTTGCGGGTCCATGACGTTGGGGAGTCCAAGCTGGCCGAGGTCATGGTGATAGGAACGGCGGTGCGCAGATTCGCCACTGCCCCCCTGGACGAACCACCGCTGCCCATGATGCGCCTGGTCGATCGATGACCGGACCCGGGCCACATCTAGGGTCGGCCGCCGACGCCGCCCTGGCCGACCTGCGTCACCCCCCCAATCACGCCGCCTCTTCGACGGGCGGCCGGGCGGTCACTTCCTCGGACCTTTCGGTGGACGAGGACATCCTGGTCCGTGAGGCGGGATTTGAGGCCCTGGGCCTGGTTTCGGGCGCAGCCGTGTTCCACATCGGCATGGTGGGAATGATGCAGGGGATGGGCAACGCGGAACTCTCCAGCCTCAGCCAGGCCATGTACCAGGCCCGGGAGAGCGCCGTCGGCCGGCTGGTGGCGGCAGGCGAGCGACTGGGCGGGACCGGGGTGGTCGGAGTCCGTCTCGACATCGAGATGTTCGAGCATCGCTCCCACCTGGCCCAATTCGTGGCCTTCGGGACCGCCATCGCCGACCGCGATCCCAAGCGGGCGGCCGGGGCGCCATTTTTCACCAGCGACCTGTCCGGACAGGATCTCTACCTATTGAACCGGGCCGGTTACAGACCCGTCGGCCTGGTAATGGGGTCGTGTGTCTATCACGTGGCGCGGCAGGGATTTGGACGCTGGGCCTCGGGCCAGACGCAGAACCAGGAGATGACCACCTACACCGAAGCCCTATACGAGGCCCGGGAGCTGGCCATGGGACGGCTCCAGGATGAAGCTATCCGGGTCGGGGCCGACGGGGTGGTGGGAGTACAGACCTCCGAGCGTTCACACGTGTGGGGGAGCCACGTCATCGAATTTTTCACTTTGGGCACCGGGGTGCGCCTGACATCGGACCAGCACCGGCGGATCGACCCCAGGCCCGTGGTACCGCTGGACGATCCGGTGGTGGCCACCGATCCCGGGGCCGTGATCGGAAGCGGAGCGGTCAGCGGGGACTAGGTGCGCCCCAGCCGCGGGGCCGGGTCAATCCTCAATTGGTCAAACGGAACCACACGGCCTTGCCCTTGTGGTTGGGGATCACTCCCCAGGCGTTGGCCACCTTCGCCACCAGCGCCAGGCCGCGGCCGTGCTCGTCCCATGGGCTGGCGATGGGCACTCCTGGCGTCAAGGGGCACTGGACCCCGCCAGAATCCGTTGCCCCCGAGAACCGCGGCCTTTTTAGGTCGAGACACGATCGAGAGCGGGTGACGGGAATCGAACCCGCGTAACCAGCTTGGAAGGCTGGGGCTCTGCCGCTGAGCTACACCCGCGCGGCTCGCAATCTATCTCGGAAGGGATATTTGGGGGGAACAACACCAAGACGTGGTCGGGGAGGGGGGATTTGAACCCCCGACCTCCTGCTCCCAAAGCAGGCGCGCTAGCCGCTGCGCTACACCCCGTCAGCCAACATTGTAGGTCATCGGTCCAGGCGGGCTCTGCCAACCGGTCCGCTGGACCGGGGCCACCGACAGGGGCCGACCGGGGCCACCGACCGGGTTCGATCTGGGTCGGTCGGAGGCGTCAGATCGGCCCGATAGACTTCGCTTCCTGTATGGAATCTACCCTTCAGCCCCTGGACGGCAACAAAGTCAAGCTCACCATCGAGGTTGCCGAAACGGAGTTTGAGGAAGCTCTCGACGACGCCTATCGCCGCTTGGCCCGCGAGGTTCGAGTGCCCGGCTTTCGTCCGGGGAAAGTCCCGCGCCGCATCCTGGAGGCCAAGGTCGGTGCCGGGACCCTGCGCCAGGAGGCGTTGAAGGATTCCCTGCCCGACTTCTATGCCCAGGCCGTCATGGACAGCGACCTCGATCCCATAGCGCCACCGGAGATTGACATCACTGGTGGTCAAGAAGGCGGATCGGTCAGCTTCGATGCTGTGGTCGAGGTCCGCCCCGAGGTTGCCATCCCGGGCCACGACGGCCTGGTCGTCACCCTGCCCGGCCTGGACGTGAGCGAAGAGGACATAGTGGCTCAGATTGACCGAATGCGCGATCAGTTCGGCGAACTTTCGGTTGTGCAGCGACCGGCCCGCGATGGGGACCACGCCACCATTGACATCAAGGGCTATCGCCACTCCGAAGTGCTCGATGGTCTTTCGGCCGACGACTACCTCTATGAGTTGGGTAGCAAGTCCCTGGTGCCCAAGTTGGACGAGACCCTGCAAGGGGCCAAGGCGGGCGACATCTTCAAGTTCAGCGACAAGGTGGACGAAGCCGACGAAGTGAACTTCCAGGTCCTGGTCAAGGAGGTCAAGGAGAAGATCCTCCCCGAGGTCAACGACGAGTGGGCCTCGGATGCCTCAGAGTTCGACACCGTGGAGGAGCTGCGGGCCGACATCTCCACCCGGATGAGCATGGTCAAGAAGGTTCAGGCCCAGATGACCCTGCGCAGCCAGGCTCTGGAGGCTCTGGCCCAACTGGTGGCCGAGGACATCCCGGACTCCCTCATCGCCGAGGAAGTGGAGCGCAGGCTCGGAGATCTCGACCATCGCCTCCACGACCAAGGGGCCACCGTGCAACAGTACCTGGCGGCCACCGGGATGTCCGGCGACGAACTGGTGGTCGGGTTGAAGGAAGCGGCCGAGTCGGCGGTGCGGTCCGATCTGGCCCTGCGGGCGTTGGCTCTGGCCCAGGACATGGTGGCCACCGAAGAGGACGTCGACGCCGAGCTGGCCCGGTTGGGCGAGCAAGCCGGGTTGGAAGTCGAGGAGGTGCGGTCCCAGCTGGACCAGGGGGGCCAGATGAGGGCGGTGCGGTCCGACATCGTCAAATCCAAGGCCCTGACCTGGCTCATCGACAACGTGACCTTGGTCGATGAGGCCGGCAATACAATCAATCGTGGTGATCTGGCTGTCGAGTCTCCCGATCGAAGCGACGAAGTCTCCCCGTCAGGGGTCCGCGCCCAGAGCGACAACAAGGGCGAAGATGAGGGGGTGGGAGAGGAACCCACATCGGTCAACCAACCCGGCCCCGACACCCAGATATCAGATGAAACCACTCAGCCCCTGCCCAACTCCGTGGAGAGCCCAGCGTGATCCAGCCTGCATATAACTACTTGGTACCGACGGTCATCGAGTCGAGCAACCGGGGGGAGAGGGCCTATGACCTGTACTCCCGGTTGCTGCGCGAACGGATCATCTTCCTCGGCACCCCGATCGACGACACGGTGGCCAATCTGGTCTGCGCCCAGCTCCTGTACCTGGAGTACGACGACCCCGACAAGGACATCAACGTCTACATCAATTCACCTGGCGGCGACATTACGGCTTTGTTTGCCATCTACGACACTATGAAATTCATCAAGCCGGACAAGTCCACATTTTGCTATGGCCAGGCGGCATCGGCTGCCGCCGTGCTGCTGGCGGCAGGGACCAAGGGGAAGCGATTTGCCCTGCCACACGCTCGTATCCTGTTGCACCAGCCCTACGGCGGGGCGGCGGGCCAGGCCACAGACATCGAACTGCAGGCCAAGGAGATTTTGCGCATGCGGGACCTTCTCAATGGCATGCTGGCCCAGGACACGGGCCAGTCCATCGAAAGAATCGAGAAGGACACCGACCGCGATTTCATAATGGATGCCGAGGAATCAAAGGAGTACGGGCTGATCGACGAGGTCATCACCACCCGGGAGATGGCTCTCGTGCAGTCAAGCCAGGGCGCAGCGTAGGTAACGGGGGGATCAATGGCAAAGTTCGGAGACGGCGGGGACCTCGTGAAGTGCAGCTTCTGCGGCAAGTCGCAGAAGCAGGTGAAGAAGTTGATTGCCGGCCCAGGTGTCTACATCTGCGACGAGTGCATCGACCTGTGCAACGACATCATCGAGGAGGAGCTGTCCGAGACCTCGGAGCTGCGTTTCGACGAACTGCCCAAGCCCAGGGAGATATTCGACTTCCTCAATGATTACGTGATCGGCCAGGATTACGCCAAGAAGATCCTATCCGTGGCGGTCTACAACCACTACAAGCGAGTGCAGTCAGGGCAAAAGGGCCACCACGAAGCCGATGTAGAGCTTGCCAAGTCCAACATCTTGCTCCTGGGCCCTACAGGTTGTGGCAAGACGCTGCTTGCCCAGACCTTGGCTCGCATGCTCAACGTGCCCTTCGCAATCGCCGATGCCACCGCTCTGACCGAGGCCGGCTATGTGGGCGAGGACGTCGAGAACATCCTCCTCAAGCTGATCCAGGCGGCCGACTACGACGTCAAGAAGGCCGAGACGGGCATCATCTACATAGACGAGATCGACAAGGTGGCCCGCAAGAGCGAGAACCCGTCGATCACCCGCGATGTATCGGGCGAAGGCGTGCAGCAGGCTCTGCTCAAGATCCTCGAAGGCACGGTAGCCTCGGTTCCCCCCCAGGGCGGTCGTAAGCATCCCCACCAGGAATTTATCCAGATCGACACGACCAACGTCCTGTTCATCTGTGGCGGGGCCTTTGCCGGGCTGGACAAGATCATCGAGAGCCGCAGTGGCCGCAGCGGTATTGGCTTTCGGGCCGACGTCCGCCCGGCCGGTGAGCGCGACGAAGGTGAGATGCTGCGCCAGGTGCTGCCTGAGGACCTGCTCAAGTTCGGTCTCATTCCTGAATTTGTCGGCCGACTTCCCATTATCGGCGCGGTGTCCAACCTGGACAAACAAGCCCTGGTCCGTATCCTGGTGGAGCCGAAGAACGCCTTGATGAAGCAATACCGCAAGGTGTTCGAGCTCGACAATGTGGAGCTCGAACTATCCGAGGATGCCCTGGACGCCGTAGCCGAGCTGGCATTGCTCAGAGGCACCGGTGCCCGAGGCCTGCGGGCAATCCTCGAAGAAGTCCTCCTGGACGTGATGTACGACCTGCCGAGTCGCAACGACGTGGGCAAGTGCGTCATCGACCGGTCAGTGGTGCTCGACCGGGTCCATCCCACTCTGGTCACCCGCCCTGATCCTGACAAGGTTGACCGCCCAAGACGCGCTGCTTCCTAGACGCGGGTGGCCGAGGTGGCTTCACCCATGGCGGACCTGTCGGGGGCCCTGGCCTGGCTTGAGTCCCACATAAATCTGGAGGCCATAGAGGCCGGTCGCCACCTGGCTCCCACCCTCGACCGCATCGCCGGGCTGTGCCGGCTCATGGGCGATCCCCAACACTCCTTCCCGGTTATCCATATAACCGGCACCAACGGCAAGGGTTCGGTCGCCCGAATCGTCACGGCCCTCATGCGATCCAAGGGGCTCACCGTGGGCACCTATACCAGCCCGGACCTGGAACGAATCAACGAGCGCATCGCCTGGAACGGCCAGGCCATCGACGATGCCGGCCTCACTGAGGTGCTGGGCGCCCTGGCCGATCTGGAGACCCTGACCCCACAGGTGGCGTCGCGCTTCGAGCTGTTGACCGCCGCCGCCTTCCGATACTTCGCCGACGTGGCGGTTGACGTGGGAGTCATCGAGGTCGGCCTGGGCGGTCGCTGGGACGCCACCAATGTGGTCTCAGCTCAAGTGGCGGTGGTGACCAACGTCAGCATGGACCATCAGGCCATATTGGGCCCGTCGCTCCGTGACATCGCGGCCGAGAAGGCCGGGATCATCAAGACCGGAGCCACATTGATCCTGGGTGAGACAGCGCCGGACCTGGCCGCCGTTTTCAAGTCTACGGCCCAGGGCGCGGGCGAAGTGGAAGTATGGGAGCGGGGCGCCGACTTTGACTGCGCATCCTCCACCTTGGCCCACGGGGGCCGACTGGTTCACCTGCGTACTCCCAAGGCTGAGTACCCGGGAACTTTCCTGGCCATGCATGGGGCCCACCAGGGCCACAATGCGGCCTGTGCCGTAGCGGCAGCCGAGGCGTTTTTCGCCGCCCCGGTGGAACCGGAGGTGGTGGCCGAGGCGCTGGGCACGGTCTCCAATCCCGGTCGCATGGAGGTGGTTGGCCGGGCGCCGCTGGTTGTGCTCGACGGGGCCCACAACCCCGCAGGGGCCGCGGCCGCCAGCGCCACCCTGGCCGAGGAGTTTGTCGTCGAGGGACGGCGAATCGCAGTTGTGGGGTTCCTCCAGGGCCGTGACCCCCTCGAAATGTTGCGGGCTCTGGCCGGAAGATCCGGCTTCGCCACGGTTCTGGCCTGCCCACCCCCATCGCCCCGTGCCATGGCCCCGATAGACGTCATCGCCGCGGCCGCACAATTGGGCCTACCCGCCGAGGCATGCGATTCGGTGGAGACGGCCCTGAAGCGGGCCGGGGAGATGGCCGGAGCCGATGACATGGTGCTGGTGACTGGGTCCCTTTACCTGGTCGGTAGGGCTCGGCACATCCTCATGGGCTAGTTTGATTAAACGATGGACAAGACTCTGGTTATCTGTAAACCCGATGCAGTTGAACGCGGCCTTTCCGGCGAGATACTGGCCCGCCTGGAGCGTAAGGGGCTCCGTCCCGTAGCTGTCGAGCTGCGTCGGATCGACGAGCCCACCGCGGCCCGCCACTATGCCGAACATGAGGGAAAGCCCTTCTACTCCGACCTGGTGAGCTTTATCACTCGATCGCCCTGCCTGGTCATGGTCATGTCCGGCCCTCCCGAGACGTGGAAGGTGGTGCGCAACCTGATGGGGGCGACCAATCCCGCCGAGGCCGCCCCGGGCACCATCCGGGGGGACTTGGCCATATTGTTGTCGGAGAACCTGGTGCACGGCTCGGATTCTGCCCAGGCGGCAGAGCGCGAGATCGCCATTTTTTTCCCGGGCTTGTCCTAATCGGCTGGTTCACCTAGCCTTTGGGGCAGACCTCCCCAACCTCCAAGGAGGCCAGTCCGATGTCTGACAGTCTTTTTTCCTCACTGATGGGCCGCGACATGGCGGTCGACCTGGGTACGGCCAACACCTTGATCTACGTGCGCGGCAGGGGCATCGTGTTAAACGAGCCGTCCGTGGTGGCCGTCAACGTCAAAGACGGTAGGCCATTGGCTGTGGGGGCTGAGGCCAAGCGCATGATCGGGCGCACGCCCAGCCACATCCAGGCCATCCGTCCCCTGAAGGATGGCGTGATCGCCGACTTCGAGATCTGCGAGAAGATGCTGCGCTATTTCATCCACCGGGTTCACCAGCGCCGCTTCGCAAAACCCAGGATGGTCATCTGTGTACCGTCGGGCATCACCGGAGTCGAACAGCGCGCTGTCCAGGAGGCGGCCGAGTACGCCGGGGCACGCAAGCCGGCCTACATCATCGAAGAGCCCATGGCTGCGGCCATCGGGGCAGGCCTTCCGGTGCATGAGCCCACGGGAAACATGGTGGTGGACATCGGTGGCGGCACGACCGAGGTCGCCGTCATCTCACTGGGGGGGATCGTCACCAGCCAGTCAATCCGCATCGGTGGCGACGAGCTTGACGAGGCCATCATCCAGTACATCAAAAAGGAGTACAGCCTGGCCTTGGGGGAGCGGACGGCCGAGGAGATAAAGATCGCTTTGGGCTCGGGTTGCCCGTTGGAAGAGGAGCTTCACGCCGAGATCCGAGGCAGGGACCTGATAAGCGGCCTGCCGAAGACCATCGTGACGACCACCGAGGAAATCCGCAAGGCCATCGAGGAGCCCCTTTCGGCCATTGTCGATGCCGTGAAGGTGACGCTGGACAAGACCCCCCCCGAGTTGGCGGCAGACATCATGGAGCAAGGGATCGTGCTCACCGGGGGAGGGGCCAAGCTGCACGGCCTCGACGCCCGTCTGTCGGCCGAGACGGGCATGCCGATCCTCATCGCCAAGAACCCCCTGCACTCCGTGGCCATCGGAAGCGGGCAGTGCCTGGAGGAGTTCGAGGCCCTCAAGCAGGTTCTCATCTCTTCGAGTTCCCGCTAAGCGCTTGCCCTGGTGGCCGTGTCCCGGCGCTCATCGAGCCCCCGTTTTCGACTGCTGATCCTTATCCTGGCCTCGGCCACCATCCTGACGCTGAACTACCGGAGCAACTTCTCGGGCGTGATCGGAGGGATAAAGTCCACCTCGCACGATGTCTTCGCCCCTATCCAGTCCGTGGCATCCGGGGCCTTCCGTCCGGTAGGGAACTTCTTCGACAGCGCCTTTCACTATTCCGGCCTCAAGGCCGAGAATGCCCGCCTGCGCCAGCAGTTGGGACAACTTCAAGGCCGCGATCTTCAGGCCAGCGCTACGGCCCAGGAGGTAATGGCCCTACGCCAGATGAACCACCTGCCCTGGGTGGGAAGTCTGGGCCACGTTGCCGCTCAAGTCATTTCCACCGCCCCGTCGAATTTTGTGGTCACTGTCACCTTGGACAAGGGGTCAGACGCCGGAATAGGGAAAGGCATGCCCGTTGTCTCCGGGGCCGGTCTGGCCGGGCGGGTGGTCGAGGTATCAAAGTCCCGGTGCACCGTCTTGCTGATCTCTGACCCGACCTCCTCTGTGGGGGTGCGCTTCGGCACCGGGGCCAACCAGTCCGTGGCAGTGGCCTCGGGGGCCGGGTCGGGGGCCCGGCTCTCCGTGTCCTTGGTGGAGCCAAGCATCCAACTGACCAAGGGCGAAGCCATGGTCACCAGCGGCCTGCAAAAACCGGGCGACTTGTTTCCCCCCGACATCCCGGTGGGAACGGTGGCCAGTGCCACATATCACAATGGCGACCTGCAACAGAATGTCACGCTGGATCCCGCCGCGGCCCTGCAGCGACTCGACCTGGTCTCCGTTCTCAAGTGGACGCCCTCAGGCCAATGAGCCTGAACGAGGCCCGTCCGTGAGCGGTCGGGCCCGCGCCCGATGCACGCTGGTCGTTCTGGTGGCGCTGGTCGTCCAACAGGTCGTCTTCGCTGACTTTCACCTGTTCGGGGTCATGCCTGACGTCATGTTGTTGATGGCCGTTGTGGGGGGCAGTGTGGGAGGCCCGATCCTGGGCGCGACCATTGGGTTCGGGGCAGGTCTGGCGATGGACTTGTTTGTGGCCACGCCGTTTGGACTTTCCGCCCTGGCCTATACGCTGGCTGGGTTCGGGGTGGGCGCCGTCCAGTCAGGGCTGCTCGCCAATTCGAGGGTGCTGCGAGCACTCTTCGTCGGGGCCGGGAGCGTCTTTGGGGAACTTCTCTATGCCTTGGTGGGGTCGATCGTGGGCCAGGGCCAGATGCTGCACGTGCATCTGATTCGAATCATGTTGGTGGTGGGGGTAGTCAATGTGGTGCTTAGCATTCCGGCCTATCCCGCAATGCGCTGGGCGCTCGGCTCCTCGGCGAAGGGAATGGCGGAGTCATCGTCGTGGTCCGGCTCGGGCCGTGGCCGTTCCGGGCCCCGGTTGGTCCGTCGCCGGTCGCCCGGCCCAGGCTGGCGGGGTGGTTGGTCGTGAGTGCACCGGCCAATCCTCGTTTGCGTCTGGGGCTCATCGGGCTGGTGGTGCTCAGCCTGTTCGGGGCCATGTTCACCCGGCTGTGGTATCTCCAGGTGCTCAACGCTCCCAGCTTTCGGGCTGCAGCCAACGTCAATCAGATCCGACGGGTGTTCATTCCCGCGCCGCGGGGAAGGATCCTTGACCGGACCGGACACGTCATCGTGGGAAACAAGGTGGTGGAGGCCATCACCTTGGATCGGGCCCAGGCCAAGAAGCATCCCGAAGTGGTGACCAGGCTGGCTGGTCTGTTGTCCATGACCCCGGCCCAGGTCAACCAAGTGATCAACGACCCTCGCTATAGTCCCTACCGCCCGGCGCCCATCGCCACCAATGTGTCCAAGAACATCGCCATTTACGTGGACGAGCACCGCAGCGAACTCCCCGGGGTGGCAGTCAACCTGTTCACCGAGCGCACCTACCCCAACGGTGATCTGGCAGCCCAGGTGGTCGGCTACGTAGGCGATATCACCGAGGCCGAGTTGAAGGCCAACGCCAAGTACGGCTACCAACCCGGAGACCTGATCGGTAAGTCGGGTATCGAAGCCACCTACGAGCGTTACCTGCGTGGTATCCCCGGTGAGCGCGACCTCGAGGTGGACCCTTCGGGTCGTGTCCTGCGCACCATCTCCTATCGGGCTCCGGTTCCCGGCGACGACGTGCAGCTCTCCATCGACATAGGGGTTCAGAATGCAACCGAGGTGGCCCTGGCCAATCAGATCAAGATAAACCGCAAGACGCCCGATCCGGCCACCGGGGTGCTGCCGCCCACCACCGGCGGGGCCGCCGTTGTCCTCAATCCCCAGGATGGATCGGTGCTCGCCATGGCCTCGTACCCTACGTACAACCCAAGCATCTGGGTGGGTGGGATCAGCTCCAAGGACTACAAGGCCATCTCCGGTGCGGCCGACAACTACCCCCAGCTCAACCGAGCCATCGCCGGTACCTATACTCCCGGCTCTACCTTCAAGCTGGCAACGGCTACCGCCGCCCTTCATTCCGGGTTAATCGGTCCCAACACCTCGATAAGTGACCCGGGCTACTTCAAAGTGCCGAACTGCAAGGGACCCTTCTGCGTATCGACCAACGACAACCACGAATCGTTCGGATCGCTCAGTGTGGCCAAGGCCCTCACCGTGTCCGACGATGTGTTCTTCTACACCTTGGGTTACGACTTCTGGGCCAACCAAGCCAAGTACGGTCCCACCCCCATCCAGGATACGGCCAACGCCTACGGTCTGGGCCGTGCCCTCAACATCGACCTGCCCGGCGAGCAGACCGGTTACATTGCCAGCCCGGCCAAGCGGGCCAGGCTCCATGCCCAGTACCCGGCCGCCTACCCCAACGGCCTGTGGTATGCCGGCGACAATGTCCGCATGGCCTTCGGCCAGGCCGAGACCAACATCACGCCACTGCAGCTGGCCGACGCTTACGCCACATTCGCCAACGGCGGGACGCTCTACCAGCCTCGGGTGGCAGCGCGGGTACTCAGCCCCTCGGGCCGGGTGATAAAGGCGTTTCCCTCCGTGGTAATAGATCATGTGAGTCTGTCGACCCCCGATCGCTCGGCCATGCTGGCCGGCTTCAACGGCGCCGTGGCCAACCCCCACGGCACGGCGTACGGGACCTTTATCGGATTTCCCCTGTCCAAGTTCCCCGTGGCGGGTAAGACCGGTACCGCAGATGTGGGCAGGGGCCTCGAACCCAACTCCTTGTTTGCCGCCTTCGCTCCCTCGGGGCCATCCGACCACCCCGCTTACGCCATGTCGGTGGCCTTGGAGAAGGCCGGCTATGGGGCCACTGCCGCCGCCCCGATAGCACGAGGGGTGATGGAGTACCTCCAGGCCCACCCGGTCGGGCCCATCCTGAATCCACCCCTGGCCGGACCTACCCAGGTGAGCCCATCCACGCCCGTGGCGCTCGGTCCGAAGCAGCCGGCCCCGAGCACGGCCCTAGCGCCCGGCTCTAACCTGAGGGCCTACAAGCGGTACTGACTATGGCAGCTCGGCGCCCATCGTGGCCAGGGCGACCGAGGCGGGGAGTAGGCTCTTTGTACCCATGACCACCCTCTGGCCCAAAATAGAACCCCTCTTGGCCAAGGTAGGCAAGCCCGCCCGCTACATCGGGGGCGAGGACGGCGCAGCCATTCCCCGCCCGGGATCCCGCCGGGTCGGCTGGTTGTTCGTTTATCCCGACTCCTACGAGATTGGCCTACCCAACCAGGGATTGCAGATCCTGTGCGAGATCCTCAATGAACGCGGTGATGCCTGGGCTGAGCGTGCCTATTCCCCGTGGGGGGACATGGAATCCCTGATGCGCCAGAAGGGAATACCCCTGTTCAGCGTCGAGAGCCATCGCCCGGCGGCCGAGTTCGACGTGGTGGCGTTCAACCTCTCGGCCGAATTGGTATACACCAACGTTTTGAACTGCATTGATCTGGCCGGCGCCCAGGTCAGGGCGTCACAACGGGGTCCGTCCGACTTGTTGGTGGCGGCCGGTGGTCATTGTGCTTACAACCCCGAACCGCTGGCTGACTACGTGGACTTCTTTGTCATCGGCGACGGCGAGGAAGCGGTAGGTGAGATCAACGACGTGCTCATCGATTGGAAGACTTCGTCCCGATCATCTGATGCCAAGCGGGACGTGCTGGCACAACTGGCCCGGGTGGATGGGGTCTACGTGCCGTCGCTTTACCGGCCCCGCTACCGGGCCGGTCGGCTGACCGGCACCGAACCGATCGAGTCCGGCGTTCCCGGGGCGGTGCAGAAAAGGACGGTCGCCGACCTAGCCGAGTGGCCCTACCCCAAGCGGCAGCTGGTGCCCCTGACCGAAGTGGTGCACGACCGCTTGAACGTGGAGATATTCCGGGGCTGCACCCGAGGCTGTCGATTCTGTCAGGCTGGCATGATCACCCGTCCCGTGAGGGAGCGACCGGCCCAGCAGGTGAGGGCGATGGTGGCCGAGGGATTGGCCCGCACCGGCTACGACGAGGTGAGCCTCACTTCGCTGTCCAGCGCCGACTACTCGGGGATCGAGGGGGTGGTGACCGACATCATCTCGGGGCCGGCGTGTTCCGGCCCGGTGGCGGTGAGCCTGCCCAGTCTGAGGGTCGATGCCTTTACCGTCGGGGTGGCGGCGCAGATCCAAAAGGTGCGCCGAACCGGTCTCACCTTCGCCCCCGAGGGGGGCACGTGGAGAATGCGGCAGGTGATCAACAAGTTGATCCGGGAGGAGGACCTGTACTCCGCGGTGGAGTCGGCCTATTCCCAGGGCTGGCGTCGGATCAAGCTGTACTTTCTCACTGGCCTGCCCACCGAGACCGATGAGGATACCTTGGGCATCGCCGAGTTGGCCCGTCGGTGTGCGGCCATAGGACAGTCCTACAACCGTGGCGCCACGGTGACGGCGTCGGTCGGGGGATTTGTCCCCAAGGCCCACACCCCGTTCCAGTGGTTTGGCCAGGACCGCCCCGGAGAAATGAAGCGCAAGGTCAACCTGTTGCGGGACGCCACCCGCCGGGACAGGGGAGTAACGCTTCGCTGGCACGATCCCCGGGCCAGCCTGGCCGAGGGCATCGCCAGTCGGGGCGACCGACGGATTGGCCCCGTCATCGAGACCGTCTGGCGTCGGGGGGGAGTGTTTCAGGAGTGGTCGGAGCATTTCGACCTCGACTTGTGGGAATCAGCCATGGCCGAGCACGGACTGTCCATCGACGACTACGTCCACCGGGATCGAGAGGAAACCGAATCCTTGCCCTGGGATCACATATCGGCCGGACTGCACCGCGACTTCCTTTGGCAGGATTGGAAGGATGCGTTGTCGCATCGGGTCCTGGAGGATTGTCGCTGGACCCCCTGCTATGACTGCGGGGCCTGCACCGGCGCCGCCATCGAACACGTGGTGGCATCCCCCCTCGCCCCGGCGGGCGGCAGCCAGGGTACGGGCCAGGACCTGACCCGGGCCGGGGCGGTGCCCGTGGCGCTGCTGGCCCGTTCCGGTGGCTCCGGATCGTTGTGAGGGACCCCGGTGCGCGTTAGAGCCCGTTTCTCCAAGCTCGGTAAGGTGTCCTGGACCAGTCACCGCGACGTGGCACGCATGTGGGAGCGTGCTCTGCGCCGGGCAGGCCTACCGGTGGCCTACACCCAGGGATTTTCTCCCCGCCCCCGCCTCAGCTTCGGTCTGGCCCTACCAACCGGTCATTGCTCGGTGGCCGAGTACTTGGACATCGATTTGAACGAGGAGGTCGCTTCGGGTTACGAGTTGGCCCGGACCCTCAGCCAGGTGTTGCCCACCGGGGTGGACGTTCTCGGCTGCGCCGTCGTGGATGCGGGTCGCGAATCGCTGCAGAGTGAGGTCACATCCTGCACGTGGACGATCGAGGTTGTGGGTATGGACCCCGACACCCTGGCCGGTGTGGCAACCTCTGGGATGGAGTGTGAGACCATTCCCGTCACTCGTGAACGCAAGGGGCGCCAGACCACTGACGACCTCCGCCCGGCCATTTTGGCCCTGCGAAAGGGGGGGTGGGATGGACCGGCCGGAGTTTTCGACGACGAGGAGAGTCTCTTGACTGTCGAGCTGGAGACGGGACAGCGCGGGGTCAGGCCGTTTGAGCTGCTTGAAGGCCTGTCCGCTGCATGCGGAAATACCTTGGATGCGGGTCGTATTTGCAGAACCCACCAATGGATCGATGGTGACGGGACACGCAGGGAACCAATCCCATACGAGTCGACCGGCCTCGTGTGTGCCCCGGCGGGCACCCAATGAGAAGTGCGTGCCCCGGCGGGCACCCAATGAGAAGGGAATCAACTGATGCCAGACCCGACTGCGGGCCCGGCCGGACCAGTGCCTGGGCCGACCCCAGAACGTCGCCGTCCAAAGATCGGCGATACCCGAGCCGCTCCGGCGCCGGGATCGCTCAAGGCTTCCGGCGGGCCCAACCCGTCAACTACGGCTCATCGGAACGGCGGCGGGGGTTCGCCTCCCCGGACTGAGGCCGGCCCGGGGACCACCGGGCCCAAGGCCAATGGCGCTGGTGCGCCTTCGGCGGGCTCGTCCAAGAGTGCTCAGCGGCGACGCCGGCGTAGCGGTCGGGGCCGGGGAGGGGCACGCGCCGAGGGGGCTACTGATCCCACCGCCAAGCCCGGAGGTGCGCCTTCGGGTCGGGCTGAGACTCCCAGCTCGGACCCGGTCGGGCCGCGCCGCGAGCGGGGCCGGCCACTGGGCCGTTACCTCATGTGTGTCAACGTCCGAAGTCACGCCACCCAGATCGCGGTCCTGGAAGGCCGTTCACTGATCGAGCACTACGTGTCCAGACCCCAGGACGAGGCCAATCAGATCGACGGCAACATCTACCTCGGTCGGGTTCAAAATGTCCTGCCTGGCATGGAGGCGGCCTTCGTGGAGATCGGTACTCCCAAGAACGCTGTTCTTTACCGGGGCGATGTTCGCTACGACAAGGACGACCTGATCGAGAATGACGACGAGGGTCCAGGGGCAGAAGGTGGTCGCACCGAATCTGGGCGACGTCGCCGGGGCCGCCGGACGGGGGGCGATGCGGGCCAGGCCCGCATCGAGGACCTGCTCCGGCCGGGCCAGACCGTTCTGTGTCAGGTGACCAAGAATCCCATCGGGGCCAAGGGGGCCCGTCTGACGCAGGAGGTCTCCCTGCCCGGTCGTTTCGTGGTGCTGATCCCCAACAGCGGGACCTACGGCATCTCCAAGCGATTGGCCGATGACGAGCGGCGCCGCCTGCGACGAATCCTGGATGACATCAGACCACAAGGCCACGGTCTCATCGTTCGCACCGCGGCCAAGGGCGCCAGTGCCGAGGAGCTGGCCCGAGATGTGGCCCGGCTGATGGGACAGTGGGAGCGAATCGACCAGGCGGTTCAGCGTTCCTCGGCTCCGCTGCTGGTTTACGCGGAGCCGGACATGGCCGTGCGGGTCATCCGGGAGGAGTTCAACCACAACTATCGCGGTGTGGTGATCGACGATCTGGCCACCTACCAAGAGGTGGCGGAGTACGTCACGGGGATCAGTCCCGAGCTGGCCGACCGGGTCCAGTACTACGACGTCGAGACTGAGAGCCTCCCCCTCTTCGAGCGCCATCGGGTACATGAGCAACTGCACAAGGCCTTGGACCGCAAGGTGTGGCTGCCGTCAGGTGGGTCGCTGATCATTGAGCGAACCGAGGCCCTGACCGTCATCGACGTCAACACGGGCAAAAATGTGGGCACCTCCAACCTGGAGGAGACGGTCTACCGGAACAATTTGGAGGCGGCCGAGGAGGTGGCCCGCCAGCTTAGGTTGCGCGACATTGGTGGGATCATCGTCATCGACTTCATCGACATGGAGATCAGGGCCAATCGGGACAGCGTGGCCGCGACATTCAAGGATGCCCTGGCCCGGGACAAGACTCGCACTCAGGTGTTTGACATCTCGGAGTTGGGTCTCATAGAGATGACCCGCAAGCGGGTCTCCGAAGGACTGGTGGAGTCCTTTACCCAGACCTGTCCGGTTTGCAACGGCCGGGGCCTGGTCTATGACGAGTCGCTGCTCTGACGCCCAGGATGGGTGCAGATCCGGGTGGGGATGCTAGGATGGCATGCCTATGTACGCAGTGATAAAGACGGGTGGGAAGCAGGAAAAGGTCGCCCCCGGTCAGCGCTTGGAGGTCGAGCGTCTGGGCCTGGAGGCAGGCACCGAAGTCGAGTTCACCCCCATCCTGGTCGTCGATGGCCCCGAAGTCACCACCGGTGGAGCCGGTCTTGGAGCTGCTTCGGTGCTGGCCCGGGTTCTTGGTGAGGCCAAGGGCCCCAAGGTGACTGGGTTCACCTACAAGCCCAAGTCCAACAACCGGCGACGCTGGGGCCACCGCCAGAAGTACACGACCATCGAGATCATCGGCATTACCGGCCCCAACGGACCGGCCAGGGAGGCCTAGGTGTCCAAGACCAAAGGTGGCGGTTCCACCCGCAACGGCCGCGATTCAAACGCCCAACGCCTGGGAGTAAAGGTGTTCGACGGCACGGTGGTGAACGCGGGAACGATCATCGTGCGCCAGCGTGGCACGCGCTTCCACCCCGGGATCAATGTGGGTCGGGGAGGCGACGACACCCTGTTCGCCAAGGCTCAGGGCAGCGTCAAGTTCGGACAGCGCAAGGGCCGTAAGCTGGTCGACATTCTTCCGGCCGAAGGCTGATTCACACCCCTTAGTTCAATCCCTTGATACCAGCCGACTCTGGCCGGTTGGGGGTCGAAGCTACTGGGGCTAGGTGATCTCAGGGATGAGGGCCGATGGCTGAGTTCGTGGATGAGGCCCAATTGCACGTGAAGGCGGGAGACGGCGGCGCTGGTGCGGTGTCGTTTCGCCGAGAGGCCCACGTGGACAAGGGTGGGCCTGACGGGGGCGACGGGGGCCGCGGGGCCGACGTGTGGCTGGAGGCCAACGCCGGCATCGCCTCTTTGCTGGCCTTTCGCGACCACCCATTTCGACGCGGGGGAAGCGGGAACCACGGCCAGGGTAAGGGTCGCCATGGGGCCCGCGGGGCCGAAGTGGTCGTCCCGGTGCCGGTGGGCACGGTGGTGCGAGATCTGCAAGGCGACATGGTGGCCGACCTGGCCCGGGCCGGCCAACGCTGGCTGGCCGGTCGAGGCGGGCGTGGGGGCAGGGGCAACTCCCGTTTCCTGTCCAACCGGGTCAGGGCTCCGGCCTTTGCCGAGCAGGCCGAAGCGGGCGAGGAGACCTGGTACAACCTGGAGCTCAAGCTCATGGCTGACGTGGCTCTGGTAGGTTTCCCCAACGCTGGCAAGTCCACTTTGATTTCGGTGATTTCGGCCGCCAAGCCCAAGATTGCCGACTACCCCTTCACCACTCTGGTCCCCAACCTGGGGGTAGTGCGCCTTCAGGGTGACGGAGGCGGGGACATGGTGGTTGCCGACGTGCCTGGTCTGGTTGAGGGCGCCAGCCAGGGGCGCGGCCTCGGGCACCACTTCCTGCGCCACGTGGAAAGAGCCCGAGTACTGGTGATCATGGCTGATCTGGCCCCCCTGGATGGTCGTTCCCCCCAAGAGCAAGTGCGATTGTTGAGCCGGGAACTCGCTGCCCATGATCCTCTACTGGCCGAACGGCCCCGACTGGTCATTGGGTCTAAGGCCGATCTGGTCCCGCTCGACCAGGACGGGGCGGGCGGGCCTGATTGGTTCGACGGGCACCGGCTGTCAGGGGCAACCGGGCAGGGGGTGGACGAGTTCGTGCGCACCCTGGGCAAGATGGTGGCCGTGGCCCGCCCGGTGGCCGAGGTCACCCCGAGCGAGGTCATCCACCGCCCCGCTCCCGAAGGGGTCAGCGTGAGCCGGACCGATGACGGTTCTCTGCGGGTGGCGGGCAGAGCGGTAGAGCGGGCAGTGGCTGTCAGCGATCTCACCAACGACCAGGCTCTCGACTACGTGCACGGACGTCTTCGCCGTCTCGGGGTGGACAGGGCGTTGGCCCGCTTCGGAGCCCAGGAGGGAGATGTGGTCCACATCGCCGGTCTGAGCTTCACCTATGAGCCCGATGCCTGAGAGCCCGATGCCTGAGAGCCCGATGCCTACGCAGGTGAGGGCGGGGGCCGGTGGGGCGCTCAAAGTGGTGGCCAAGATCGGCACCTCTTCGATCACCGATTCCTCCGGGTCATTGGATAGACGGGCCATCGCCCGGCTGTGTGCCGACGTGGCAGGCCTAAGAGCTGGCGGGCACCAGGTGGTCCTGGTTAGCTCGGGCGCCATCGCCGCCGGCCTGGGACCCCTCGGCTTGGCCCAGCGCCGACCGGTCGACCCCGTGACGCTCCAGGCCGTGTCCGCCGTCGGTCAAGCCCGCCTGATGACTCAGTACGACTCGTGCCTGGCCACCCATGACCTGGTCGCGGGGCAGGTGCTCTTGGCCCCACTGGACTTTACCAACCGTTCCCAGTATCTCCATGCCCGCCGGACGATGGCCCGGTTGCTGGCGCTCGGCGTGGTGCCCGTGGTCAACGAGAATGACGCCGTGGCCGACGACGAGATCCGCTTCGGCGACAACGACCGGCTGGCGGCCCTGGTGTCGCATTTGGTGGGCGCCGACCTGATGGTGATCCTTACCGATACGCCCGGGCTGTTGACGGCCGATCCCCGCCTGGACGCCGAGGCCTCCCTCATCGAGGAGGTCATCGAAGTGGATCACGAGATGGAACGCGTGGCGGGGGGGCCCGGTTCGGACCGGGGCAGCGGGGGGATGGCCTCCAAGCTGGCCGCGGCCAAGATGGCGGCGTGGTCGGGAGTCCCGGTGGTCATTGCCGGGGCCGATCGCCACGACGTTCTTGGTGCCGCGGTGCGCGGAGAATCGGGTGTAGGCACGATCATTCGGGCTCGGGATCGCAGGCTTCCGGCCCGCAAGCTGTGGATTGCCTTCGCTCTGGCCCCGTCCGGAACAGTGGTGGTCGACGATGGAGCCCGAACGGCCTTGGTGAAGACAGGCCGATCCCTCCTTCCAGCCGGAGTCATGGGCGTGCGGGGAGAATTCGATGTCGACGACGCGGTTGAGATCGCCGATGCCTCAGGGGCCGTGTTTGCCAAGGGCCTGGTCAGGCACAGCTCGGCCCTGCTGAGGCGCATCGCCGGCGCTCACACCAGCACCCTGCCCGAGGATGCCCCCCACGAGGTTGTCCACCGCGACGACATGGTGGTCATGGCCTGAGGCTGGTCCCCCGGCTGGGCCTGAGGCTGGTCCCCCGGGTGGGCCTGCCCGCCCCAAGCATCCCGCAGTGGTCAGCGAGGTTCGCGCCACATGGGCCAAACGGTTGGGCCGGACCTGATCGATATCTCGCCGGTGACGCGGAATCCCGCCCTCTCGTAGAATGGAATGTTGTCGAGCTTGGATGATTCCAGATAGGCGGGCAGTCCTTCGGTATCACACCGGTCGAGCACCGGTGACATCAGGGCCCCTCCCACCCCCTGGCCCTGGTGGGGGGGATCGGTGCCGAGGGTGAACAGGTACCAGCTGGGTTCCCGAGGATGCTTGGAGTCGATGGCCTCGATCATCTTGAACAGCGCCGGGAGGCGTGTGCCGAAGATCGGACCGAAGCTGGGAGCCACTCGGGCTATGGTGAGAAGGCCGATCTTGGACGTCCCAGGTGGTTCCCACAGCGCTGCTCCGGCGTGTGCGTCGGTGGTGTAAGTGGCTCCCTTGGGCAGGACCAGCTTGGCTATCTGAGCTTTGAACATGCGATAGAGCTTGTTGTCCCTGGTGGCATCATTGGGAAAGAGCCACGAGGTGAGGGGGTCGTCCCAGAACGCCCGGGCCAGGGCCCGAGCCATCTGGTCGATATCGGATTTGGTGGCCAATCGGACCTGGATGGAAGAAGCCATGTCCCACACTACGTCCTGGCGCAGCTGCTCGAACGGGCTCCTTGACCGCTCGGTCAAGACCCTCAAATGCCGAGATAGGCTGAGCCATGGTCCATGACAGGTCGAGTGCTGCCTCAGAGGCCAGTGCTGCCTCAGAGGCCAGCGCCGCCCTGGTGGCCTGCGCCTCCTCGGCCCGGTCGGCCTCGGTGGCTATGGCTAAGGCGGGCACCGAGCAGAAGAACCGGGCACTGCTGGGCGGGGCGGAACTAATCGAGGCCGATGCGGCGACCATCTTGGAGGCCAACGCGACCGACGTGGACCGGGCCCAAGCGGCGGGAACATCAAGCACCGTCATCGACCGGCTGCGTTTGAGCGAAGCCCGGGTGGGATCCATGGCCGAGGGGCTCAGGCAGGTCGCCGCTCTGGCCGATCCTGTGGGGGAGATCGTCGACGGCTGGGTCAGGCCCAACGGGCTGCGCATCAGTCGGATCCGGGTCCCGCTGGGCGTCATCGGCATCGTCTACGAGAACCGTCCCAATGTGACCAGCGATGCCGCCGGGCTGTGTTTGAAGTCGGGCAACGCGGTGATGCTGCGGGGATCTTCGGGGGCCATCAGTTCGAATGGGGCCATTGCTTTGCTGCTGCGCCAAGCCTTGGTCGGGGCCGACCTTCCCCCTGACGGAGTGGTGCTGGTTGGGGACACGTCCCGAGCGGTCGCCCGGGAATTCATGCGTCTGCGCGGATACATCGACTGTTTGATTCCCCGGGGCGGCCCTTCGCTGATCGCCTCGGTTCTGGATGAGGCCACGGTGCCCTTCGTTATCGACGGGGACGGCAACTGCCATGTCTACGTGGATGAATCAGCCGATCTGGACATGGCCGTATCCATAGTGGCCAACGCCAAGACCCAGCGGCCGTCGGTTTGCAATGCCGCTGAGTCCCTGCTGGTTCACTCCGCCGTGGCCTCGGCCTTCCTGCCCCGGGTGGCTCGAGCCCTGGTGGGAGTGGAACTGGTTGGCGACCACGCCACCCGGTCCGCGCTGGAGGGCGTGGCCGAAGTGGGACCGGCCAGCGCGGACGACTACGCCGCCGAGTTCTTGGACCTGAAGCTGAGCATCGCCGTAGTTGAAAGCCTCGACTGTGCCATCGACCACATCCGCCGGTTTGGCTCCGGGCACTCCGAGGCCATCGTCACCTCTGATGTGCAGGCAGCCTCGCGTTTCACTCGGGAGGTTGATGCCGCTGCGGTGTTGGTCAATGCCTCGACCCGCTTCGTGGACGGCGGCGAGTTCGGCTTCGGGGCCGAGATCGGCATTAGCACCCAAAAGCTCCACGCCCGCGGCCCGATGGGCCTACGAGAGCTAACCACCCTCAAGTACATCGTTCAAGGAGAAGGGCAGGTCCGTACGTGACGTCAGCAGAAAAATTTTCCACCCCTACCGACCCGAACCGGGCATTGCGATCGGGCCTTGATCCGTTCGATCCCGGCGAACCGCGCTTCGAGTCGGTTCCTGCCGTGCGTGACGCGCTGGCCTCGGTGTCCTATCTGGCCGATGACGGCATCGCCGGGGTGGTATACCTGGCCGATCGACTGGGCAAGCCGATCCTGGTCGAGGGTCCGGCGGGCACGGGCAAGACCGAGCTGGCCAAGAGTGTGGCCCGCATGACCGGGGCCCGCCTCATCCGCCTCCAGTGCTACGAGGGCTTGGACGAGTCCAAGGCACTCTACGAGTGGAACTACAAAAAGCAACTCTTGCGGATCCAGGCCCAGCGGGTGGCCGAGGGCGAAGGGGGCAACTGGACCGACATAGAGGAGGACATCTTCTCCGAGGAGTTCCTGCTCACCCGGCCCCTGCTCGAAGCCATTCGGGCCAGTGATCCCGTGGTCCTGCTCATCGACGAAGTCGACCGCGTTGAAGTGGAGACCGAGGCCCTCCTCTTGGAGATCCTTTCCGACTACCAGGTTTCCATCCCAGAGCTCGGAACGGTGACCGCAACACAGGTGCCATTGGTCATCCTGACCTCGAACAACACCAGGGAATTGTCCGAGGCTCTCAAGCGGCGGTGTCTGTACCTGCATATCGACTACCCCGGTATCGAGCGTGAACGGGAAATCGTCTTGAGGAGGGTGCCGGACATTTCGGAGCACCTGGCTGACCAGATCGTCCGTATTGTCCGATCGCTGCGCAGCCTGGAGCTGAAGAAACACCCGTCGGTGTCCGAGACCCTGGACTGGGCCCGGACCCTGGTCCTGTTGGGTATCGAATCCATCGATGCCACCCAAGCCCGCGACACGCTTCACATCCTGCTCAAGTACCGATCGGACATCGCCAAGGCGGCTAAGGAGCTGGCTGTAGCCGAGAATGCTTGACCTGCTGGGGGGCTTCATTGCCGAATTGCGATCGGCTGGGTTGCCGGTCTCGCTGACCGAGAATCTCGACGCCACCGAAGCAGTGCGCCACATCCCCCTGGCCGATCGCCAAGCCTTCAAATACGCCTTGGGTGCCACCCTGGTCAAGTCCAACTCGCATTGGAAGGCTTTCGAGACGGTGTTCGAGGTCTACTTCTCGCTGCGATCGTGGAATGAAGATGGGACCGGGTCCATAGACGGCGAACAGGACGGGTCCGACCCGGGGGTGGCCCAGGGGGCCAAGGGGGAGCGCCACGGCGGCGGGGGTGGCATGGAGGCCATGACCGCCGAGCAACTGGCTGAGATGCTGTACCGGGCCCTGCTCCACGCCGATGAGGCCATGACCGTGGCCCTGGCCCGCCAGGCGGTGACCCGCTATGCAGGTATGGAACCCGGCCGGCCCGTAGGTGGCACGTACTATCTGTATCGCACGCTGCGCAATCTGAACCTGGATGAGGTACTGATCCGGCTCATGGATTCGGCTCGCCAAGAAGCATCAGGGGGTTTGACCACCCTGGAAGAGCGTCTGGCCCTCGACGAGTTCGAGGTCCGCATCGACCGGTTGAAAAAGGAAGTAGAAGCCGAGATCCGTCGACGATTGGTGGCCGACCGGGGCGTCGAGGCCATGGCGAAGACCTTGCGCAAGCCATTGCCCGAGGACATCGACTTCATGCACGCCACCCGGGACGAGCTGGCCGCCCTGCGCCGGGCCATCCAGCCCTTGACGCGAAAGCTGGCCGTGCGCCTGGCCCGCAAGCGTCGCCACGGCCGCAAGGGCCCTCTGGACTTTCGCAACACCGTGCGCCACTCCCTCTCCTATGGAGGGGTGCCGGCCGATCCCCGGTTCCGCTATCCCCGACCGTCCAAGCCCGAGATCATCGTCATTGCCGACATTTCGGGCTCGGTGGCCTCCTTCGCCCGCTTCACGCTCCAGTTGGTCTATGCCATTAGCTCCCAATTCTCGCGGGTGCGCAGTTTTGTGTTCATCGACGGCATCGACGAGGTGACCAGCTACTTCGCCGGCGTGGAGGACGTCACCGAAGCCGTGCACCGGGTAAACACCGAGGCCGACGTCATTTGGGTGGATGGTCACTCCGACTACGGCCATGCCTTTGAGGTGTTCTGGGATCGGTGGGGGCGGGAGGTGACCTCCAAGTCAAGCGTCATCCTTCTTGGCGATGCCCGCAACAACTATCACGCCTCCCAGGCCTGGGTGGTCAAGGAATTGCGCAAGCGGGCCCGCCACGTCTTTTGGCTTAACCCCGAGCCGCGCAGCTATTGGGATACCGGAGACTCGATTGTCGGTGAGTACGCAGCTCATTGTGACGGCGCCTTCGAGTGTCGCAACCTGCGCCAGCTGGAGAGCTTCGTGGAGTACCTGGCTTGATGGGCGGCTTCATTACAACCCGGCTGGTGCTGATTCGCCACGGCGAGGCCGACTGCAATGTGCGCCAGGTGGTGGGGGGGGAGCGAGGTTGCACCGGCCTGTCGCCCGAAGGAAAGGATCAGGTCCGATCCCTGACCGGCCGCCTCAACGCCACGGGCGAGCTAGCCGGCGCCACCGTGTTGTATTCCAGCGTGCTGCGTCGGGCCGTTCAAACGGCCGAGCTGATCTCGGCCGTGCTCGGGGGCCTGGACGTGATCCAGGATTGCGACCTGTGCGAGATCCATCCCGGAGAATGCGACGGCATGGCCTGGGAAGAACTGGAGGTGAGCTTTGGCAATCCAGACTTCTCGACCCATCCCGAACGTCAGCTGTCTCCCGGGGGGGAGAGCTGGTCCGAATTCATGATCCGGGTCAAATCCGCCCTTTCTGATCTGGTGGCCCGCCATCCAGGCCAGACCGTGGTGGTGGCCAGCCACGGCGGGGTGATCGACGGTTCATTGGTCAACTTTGCCGGAAAACAGGGATTCGGGTCCGGATTGGGGTTCGGCCCGCAGAACACGTCCATCACCGAATGGGCACACTGCCAGGACCGCTGGCGACTGTTGCGCTACAACGACGCCGCTCACCTGTACGGGGCGTGGTCGGCTGAGCCGGTTCCCGATCGGCGGGCGCCCGGGGTTTAGCCGCTTTTCAGGGGAATAGCCCGGTTACAGCCGGCCGGAGCCGGGGGTGCCTCCGGGTGCCTTCCCCATCAGCAGGCGGCATCGAGGTCGTAGGTGCCGTCGGTCTGGTACTGCACCATCCAGGGCTGGCCCCCGCCGAAGGTCCGTGTGGGGTCGGTGCAATACGAGGTGGGGTTGGAGCTCGGAGCCCCGGCAATCCAGATGGGCAGGCCGGGGGAGTACCCGCCGGCAATCCGGGGGAACTGGTAATACGTGGAGTAGATTCCCACCTCCTGGCCGGCGCCCTGCAGGGCATCGATGGCCCCCTGTATGGTTCGGGCATTGGCCGAAGTGTCATTGGCCCAGGTGTTGGCCGTTTCGATGTCGAGCCACCACAACCCGGTGGTGGCGCCACTGTTGGCCGCGATGGACAGCGAGTACTCGGCGGCGTTGAATCCCCAGTTGTAGGCCTGACAGCTGGTGTCGGTGGCGGCGCACGGGCCGGCGCCCCCCGCCGAGATGCGGGGATCGGCGGGGGCGATGCCCACCGGGGCTTCCATGTTCATGTAGACACTACGCCGACCCGTCGATGACCACGCCACCTGATCGGAAAGGCAGGGATTGGCAGTGTAGGGTCGGCCGTCGTTGATTCCGATGATGGAAACGTCATGGGGCGGGCCCGGAAGGGTCCGGCCGCACTGGGGCCACGAGATGTCATATCCGGTCTGGCCCCCCACGTAGGGATCCCGGCCCTGGGCTGCTGTGATTCCCACGATAGGGGCAGCCAGGGCGTGGTTGGCGGCCGAACCCCTGAACGGCGCGTCACCGTAGTTGAACAGTCCGCCGTCGCTTGCCGCCATCCAGTAACCGCCCCCGTCGGGCGTGGAGGCCATGCCCACGATGGGCTGGTTGAGATGGATGTTGCCGGTGGACCCAAAAAAGGTGGCGTCGCCGAAGCTGAAGATGCCACCATCCCGGGCGACCAGCCAGTAGCCGCGGCCGTCGGGCGTGGGGGCCATGCCCACGATGGGCTGGTTGAGGTGGATGTTTCCGGTGGACCCGAAGAACCTGGCCCCTCCGTAGCTGAAGATGCCCCCGTCACTGGCCACCAGCCAATACCCGGCGCCTTCCCTGGTCGACGCCATGCCCACGATGGGCTGGTTGAGGTGGATGTTGCCGGTGGACCCGAAGAACTTGGCATCGCCGTAGTTGAAAATGCCCCCGTCACTGGCCACCAACCAATACCCGGCCGAGCCGGGGGTGCCGGCCATGCCGACTACGGGACGATTGAGCGTTGTTCCGGCAGGCGAGCCCAGGTATGCAGCGCCCCCGTAGCCGAACACCCCTCCGTCGGCCCCCACCATCCAATAGGCCGGGTTCGATGAGGCCGCGGCGCCACGGGCCCCGACGACGTGACCAACCCCTGTCCGGCCGGCCGGCCGGGCCAATCCCCCCGGTGACGTCGCCCCGAGCGGAAGGAGCGAGGCGGCCGCCACGACTGCGGCACCGGCCACCAAAGGTCCCCGTCCTCTGACCCGTTTGGCTGTCTGTTTGGCCGCTCGGAGCAGCACGAGATAAAGGCGATACAGGGCTGGGTAAGACATCGATTGCTCCTCGCCGACGGCCAACGATGCTTGTGTTCGCTGGCACGTGGTATCGGTCAGGCCCGGAGCAGCTCCGCCACCCTGAAGGCCAGGTCTATGGACTGTCGTGCATTGAGCCGGGGATCGCAGGCTGTGGTGTAGCGCAGCTCGAGGTGATCCTCCAGTATCTCTTCCGCCCCTCCAAGGCATTCTGTCACAGCGTCGCCGGTGAGTTCGACATGCACTCCGCCGGGCCAGGTTCCCTCGGCGGCGTGGGCGGCGAAGAACCCCCGGATCTCGGCCAGGATGTCCTCGAAGCGCCTGGTCTTGCGCCCATTGTCGGAGGTGATGGTGTTCCCGTGCATGGGGTCACAGGCCCAAACCACCGGGTGCCCTGCGTCGGTTACCGCTCGGAGCAACGCAGGCAGGACCTCGCTCACCCGGCCCGCCCCCATGCGGGTGATGAGGCTGAGGCGTCCCGGAACCCTATGTGGGTTGAGTGTCTCACACAGGGCCACAACTTCCTCGGGGCGGGCGCTCGGGCCGATCTTGGCCCCGATGGGGTTGTGAAGTCCGGACAGGAACTCCACGTGGGCCCCGTCGATCCTTCGGGTGCGCTCACCCACCCAAAGCATGTGAGCCGAGCAGTCGTAGAACTCACCGCTGAGCGAGTCGCGCCGGGTGAGGGCCTCCTCGTACTCCAACAGCAATGCCTCATGGCTGGTGAAGAACTCCACCTGGTGCAAGGTGGCCTCTTCGCCCAGATCTATCCCGCACGCCTTCATAAAGCGTAGGGCCCGGTCGATCTCGGCCGCGATGGCTTCGTATCGACGGCCCTCGGCGCTGGAGGTCACGAACTGCTGGTTCCACACGTGGACCTGGGACAGGTCGGCGTAGCCCCCCATGGTGAATGCTCGCAGCAAGTTAAGAGTCGAGGCCGACTGGTGGTAGGCGTCGATCTGGCGGCGAGGGTTGGCCACCCGGGCCTCGGCGGTGGGAGCGTCGTCGTTGATGATGTGGCCCCGGAACGAGTCCAGCTCCAAGTCGCCCGAGAACTCGGTAGCAGCCGAGCGAGGCTTGGCGAACTGCCCGGCGATCCGACCCACCTTGATCACCGGCACGCCCGCGCCGTAGGTGAGGATCACGGCCATCTGCAGGATCACCTTGAGCTTGTCCCGGATGGCATCGGCGGTGAAGTCGGCGAAGGACTCGGCGCAGTCTCCGGCCTGGAGGAGGAAGGCCTGCCCGGAGGCAACCTGGGCCAGCCGCTGGGTCAGTACCCGAGCCTCGCCGGCGAAGACCAGGGGGGGCAGGGTCGCCAATTGCTTGTGGACGCGTTCGGCCTCGGCGCTGTCGGGCCACTGGGGTTGTTGAGGTGCTTCCAGGTCCCGCCACGAGTTGGGGGCCCAATGGGCGTCGGCCATGGCTCCAGCCTACGCTGGAGTGATGCACCCGTTCCGCTTTGCCATGCAGGTATCGACCGCCACCAGCGGGAAGTCGTGGCGCCATCTGGCCCAAAAGATTGAGGGGCTGGGCTATTCCACCTTGTACATTCCCGATCATTTCGGCGATCAGTGGGGACCGATCGTGGCTATGACCGTAGCCGCCGAGGCCACCACCACGCTCAATGTGGGTTCCCTTGTCTTCGACAACGACTACCGTCACCCAGTGGTCCTGGCCAAGGAGATAGCCACCTTGGACTTGGCCAGTGAGGGAAGGGTGGAGTTCGGTCTGGGGGCGGGCTGGATGCGTTCGGACTACGACGAGGCCGGCTTGGACTATGACGATCCCGGCATTCGCATCGATCGAATGGTGGAGAGCCTCGACATCATGGGCGACCTATGGGAGCGGGGCAGTTCGACCCGGGCCGGAAAGCACTACAACGTGGTATCGGCCCAGGGTCTTCCCCGGCCCTATTCCGAGACCCGGCCGACCCTGGTGATCGGCGGCGGGAGCAAGAGGGTCCTGTCCATCGCCGCCCAACGGGCCGACATCGTGGGCGTCAACCCCAGCCTGGCGGCCGGCTTTGTCGGGGCGGAGACGGCGGCGTCGGCATTGGCCGGTCGCTTCGATGAACGCATCGCGTGGGTCAAGGACGCGGCGGGTGATCGGATGGGTGACATCGAGCTGCAGATACTTACGTTTGTGGTCCAGATTGTCCCCAACCGCAGCGAAGCCATCGCGTCTCTGGCGCCTTTCTTCGGGGTGGATCCTTCGGAGGCCGCCGACGTTCCCATCGCCCTTGTCGGCACAGTGGACGATATCTGCGAGATCCTGCTCGAGCGCCGGGAGCGCTTCGGATTCAGCTATGTGGTGGTCCACGAAGCCGAGATCGAGACGTTCGCCCCGGTAGTGGAGCGGTTGGCCGGCACCTAGCTCGGATGGGATCCGCACCCGAGTCCGACCGAGTCCCGACGAAAATGGGAGTTCTGGGGGGGACTTTCGACCCGGTTCACAATGGCCACCTGGCCGCCGCCGTCAGTGTTCGCCACCAGCTTGGCCTCGATGTGGTGCTCATGGTGGTGGCAAACCAGCCGTGGCAGAAGCTGCCCCATCGGGCCCTTGCCCCGGCCCAAGACCGCCTGGCCGTGCTGCGGGCCGGGGTGAAGGGGCTGGACGGGATCGAGGCCAGCGACATCGAGATCGAGATGGGAGGCCTTTCCTATACGGCCGACACCCTCGCCGAGCTGGCCCGTCGCCACCCCTCGGCTGAGCTCTTCTTGATAATGGGTACCGATGCCGCGGCCGGCCTGGACACTTGGGAGCGACCGGCCGAGATACGGGGCCTGGCGCAATTGGTCGTGGTGGACCGGCCCGGATCACCCGATCGGGCCCGTCAGGCTGTCCCTAAGGGATGGGACGCCCGATTCGTGGATATTCCCGGATTGGACATCTCCAGTACCGAGATCCGATCGCGATTACGCCGTGGCCTTCGGATCGACGTGCTCGTCCCCCCTGCGGCGATCCGTTGCCTGGCCCGGCGAGCTATGTACGCTGGCCCTGGATGAGAAGGTCAACGCCACAGCATTCGTCAGGCACCGTGGAGGGCTACTCTCCCGAACCGGAACGGGAGAAGTTCGCCGGAAGGTGGAGTGAGGAGCCCCAAGTCATCTACGAAGAGCCGGACTGGGGAACCTTCGGATCGAACCAAGCCGCCACCTACGACCCCAGGCGCACGGGCCCCAACCCGGCGGCCGCCATCATGGCCGAAGCCGACCCGATATTCGGGACGGGGGGAACCAGGATGGAGCGCCGCCTGGCCAAGCGACGGGCCAAGCGACAAAGGTTGCTGGCCATCCTGGCCATCACCGGATTGGGCTTGGCCGTGGCCATCACCGCTGCTGTCATTCTCATGGGAGGCAAGGCCAAGGTGGCCCCGGGCGCCGGTGCGGCGAACGCCGCTCGGACCGTCCAGGCTGCTTCGCTGCCCGCCCCGGTCCTCCTTGCCCATACGAACCCCGCCGGTGGCGTTGATGCCATGTTCGTCCTGGCCCCGGGGAAGACGGCTGGGGGAGGGGTGGCCCTGGTGCCGCCCGGCACCCTCACCGAGGTGCCCGGATTCGGTCCCGAGCCCCTGGGTTCTGCCCTGGCCAGCCTGGGACCAACCGGCTTGTTGGCAGCCACCGAGAACCTCCTGGGAGTGGGCATCGCCCAAGCTGTGGTGGTCAACGACGCCCAGTTGGCTGCCCTGGTGTCGCCCGCCGGCGCCTTGAGTGTGAACGTGGCCCACAGTGTGGTTCAGACCGACGCCACCGGTGCCGGGCGAGTCGTCTTTGCGGCCGGCACCGATCAGCTGTCCGGGACCCAGGTGCCGCTGTTCATATCGAGGTTGGGCTCGGGAGACCAACTGGCCGAGCTGTCCCGCCAGGAGGCGTTCATTACCGCCTGGCTGGCCCGGCTGGGCCAGGACCCCGGAGCCCTGCCAGAGGGGGGAACACTCCGGCCAGTGCTGGCGGTGATAAGTCGCGGCCGCGTAACCACGGCCACGGTGCCGGTCGATGAGTTGGGGCAGGGGTCGGGGGCCGTTACCCTGTTCCGAGTGCGCAGCGCCGACCTGGCCCCCATGGTGTCCTCTGTCTTTACCGCCCAGGCAAGCCGGTCGGCCGTCAGGCCCAAGGTCCAGATACTCAACGGAGCGGGGACGCCCGGCCTCGACGCGGCAGTTTTTGACAAAATAGTGCCTCGCTTTGACGTGTCACTCACCGGCAATGAGCCGACTTTTGGTCACGCCGCCACCCAGATTGTCTTTTACAATCCGGCCGAGGCCGGCGCCGCGGCCCAACTGCGCCAGCTCATCGGAGTCGGTCAGGTGGTCCAGAGCCGGCAGCCCAATGGAGTGGTCGATCTCACCGTGATGGTGGGAACGGACTTTCACCCGTGACTATCGGCACTCCTGAAATCCCCGACGCCCAGCTCTTGACCGACTCGCAAGTCTCTCGTTTCCGCCCGGTTGTGTCGGGGGCGGGGCCAGGGACGAAAGATGTCCCCGGCATCGAGTTGGCCCTGGTGGCGGCCCGCGCCGCTGAGGCCAAGAACGGCGACGACACCCTGGTGCTGGAAGTGGGATCAGTATTGGGGATCACGGATCATTTTGTGATCACCGGCGCGGGCAATACGCGCCAGGCCCGGACCATCGCCCAGGAGATCGAACGCCAGGTCAAGTTGGTAAGTGGGGAAGGGCCCCGGCGGATCGAGGGTAAGGACGACGCCAGGTGGCTGTTGATGGACTATGGAGACTTCGTAGTCCATATCTTCCTGGCCGAGGCCAGGGCGTATTACGATCTCGAACGGCTGTGGAGCGATGTTCCCCGTGTGCAGTGGCGCATCCCGGCCGAGTGAGCACTCGCTGTGATTTTGGCCCCAGCCCCGAATCGGGCCCGGGTCGGAATTCGGAATAAGGAACGGGATCGCCCATCGTTCAGGGTGTGTCCGTTGCGGATGCGCTCAGAACAGTGGTGGATCCATCCAGGCATAACGACAAAACGACTTCCGGGCCGGCCAATCAGTATCAGGCGAAGCGGAGGGCATCCATTCTTCCAACCCATATGCTCCGGAGGCCGAGGTAGTGCTGCGCCCTGAGGGCCGTGCCGGGGGTATGCGGGTCGAAGTGCACGATCAAGCCACGAGCCGACCCGGATCACGTCGACTCCACGGCCGAGAGGGTGGCCAATCGCGCCGGCCGATGGCACATATGGCCGGTTATGAGTTGTGCTGGCAGGTCGGCTTCAGGCTGGTGCCGCCTCGCTCTGTTCCTCGGCCGCCCGAGTTGCAGTCAGTTCAACCGGGCCATGTTCCGCTCATCGAGGAAGGCCCACCATGCGTTGGCAGATGCCTTCGCGAACTCCTGAACAGTGCTCGGTGGTGCCCCGAGAATGCGGAGCGCCTCCACTGTCCATCTTCCATGGACTTGCTCAAGGTCGGCGTGGACGTCCCAGAACTCGGTGCCGAGATCACCGAGCCCGTAATGGACGCGCAAGGAGTCGGCCTTCGTCGCTGCCACCTGCGCAGCCTGCAGCTCATAGGCCCCGATGACCGACAGCGCGGCGATGGGGCCCCATGATGTTGCCCTGGCGTACAACTCTACGAGCTCCCGCGTGGCCGTGGTTGCCTCGTGGTGTTTGTCGGCCCCAACGGCCGTGGCGAAGCCCTCGAAAAGTTCCGCATGCGGACGGGGCCGGGACTGCTCATCACTGAGATTTTCCTCGACCAATCGCCGAGGGACCCCTTCTTCAAGACTCTCGGCGGTGGCAGCCAGTACACCCGGCAGGCAACGCTCGACGTGTCGATACTGGGCGGCGTAGGCACCGAGATCACCGATCGCCAACAGACCCTCCTGCCATTCTTGGTAGTAAGGGTGTTCCAATAGAAGGCGGCCGGACATTGCCAGAGCGAACGCGGCGTCTAGGTCGAGAGCGAGCATGGCCGAAGGTTATCCCCACAATGCGGCGCTCTGATGCTGATCGGAAAATAGTCGCGCAAGTAGTGCATGAATTCGGGCACGCGTAACCAGGTACGGGGCGGTTAGCCTGTCACCCGCCGCCGTACCGCCTTACCCACCAACGTACCGCCTCACCCACCAACGTACCGCCTCACCCGCCGACCCAGAAACACGCCTTTCGCTCGCCTACCGATGACCGCTCGCCTACCGATCGACCTGGCGCCCTGTCGGGTTTAGCCAGTGGTGTTTGGACCGCCCCAAGAGCGGGAACACATCCAATCGTTCGGAGGTTCGAGGGAATCTCGTTGGAGGATGAGCATTAGAGCAATTCTGCGCATCGAGCCGAGGCCCCAGAGCGCGGGTGAGGCCCGGCGCTTTGTGGCGTCGCGTCTGACCAACTGGGGCCGGGCCGAGGACTTGGATGCTGTGGTCCTCCTCACCAGTGAAGTTGTCACCAATGTGATCGTTCACGCCGGTCCCCATACTGAGGGGGACGAGGTAGTGGTGCGCCTGGAGGGCGGCATCGGGCGCTTGCGGGTCGAAGTTTACGACCACGCCGCCAGCCTTCCCGTTGTCAGTCACGAGAACCTCGATGGAATCTCGGGTCGGGGGTTGATTCTCTTGGATGCAATTGCCCGAACATGGGGGGTGGAAAGCACCGATCGAGGCAAGGTGGTGTGGTTCGAGGTCTGAGAACGCGAGACGGCGTTCATACCACGAGGGGTCAGGTTCTGGCTACCAGCAGTTCCTCCGAGTTGTCTGGGGGGCGGAGACCGTCTGTCCTGCCCGCGAAGTAGCGCTCGGCAAGGGTCGCGGCCGAGACGTGTCGACCCGAAAACCAGCTTCGCGGGCGAGGTTTAGCATCTCCTCCGGCCTGAAGAAACTGACGAACGGAGTCCCGGCTGCTCGTGCCCCTCTCCCGATGAATTCACCGACGTGCTCGTGAGTCAGGGTCTGTCCACTTCTAGATGGCGGTGAAGCGCGCCGGCGAGCGAGCCGAGGTCGCCGAGATCCAAGCTGATGACGAGGTCGTTGCGCCGGAGAGCTCCTTCGACGACCGTGCCGTCCACGATGTCGCTGAGTGCGGCCTTGGCAAGTAGCTCTCCCACGCGCCGCGCCTGGCCGTCGTCGAGTCGCTCCACGTTGCACCCGAGGAGGAAACGCGACAGCCGCGCCTGGCGGCTTCCACCCCGCCAGGCTTGGGCCACGACCGGTGCCGGTACGGTCGGCACCTGTCGTAGTTGCAGGAGCGCTCGATGACGAGCCCACGCCCGGCGCTCGCCGCGGTCCGCTGCTACCAGCGCGCCCGTGTCGTAGGTCACGCCCATCAAGGGGTTCTTCGCGCCCTGGTCCCGCTCTGCCGGCCCCGAGCAAGGGCCTCTCGGGCCCAAGTCTCAGACTCGGCGATCTCGTCCTTGGTGAACTCCCCTTCGGCCCGTTGGTACGCGGCAACGGCGGCCAGCCCAGCGCACAGCGTGAACTCCCTTCGTGCCGTCGCAGCCAGCCACCCGCTGTAGGTGGTTCCAGCCGCCTTCGCCGCTTCCTCTATGGACGCATCAAGATCCGGAGGGATGGAAATCGAACGCTTCTTTCGGGGAGGCATGTAGGGCACGGTAGCACAAGGGTAGGACAGGTACCCCGGCCAACGCGGTGGCGGTGGAGGCGAAGGGACTTGAACCCTCGAACCTCTTGACTGCCAGTCAAGCGCTCTACCAGCTGAGCTACGCCCCCAGTGGTTGAATCGAGACTAGCAGGCCGCCTCGTCTGCGCCGCCTGCGCCTCGGCTGAACGGTACTACCCGGCAACCGGCCCGGGACGGCGTGCGCCGGATCGGTCTGCGGTCGCCGAGGGAATGGCCGGTGATCCTGGCCGGCTGCCATCGGTAGCATGCCCTTTGTGGCAACTCCTTATGACGCACAGGCAATCGAAAAGAAGTGGCAGGAGAGTTGGGATGTCGAAGGCGA
>JBOGIG010000065.1:0-16199 GCA_050742455.1 Acidimicrobiales bacterium
AGCCCACGCCGGCCGAGCCCACGCCGGCCGAGCCCACGCCGGCCGAGCCCACGCCGGCGACCGCGGCCGACGGAGCCGACACCTGAGCCAATCCCTGCTGTCTTTCCGGCACAGCAAGGTCCAACGACTCCGTCGGCTGGTGCGCCAATCGAGCATGCGTCGAGCCGAGCGGGCCTTCGTGGCCGAAGGGGCCAAGGTGATCGAGGTGGCCCTGGAGGCGGGTGCCCACATCGAGGGAATCTATTGCTCGCCCGCCGCTTCGGGACTTCCTGGTTGTCGATCGGTGATCGATCGGGTGCTCGACGGGAGCGGACGCGTATTCGAATTGGCCGAAGGGGTGATGGAGAGGGTGGCCGACACGGTTACCCCGCAGCCGGTGATGGCCGTCGTGGGCTACCTCGACGTCGACCTTGATGCCCTGGCAGGGGCGGGCCATGTGGTGGTTGGGGTGGAACTTCGAGACCCTGGCAATGTCGGCACGCTGTTGCGCAGTGCCCAGGCGGCGGGAGCCGACGGAGTAGTGTTGTGCGACGGCTCTGTCGATGTCTATAACCCCAAGACGGTTCGGGCCTCGGCTGGGGCGATCTTCCACCTTCCCGTGGTGGCCGGAGGAGAGGCCGTGGATGTCTTGGGACAACTGGGGCGCTGGGGCATGACCCGATACGGAGCGCGCGCCAGTGGGGGGATCGACTATGCCGCAGTGGATGCGACGCGGGGAGTGGCCTGGGTTCTGGGCAACGAATCAAGGGGCCTGGATTCCGAGATCGAGGCCCATCTTGACGGCCTGGTGACCATACCCATGAGCGGCTCGTGCGAGTCGATCAATGTGGGCACGGCCGGTGCGGTGCTCTGCTTCGAAACGGCCCGCCAGAGGCGACTCCTGGCTCGTGATGACGGCGGTGGGCTCGCCCGGTGAATTCCGAGGATCTGCCCGACGCCGTCCTGTGCCTGGACGGTGCCATGACGATCACGCAGGCGAATGCTCTAGCGGCTCACCTGACCCAATACCGGCAAGGGGATCTGGTCGGTGGCCATGTCGTCGAGCTTCTGGCCCCCAGGGATCCCGACGGCCATGCCCTGTGGGTCCACGGCTGGTCCCAGGCCGAGCTCATGCGCTCGGTGCGCAGCCTGCCCGAGCGAGAAGTAATCCTGCGTCGCAGGGACGGCCGCGACGTTAGAGCTCTGGTGACCGCCTCCTACCAGCGAGGCGACGGAGGTCGGATCTCCACCGTGGTGCTGGGCCTGCGTTCCGCCCGGCGACCGGGACGTCAAATGGCGAGCGGCATCGAAATAGTCTCCACCGTGAGTCACGAGCTGCGATCCCCGCTGACATCGGTAAAGGGCTTTACCTCTCTGTTGATCAACCGCTGGGACCGCCTGGAAGACTCCGACAAGCTGATGATGCTGGAACAGGTCAACCACGACGCCGATCGGGTGACCCGGCTGATCACCGAACTCCTCGACATATCGCGCCTGGAGTCTGGCAAGTTGGTGCTGCGGCCCCAGTTGGTGGATCTGGCCGAGCTGGCCGCCGCCGTGGTGGAAAAAGTGGGTATGCAACACCCCGGACTTGATGCCAAGCTGATCTTTGCCCGCCCTTTCGCCAAGGCCTGGGCCGACCCCGATAAGGTCACCCAGGTGCTTACCAACCTGGTCGAGAATGCCTGCAAGTACGGATCCCTGGATGGCTTGGAGGTGTCGGGGGAAGTCGGATCCGAATCTGTCAGCCTGTCGGTGGCCGATCAGGGTCCGGGTATCGCGGCCGAGGATCTGGACCGGGTGTTCACCCGGTTCTTCCGCCGGGAGGAAGGCAAACCTACCGGATCAGGTCTAGGTCTATGGATCAGTCGCGGCTTGGTCGAAGCCCACGGTGGGAACCTGACGGTCGCCTCCGAGCTGGGGCGCGGCTCCACCTTTCGCTTCACTTTGCCCCTGGCTCCCGGTGAATAGCCGACAGGGCGGTTCGATATGAGCGAGGCCCCATCTTCGTCGAGCGCATCCGGACACGACCCGATGGCCGAGGTGGACGGAGCCGAACGCCAGGCTCTGGCCGAAGTGGCCGGGGCCACCGACACCCATCGGCTAAAGGACGCCGAGATTGCCGCCCTGGGCAAGCACTCGGTGCTGGCCGGGATGACCAAGGGTTTGTCGGGTCGGCCCGAGGAGGAGCGGCGCAGCTTGGGCCAGGCCATCGGCGCGGCACGGTCTCGGGTGTCGGGGGCCATCGAGGTCCGCCGGGAGGAACTGGCTGTAAGGGAGCGCCAGGCCAAGATGCGGTCCGAGCACATGGACCTTACCGAGGTGCTGCCCCGGTCGGGGCACGGTCATGCCAACCTCATCACCCAGACTCGAATGGAGTTGGAGGACGTCTTCGTGGGCATGGGCTATGTGGTGGCCGAAGGTCCCGAGATCGAGTCCGACTGGTACAACTTCGAAGCCCTCAACATTCCCCCGGCCCACCCGGCCCGGAGCATGTGGGACACCTTCTACCTGGACCTGGGGGAAGAAGAGTCGATGCTGTTGCGGACCCACACATCGCCGGTGCAGATCCATCTCATGGAGGCTCAACCCCCGCCCATTTATGCCGTCATGCCCGGGCGATGCCATCGCCGGGAGACGCCGGACGCTCGCCACACCGCGACCTTCCACCAGATCGAGGGGCTGGTGGTTGACTCGGCCATCAGCTTTGGCCATCTGGCCGGGACTATCGAGGCCTTCACCAAAGCGTATTTCGGACCTGGGATCCACTCCAGGTTACGACCGGCCTACTTCCCATTCACCGAGCCGTCGGCGGAGTTCGAGATCACGTGCGCCATTTGTTGGGGGGCGGGGTGTCGGACCTGCTCGGGCACGGGATGGATCGAACTGGGCGGCTGCGGAATGATCGATCCAGCCGTCTTTGCCGCCGTTGGCATTGATGACGAACAATGGTCGGGATTTGCCTTCGGCTTCGGGATCGACCGCTGTGCCCAGATGCGTCACGGCTTGGCCGATATGAGAGTCTTGGCCGACAACGACTTCCGTCTCCTGTCCCAGTTCTAGAGGACCCAGCAAATGCTCGTACCCCTTTCCTGGCTGTGCGATTTCGCGCCGTTCATCGCTGATACGGGCGTCGGCGTGGCGCGCTTGTCCCGGGCCCGGGAACTGGCAGCCACCTTTGACGACCTGGGCATGGTGGTGGACGGGATGGAGGAGGTGGGGGAAGGCCTGGACGACGTCGTCGTCGCCCGGGTGCTCGAAATAGCCCCCATTCCCAAGGCCGATCGCATCCGGCGCGTAGTGGTCGATGCCGGTGGTTCGGAGCCCGTGCAGGTGGTTTGCGGGGCTTGGAATTTCGAGGTGGGTGACGCCGTGGTCCTGGCTCGGGTCGGAGCGGTGCTGCCGGGGGACTTCGCCATCGCAGCCAGGCGAATGAAGGGCGTCGCTTCCGAGGGAATGCTGTGCTCGGCCCGGGAACTGGGCCTGGGCGCCGAAGGGGCGGGCATCATGGTTCTCGACGCAGGTTCCGACCCCGGTCAGCCGGTGGCCGAGAACCTGGGCATTTATCGCGACGTCGTTTTCGATCTGGCAATCGAGGCCAACCGTCCTGATGCCATGTGCGTGGCCGGGGTTGCCCGCGATGGCGCGGCCCGCTTGGGCCTGCCCTTTGCCATCCCGCCGGTACCGCAATCCGGGCGCCACGGTCCCGCCGCGGACGAGCTGGCCTCGCTGGTGGTGGAATCGGAGGATCTGTGCCCGCGCATGATCGCCCGAGTGCTCACCGGGATCAGTTCGGGATCGTCGCCCCAGTGGATGCGGTCCCGGCTCACCCTGGCGGGTATGAGGCCCATCGGCTCGGTGGTGGATGTGTCCAATTACGTGATGTTGGAATTGGGCCAGCCAACTCACCCCTACGACCTGGACCGGCTGGGTGGCCAGGGCCTTATCGTGCGACAAGCCCGTCGGAGCGAGACGGTGATCACCCTCGACGGTGTGGAGCGACGGCTTGGCGAGGGCCGCATTGCCGCGGCCGAGGCGGCGGACTGTGTCATTTGCGACGCCGAGGATCAAGTGGTCGGCCTGGCCGGCATCATGGGGGGTAGCTCCTCGGAGATAACGGGGGACACCTCCCGGGTGCTTCTGGAAGTGGCCCATTTCGCGCCCATGGCCATCGCCCGGACCTCCAAGCGTCTGGGCCTGCGCACCGAGGCATCGGCTCGATTCGAACGGGGATGCGACCCCGACGGTCTGGAGCGGGCGGCTGACCGGTTCTGCGAGCTATTGGGCCAGTGCGGACCAGTCCAGGTGAGTCCAGGCTTCCTCGAGGGCGGCGTCGGAGTTCCCCCCCGAGAGCACGTGGTAGTGCGCACCGAGCGGGTCAATGCCATCCTGGGCACCGTCCTCGGCGATGACGAAATCGCTTCGCTCCTCAAGCCCATAGGCTTCGAGGCCCACCCGAAGGCACCGGGTCGGACCGAGTTCGAGGTCCCGGGCTTTCGGCCCGACGTCGAGCGCGAGATCGACCTGATCGAAGAAGTCGGACGCCATCACGGCTATTCCAAAGTGGCTCGGCTGGTCCCGTGCCCGCCCCAGGTGGGGGGGCTCACTCCTTATCAAAGGGATCGGCGGCGGGTGGCCCAAGTCATGGCCGGGCTGGGCGCCAGCGAAGCCCAGACCCCGACCTTGCTGGCCCCGAGCGACCATGAGCGAATCGGCCTGGGCGACGAGCCGGGCTCTTCGGGCGGGGCGGTCCGGTTGACGAACCCAATGGTGGGCGACGAGTCAGTCCTGCGGCGGACCATGATGGCCGGCCTCTTGAAGGCCGCCGCCTTCAACGTCGATCGCCGGTGGGAGGATGTCCGCCTATTCGAAATAGGCCACGTGTTCGAGGCTCCCAAATCGCCAGGAGGTGATCCGGGTGAGTACGAGCACCTGGCGCTGTTGATGGGGCACCCTGGCGATGACGTCACCTCGGCTGTCCTGAGCTGGAGGCGGATGGTCGAAGCACTGGGGGCGGGCCCGACCCGAATGCAGGCGTCATCGTGGCCGGGGCTGCATCCCGGGCGTTCGGTCGAGCTGGTCGTGGGAGGGGCCATCGTGGGCGGTCTGGGGGAAATCGACCCTGATGTCGCGGCCGCCTTCGGTCTGGGTGGGCGTCGGTTGGGTTATTTCGAATGCGACCTGGAACTGGTGCTGGCCCGCGGTGACGGCCCCGGCCAGGCCGGCCCAGGCCAGGCGGTGGGGGTGAGCGCCTTCCCGTCGTCCGACATCGATCTGGCCTTCGAGGTGGACGAGTCCGTCCCGGCGGAGCTGATTCGAGATGCTCTGGCCCAGGCGGGAGGGGAGTTGTTGGTAAGCCTGGAGCTGTTCGATGTGTACAGGGGACCTGGGATTGATCCTGGTCGGCGCAGCCTGGCCTTTAGGCTGCGCTTTTGCTCCTTGGAGCGGACCCTCACCGATGTGGATGTGGCCGACCTGCGCCGGGGGTGCATCCAGGCCGTGGAGTCAGGACACGGGGCAAGACTGAGGATCTAAGGGTGACAACGGGAGGGGACCGGTGAGCCGTCAGTACCCCACCCAGCCGTCAATCCTCCCAGTCGTCGCCCGGCGAGATTGAGCCGGACTCGAGCTCATCCCACAGGGCCAGGGTGGCTGGCCCGAACCAACTCCACATCCCGTTCACGTCGCCCGGTGCCAGGTTGTCGAGGAAACCGATGGCGACCAGTTCGATGATGTCGGGCGAGTCCAATCCGGCAAGGTCCTCGATGAAGTCCAGGCATTTGGCCACCAGGGCAATTCCCAGTGCCCGACCGGGCCCCGGATCCACTGCAGGTCGGTCTTGGTGCAGCGCCTCGCTGACAAAGTCGGCGAACTCGGCAAAGGTCCCGTGGTCGCCGAGATCGCAATCGAAGGTCTCGGCCAGGCTCAGGTAGCGCCCTGTGAACTCGGGCACCCCCTTCAGCAACATGGCAGTAGCGCTGCTGATTGGCTCCGGCATCGGACCGCTCCTTGGTGGCCAGGTCTCCGCAGCGCCCAATCAGGCAGGAGGAGGAGACATGAAACAACATAGAAAATATCAAGAGGGCACCCTGATGTCAATGGTTTGTATGTTTATACTGCTTGATGTATAATCACGAAATGAACGTCGGGGTGATCGGTGCTTCGGGCTACGCCGGGGCTGAGTTGATGAGGCTGTGCGCCGGTCATCGAGTCTTCGACGTGGTCCGGGCCACGGCCCAGACCCACGCCGGCGAGACGGTGGCGTCGCTGTACCCCAGTCTGGCGAGCGCCTATCCCGATCTGGTCTTCGATCGGCTGACCCCTGCCGAAGGCGCTGGGGCTGCCGGTATCGACCTCGACGGAGTAGATGTCGTGTTCCTCAGCCTGCCCCACGGGCAGTCCATGGCCCTCATGGAGGATTTGGTAGGAACCACTCGGACGGTGGTCGACCTGTCGGCCGACTTCCGACTTTCCGACGCCTCGCTTTACCCCCGGTGGTATGGCCAGGATCACGCCTGTCCCCAACTACTGGATCGGGCCGTGTTCGGGCTGCCTGAATTGTTCAAGGAGGGCCTGGCCGGGGCCGGACTGGTGGCCGTGGCCGGCTGCTATCCGACGGCGGCGGCACTGGGGCTGGCCCCGCTGGTTCGCCTGGGAATGGTGTCACCCGACGGTGTCATCGTGGACGCTGCCAGCGGGGTGTCCGGGGCCGGGAGCTCGTTGCGCCACGAATTGCACTACGGGACGGCCAACGAGAACTTCAATGCCTATGGATTGTTGGACCACCGCCACACTCCCGAGATCGAACAGGCCAGCGGGGCCAAGGTCCTGTTCACTCCTCATCTGGCTCCCATGACCAGAGGCCTGTTGGCTACCTGCTATGCCCGGCCGATCCGGGCCTGCTCGACAGAGTCGATCCTGGCCGCGCTGACCGAGTTCTACGACGGCGAGCCATTCGTGGTCGTCGATGCCGAGCCGCCCTCCACCAAGTCCACCCTCGGATCGAATACCGCCCGCCTGACGGCCCGCTATGACGATCGGACAGGCTGGGTGGTTGTAATCGCGGCCATCGACAACCTGGTCAAGGGAGCGGCCGGCCAGGCCGTGCAGTGCGCGAATGTGGCTCTGGGGCTCGATGAGACCGAAGGTCTGGCCCGGGTTGGGATGTACCCGTGAGCGTCACCGCTCCGGATGGTTTCGTCGCCTCCGGGTGGGCCTGTGGAATCAAGGCCGGCGCTGCCCTGGACCTATCTCTGGTAGCCACCGAGGACGCCCGGGCGATGCCGGCCGCCGCCGTGTTCACTTCCAATCGGGCCGCCGCCGCTCCGGTCCAGGTCAGCCGGGAGCATCTTGTGGCGAGCGGGGGGCGGGCCGCGGCCGTGGTGTTGAACAGTGGCAATGCCAATGCCGCCACCGGGGCCAATGGACGCTCCCACGCCGAGCGCATGTGTTCGGCCGTGGCGAACCAACTGGGCTGTAGTGGCGAAGAGGTCCTGGTCTGTTCGACGGGGCTCATTGGCTTCGACCTGCCAATGAGTGCCGTTGACTCCGGTATCGGCCCGTTGGTGGCGGCGCGCCGGCGGGCCGGGGCCGAGGAGGCGGCCCGGGCCATCATGACCACCGACACCCACCCCAAACAGGTGGTGGTGCGCGGCGATGGATTTGTGGTCGGGGGCATGGCCAAAGGGGCGGCGATGCTTGCACCGGACATGGCCACAATGCTGGCCGTGCTGACCACCGACGCCGAGGTGGCCTCCCATCGGCTTCGCGCCCTGCTGCGACGGGCCGTGGGGGGATCGTTCAACGCCATGAGCGTGGACGGATCCAACTCCACCAACGACACGGTGATCTTGCTGGCCAGCGGGCGGGCTGGACCTGTCGGCGAGGATGTTCTGGGTTCGGCCCTGGCGGAGGCCTGCGCCGATCTGGCCGGCCAGATGGCGGGCGATGCCGAAGGCATGACCAAGGTGGCCCGGATCCGGGTGCGGGGGGCGACCGACGACGGCCAGGCCCAGCAGGCGGCTCGGGCCGTGGCCCAGTCGGTACTGGTCAAGTGCTCGCTGTATGGCGGTGATCCCTACTGGGGCCGGGTGGTAAGTGAGCTCGGCAGCGCCGGGGTGGACTTCGACCTGGACAGGGTCAGCATTGCCTATGGCGGTGTGATGGTTTGCCGGGCCGGGATCCGGGCCGCGCTGGGGGAGAGCCAGGCTGCCGTCTTGACTGAGCACATGGCCGGGCGCTACTTGGAGTTGGACGCTGATCTCGGCTTGGGTCCGGGCCACGGCGCCATGCTGGCCACCGACCTTACTCATGCCTACATCGACGAGAACATGGGGACATCATGACGGCCGGCGAACCCCAGAGTCGGGACGTGGGACCGGGGGAGAAGGCCGCCATCCTCGCCGAGGCCCTGCCTTGGATACGCCGGTTCGCAGGCCAGGTGGTGGTGGTCAAGCATGGGGGCAGCGTCACGGCGTCGGGTCCAGGCCCGATGACCCCGGCCAGTCCGGCCACCCAGGCCACCTCGGCCACCCAGGCCACCTCGGCCACCTCGGCCACACCGGCCACCCCGCTCTCGGGAGGCGACACCTTCGCCGCCGACATCGCTCTCATGGCCTCGGTTGGCATCCTCCCCGTGGTGGTGCACGGTGGCGGCCCCCAGATAGGCGAAATGATGGTCAAGCTGGGCAAGGTTCCCGAGTTCCGCCACGGCTTGCGGGTGACCGACGCCGACACCCTCGACATCGCCCGAATGGTGCTGGTGGGCAAGGTCAATCGCGACATCGTCGGGGCCATAAATGTTCACGCTCCACTGGCCGTTGGTCTGTCGGGCGAGGATGCCGGGCTGATAATGGTCAACGCCCGCTCGCCAGAGTTGGGCTTTGTCGGCGACATCGAGGGAATCAATCCCGGCATCCTGGAGCGGCTGTTGGCCCAGGGCCTGGTGCCGGTGCTGGCCACCATTGGAAGCGATCGTTCGGGTCAGGCCTACAACGTCAATGCCGATACCGTGGCTGGAGCGGTGGCCGCCTCGCTCGGGGCGTCCAAGCTGGTGTTCCTCACCGACGTGGAGGGAATACGCAGGGACCGCCACAACCCCGACAGCCTGGTGCGCTCGGCCCGGGTCGAAGAGCTTGAGGAGATGGTGCGGGACGGTTCGGTCGAGGGTGGCATGGTGCCGAAGGCCCAGGCTTGCCTGCACGCTCTGGCTGGGGGGGTGGGCCAAGCCCACATCCTCGACGGTCGCATTCCCCACGCCCTTCTGCTGGAGACCTTCACCGACCAGGGCGTGGGCACCATGATCACCTCGGCCGAACTCAATTCTGTCCCCTCAGCCGGGGTCGTCACCCAGGACGGGGTAGTCACGCCCGCAGCCAAGGCATCGCCATGACCGATCCTGGCCTCAACGGCTTCCTCATGGACAACTACGCCGCACCACCGGTGACGTTCGTGCGCGGTCAGGGCGCCTATCTGTACGACCAGGACGACAAGAGGTACCTGGATTTCCTCAGCGGCATCGCCGTCACCTCGCTCGGGCACTGCCATCCGGCCGTCGTCGAGGCGGTGAGGGCCCAGGCCGGGCGCTTGTGGCACGTCTCCAACCTCTTCGGCAACGACGTGGCCAACGACGTGGCCGCCACCCTGGATCGCCTAATCAGTGCCCGGGGGGGACGGGACCAGCAGTTTGGGAACCGGCCATCGGCGTCGGTATCAGGCAAGGAAACGGGTGAAGGACCGGGTGAGGGAAAGGTGTTCTTTGCCAACTCCGGAGCCGAGGCCAACGAGTGCGCCATCAAATTGGCTCGGCGCTGGGCCGGCCCCGGCCGGCACGTGGTAGTCAGCGCCTATGGCTCGTTTCACGGTCGCACCTTGGCCACCCTTCACGCCACGGGCCAGCCCCATAAGCACGAGGCCTTCCAACCATTGCCCGAGGGGTTCCGCCACGTGGCCTGGAATGATGTCGGCGCCCTGGTGTCGTCCCTCGATGCCTCGGTGGTGGCAGCGGTGATGTTGGAGCCGATCCTGGGAGAAGGTGGGGTGGTCATGAGCGACCCCGGATACCTGGCCGAAGTTCAGGCCGCTTGCCGGGAGCGCGGGATCCTGTTGATCATGGATGAGATCCAGACCGGTCTCGGGCGGACAGGGGCCTGGTTCGGATTCCAGCACGATGAAATCCGTCCCGACATCGTGACCATGGCCAAGGCCCTGGGCAACGGCATGCCCATCGGCGCCTGTTGGGCCCGCAACGAAGTGGCCGATGCCTTCAGGCCTGGTGACCACGGCAGTACCTTCGGAGGCCAGCCCCTGGCCGCCGCAGCCGCTCGGGCCACCCTCTCCGTCATGGAGGCCGAGGATGTCCCTGACCGCGCCGTCCGGGCCGGACGGCATCTGGCCCAGGGACTGGCCGCCCTGCCCGGGATCGCTGACGTGCGGGGTCGGGGCCTGTTGCTCGGTGCAGTGCTGGATGACGACCTGGCTCTTGACGGCGCCGGGGTGGTGGCGGCGGCCCTGGAGGCGGGCCTGGTCATCAATGCCCCCGCCCCTCGGGTTCTACGCCTGGCCCCATCCCTGTTGATCTCATCGGACGAGATCGACCAGGCCCTGGCCATCTTGTCGGGCCTGTTGGAAGTGGCCTCGGCCGGACGAAGGCAAGCGTGACTCGGCATTTCTTGGAGGTCGATGACCTGTCGGCCGCCGAGCTGGCCGATGTGGTGGTACGGGCCGAACAGCCGGTGGCCGCCTCGGCAGATCGCCTGAGGGCACGGAGCGTGGCATTGCTGTTCGAAAAGGCCAGTGCCCGCACCCGCAACTCCTCCGAGGTGGCCGTAGCTCAGATGGGGGGACACCCGGTTACCATCCAGGCAGGCGAGGTCGGGCTCGACAGCCGCGAAAGCGTGGAGGACGTGGCCCGCACCCTTGGCTGTTATCACCTGGCCATAGGGGCCAGGGTCAATGAGCACTCCACGGTGGAGCGGATGGCCCGGGCCCTGGACCAGGCCGGGGTCGTCGTGCCCGTCGTCAACCTGTTGTCGGATCTGGGTCACCCGTGCCAGGCCATTGCCGACGTGCTGACCGTGCGCCAAGCTCTGGGGGGCACGGCCGGGGTGAAGCTGGCCTACGTGGGCGATGCCAACAACGTGTGCCGATCCCTGGCCCTGGCCGCGGCCATGTCGGGCATGGAGATGAGGGTGGCCGCTCCCCCCGGCTATGGCCCGTCCGAACAGGATCGGGATCGGGTGGCCGGACTGGGGGGAAGCTTGGCCGTATTCGACCGACCCGAGCCCGCCGTGGAAGGTGCCGACGTCGTCTACACCGACGTGTGGGTGTCGATGGGCCAAGAATCCGACCAGGACCAGCGATTGGCCGACTTCGAGGGCTTCGGGGTAGATCAAAGGCTGATGGCCCTTGCAGCACCCGGGGCCGTGGTGTTGCACTGCCTGCCGGCTCATCGGGGCTTGGAGATCTCCGCCGAGGTCGTGGACGGCACCGCCTCTCGAGTGTGGGAACAGGCGGCCAACCGGATGCACGCCATGCGCGGCCTGTTGTGGTGGCTGGCCGACCAGGTCGACCTCGAGGTCACACCAGGGTCGGACCGCCGGCCTGAAGGCGATCGTAACCACCGGCCCGAGCGGGACCGGGACTGATGGCCATGTCCAAGAACCAGCGCCAGGACCGCATCGGTGCCATCCTGGCCGAACGCCAGGTGTCCAGTCAGGCCCAGCTGGTGAGCCTGCTGTCCGACGCCGGCATCGATGCCACCCAGGCCACGGTGTCGAGGGACCTGGAGGAAATGGGAGCGGTAAAGGTCCGTCTTCCCGGCGGCGACACCACCTATGCCATCCCCGAGCTCCCCTGGGATCAGGTTGTCCCTCAGGACCATCTCAAACGGGTGCTCGGTGAGTGGGTGGTGGAGGTGTCGCACTCCCTGAACCTGGTGGTCATGCGCACCCCTCCGGGCTCGGCCCATGTGGTGGCCTCAGCCCTGGACCGGGCCGGCATGTCCGGGATGGTGGGGACAGTGGCCGGTGACGACACGGTGATGGTGGTCGCCACCGAGGAGGTGGGCGGCTCGGGCCTGGCCCTGGCCCTGACCCGCCTGGCCGGCCTCTAGTTTTGGTCGCCATCTCCCCGCAGCATCTCATAGCAAAATCTCGAAGCAGGAACGGACAAGGAGACACAGTGGCAAAGCGAGTCGTGCTGGCCTACAGCGGGGGATTGGACACCTCGGTGGCCGTGAAGTGGATGGGGGAGGAGATGGGAGTGGAGGTCATCGCCGTGGCCGTCGACGTTGGCCAGGGTGGTGACTTCGAGCAAGTGCGGGCCCGGGCCCTGGCCGCCGGGGCTGTCGAGGCCGTGGTGGTGGACTGCCGGGAGGAGTTCGCCCGTGACTTTGTCACTCCGGCCATCCGGGCCAACGCCCTCTACGAAGGAAAGTATCCGCTGGTCTCGGCCCTGTCTCGACCCATCATCGTCAAGCACCTTGTGGCCCAGGCCCGGCATTTCGGCGCCGGGGCGGTGGCCCACGGCTGCACGGGCAAGGGGAACGACCAGGTTCGCTTCGAGGTCAACACCCGGGCCCTGGCTCCCGATCTGGAGACGCTGGCTCCGGTGAGAGGTTGGGGTCTGACTCGCCAGGAATCCATCGAATATGCCCAGCGCCACGGGATCCCCATCACTGTGACCAAGGCGAGCCCCTACTCCATCGACCAGAACCTGTGGGGACGGACCATCGAATGCGGGATCCTGGAGGACCCCTGGGTCGAGCCTCCCGAGGAGGTGTTCGAACTCACCCGGCCCACCGCCACGGGGACTACAGAGATCACCGTGGGCTTCGAGGCCGGCGTTCCGGTCTCGCTGGACGGGGAACCGATGGGTCTTTCGGTCCTTGTCGATCGGGTGTCGAGCATCGTCGGGGCTTGCGGCTGGGGACGCATCGACATGGTGGAGAATCGCCGCGTGGGTATCAAGAGCAGGGAAATCTATGAGTGTCCCGGGGCACTGGCATTGATTCTGGCCCACCGGGATCTGGAAGACATCACCCTGGAGCGCGACCTGGCCCATGAAAAGGCTCGCCTGGAGCCCCGCTATGCCGAACTGGTCTATGACGGCATGTGGTACTCGCCGCTGCGGTCGGCCCTGGACGCCTTCATGACCCAGAGCCAGGCATTTGTGACCGGAGAGGTGCGCCTGGTGTGCGAACCCGGTCGCTGTTACGTAGGGGGCAGGCGCAGCCCTGTCGGGCTGTACGACTACAACCTGGCCACCTATGAGGCTGCCGACTCGTTTCGTCATTCCGACGCCGAGGGTTTCGTCCGTCTCTGGGGGATGGGCATACAGACCTGGGCCGCTCGCCAGATCGGCTCGCAATGACGCTGTGGCACGGTCGGTTCGGTGCCGGTCCGGCGCCCGAACTGTGGGACTTCACCCAGAGCCTGTCTTTCGACCGCCGCCTGGCACTCGACGACGTGACCGGATCCTCGGCCCACGTCAAGGGCTTGGGCGCGGCCGGAATTCTGACAATTGACGAAGTGGGGACATTGCAGTCGGCCCTTGAGACAGTCCGCACGGAGTTGGAGGAGGCCAGCTTCGAATACGGCCCCGGGGACGAGGACATCCACACCGCCATCGAGCGCCGGGTCACTGAACTCGCCGGGGAAACTGGGGCCAAGCTCCACACCGGCCGCAGCCGCAACGACCAGGTGGCCACGGCCCTACGTCTTTATGCCCGCCGTGAGCTGGCCGAACTGGCCCGGTCCGTCCTCGGATTGCAGCGGGTCCTGTACGACATCGCCGAGGGGGCCGAGGGATCGTATCTCCCCGGCTATACCCACCTGCAAAGGGCCCAGCCGGTGCTGTTGGCCCATCACATGCTGGCCCACGGTTGGGCCCTGGCCCGGGACTTCGACCGCCTCGTCGCCACTGTGACCCGGCTGAACTGCTCCCCCCTGGGGGCGGGAGCCCTGGCCGGCTCCTCTTTTGATCTGGACCCTGATCTGGTGGCGGCTGAGATGGGATTCGAGGCTCGGTTCGAGAACTCCATGGATGCAGTGTCGGACCGGGACTTTGTGGCCGAGGGACTCTTCGACCTGGCTCTGATCGGCGTTCATCTGTCCCGTCTGGGCGAGGAGATCGTCCTTTGGTCGTCCGAAGAGTTCGGCTTCATCCATCTCGACGACGCCTACACGACCGGCAGCTCCATGCTGCCCCAGAAGAAGAACCCCGACATCGCGGAGCTGGCCCGGGGCAAGGCCGGTCGCCTTATCGGTCACCTGGCCGGATTCCTGGCCACCCTGAAGGGTCTTCCGCTGTCGTACAACAGGGATCTCCAGGAGGACAAGGAGCCCCTGTTCGACGCCGTGGAGCAAGTTGGCCTGGCCCTAGGGGCCCTATCGGCCATGCTGGCCACAGCTAGATTCGATGTGGCGCGCATGCAGGCCGCGGCGGGGACCCCGGCCATGGCCGCTATCGATCTGGCCGAATGGCTGGTGGAAAAGGGCATGCCCTTCCGGTCGGCTCACGCAGTGGTGGGCTCTTTGGTCCGAGAGGGTCTGGAGCGGGGAGTACCTCTGGAGGAGCTGGTCGCGGCCCATCCCGATCTGGGGGCAGAGGCGGCCGAGCTGCTCGGTCCGGGCGTGCCCGTCACCCGGCGCCGGTCACCCGGAGGAGCGGGACCGGACCCGGTCTCGGTGCAGATGGAGCGGTTCGCCGCGCGCCTCGAGACCGACGCCCGCCGTTTGGGGCCGTAGGCGCCAGTGAATCGGGTCGGACCGGCGAGGCTCGGTCGGGATTTCTATCGCCGGGACTCGCGCCTGGTGGCACCCGACCTACTCAACAAGGTCTTATGTCGAACCGGCCCGGGGAACCAGGTACGAAGTGGTCGCATCGTCGAGGTCGAGGCCTACTGCGGGGCCATCGACGCCGGATCGCACGCCTATCGGGGTCGGACCCGGCGCAATGCCACCATGTTCGGGCCGGCCGGGCACCTGTACGTGTACTTCACCTACGGGATGCATCATTGCGCCAATGCCACCTGCGGTGAAGAGGGCCAAGCGATGGCCGTGCTCATCCGGGCCTTGGCGCCGGTGGACGGCGTGGATTACATGTCCGATCTGCGGCCCCGGGCTGTTCGAACCCGAGACCTGACCAACGGACCGGCCAAGCTTTGCCAAGCCCTGGGTCTGGACCGCTCTTTTGACGGGGTCGATCTGGTCGACGGCGGTGCCGGGATCTGTATCCTCGACGCTGGCGCCGGTCCTCCGGCCCGTCCGGCCAACGGGGTGCGCATCGGCCTGTCGGCGGGAAGAGAACACCCATGGCGTTGGTGGGTGGATGGAGACGAACACGTGTCCCGACGAGGCTGAATCGGCCAGGAGCCGATGGCGCCGGCCGCGGCGCCGGCTCTGGGCCAGCCAAGTGGCCCCAGTGGACTTCTGGCCAGCCAAGTGGCCCCAGTGGACTTCTGGCCAGCCAAGTGGCCCCAGTTGACTTCTGGCCAGCCAAGTGGCCCCAGTTGACAAGGCCAGGAGGAGGGGGTAGGTTGGCTCTTCGCCCGGAAAGGCCATCGGCCCAACTGGGAGCGCTTTACAGCACAGCGCGCCAGCCCGGCGGGTAGGTACCTCTTCCTCGCGGAATGTACTCGCGTCGGATGTTGCTCCTTGAAAACGGAACAGAGATAGCCAAAAGCCAGTGCGGTGGCCACGCGTCAAGCGTGAGCCATGAAGTCAATGCACTGAATACGGACAACGTCCGTTTTGGTGCCAGTCGGTCGGAGGGATCAGTGTCCCCGAGACCGGCTCTCCGATTTCGGGAAGGGCCCTTGGGTCCGACCTGCGATCTCAATGGAGAGTTTGATCCTGGCTCAGGACGAACGCTGGCGGCGTGCTTAACACATGCAAGTCGAACGGGGTCCATCCAGTGGCAACACTGGTGAAGACCTAGTGGCGAACGGGTGCGTAACACGTGAGCAACCTGCCCCGAAGACTGGGATAACACCGGGAAACCGGTGCTAATACCAGATGCCCCCACCGGGCCGCATGACCTGGTGAGGAAATGGACTCCGCTTCGGGAGGGGCTCGCGGCCTATCAGCTTGTTGGTGAGGTAACGGCTCACCAAGGCTTCGACGGGTAGCTGGTCTGAGAGGACGATCAGCCACACTGGGACTGAGACACGGCCCAGACTCCTACGGGAGGCAGCAGTGGGGAATCTTGCGCAATGGGCG
>JBOGIG010000066.1:0-60966 GCA_050742455.1 Acidimicrobiales bacterium
CCAGCGCGGCGACGACCTCCACCATGACTTCTCCGGCCTCGGTCGGGTTGAGGGCCACCCGGGCCCCGGCGTCGGCCAGGGCATCCATCTTGGCCTGAGCGGTGCCTTTTGACCCAGAGATGATGGCCCCGGCGTGTCCCATCTTCTTACCCGGCGGGGCGGTGACCCCGGCGATGTAGACCACCACCGGCTTGTCCATCTCCTTGGCGATGTACTCGGCCGCCTTCTCCTCCTCGGCCCCGCCGATCTCGCCGATCATCATGACGGCCCGGGTCTCGGGATCGGCCTGGAAGGCGGCCAGGCAGGCGATGAAGTTGGTGCCCGGCACGGGGTCGCCTCCGATACCGACGCAGGTGGTTTGGCCCACCCCCTTCTGGGACAGTTCGTGCAGAGCTTGGTAGGTGAGCGTGCCCGAACGGCTCACGATTCCCACCGGACCGCCGGGGAGAGCAATGTCGCCCGAGGTGATGCCGATGTTGCACTTGCCGGGCGAGATGATCCCCGGGCAGTTGGGGCCGAGAAGGCGTGTGGCAGGAAACTCCGAAATGAGGCGGTTGTAGAAAAGTGCCTCGTCCTGGGCCGGAATGCCCTCGGTGATGCATACCACGAAGGCCACCCCGGCCTCGGCCGCCTCGATGATCGCGGCGGGGGCGAAACGGGGCGGGACCGAAATGAACGATGCCGTGGCTCCCGTGGCCGCCACCGCCTCGGCCACCGAGTCGAACACGGGGATCCCGTCCACGTCCTGGCCGCCCTTACCCGGAGTCACTCCCGCCACCACTTTGGTCCCGTAGTCCCGGTTGCGCAGGCCGTGAAAGCGGCCCTGGCCCCCGGTCAGGCCCTGGACCAGGACCCGCGTGTTTTGGTCCACGAATATGCTCACTTGGCGCCTCCGGCGAGCTCGACTGCCCGGCGGGCGGCTTCGAGCATGGTGGGTTTGACGATCAGTCGGTCGGATTCGTGCTCGGACAGGATGGCCCGGCCGGCCTCGGCGTTGGTGCCGTCCAGGCGAAGGACCAGGGGCGAGGACAGCTTCACCCGTCCCATGGCCTCGACAATGCCATTGGCCACCTCGTCGCAACGGGTGATTCCTCCGAAAATATTGATGAAGATGGACCGTACGTCGGAGTCGGCGTTGATGACCTCCAGGGCCCCGGCCATGACTTCGGCGTTGGCCCCTCCACCGATGTCCAAGAAGTTGGCCGGCTTGCCCCCTACCTGGTTGACCACGTCGCACGTGCTCATGGCGAGGCCCGCCCCGTTGGCGATGATGCCCACCGAACCTTCCAGGCCCACGTACTGCAGTCCCTTGTCCCGAGCGCGACGCTCCCTGTCGTCGAGGACCTGGGCGGCGCGGAACTCGTCCCACTCGGGATGGCGGTAGGCAGCGCTGTCGTCCAAGGTCACCTTGGCGTCTAAGGCATGGACCCTGCCGTCGGGGGTGAGGATCAACGGATTGATCTCGGCCAGGTCAGCGTCCCCTTCGACGAAGCAGCGGTACAGGGCGACGAGCATCTCGGCCGCGCCGGCCCGAGCCTTCTCGTCCAAGTTGGCCGCCGCCACCAGTTCCTTGGCCGCCTGGATGGACAGACCGTCGACCGGATTGATGTGCAGGCGGGCTATGGCCTCGGGATTCTCCTCGGCCACCTGTTCGATCTCCACCCCGCCCTCGGCCGAGACCATGGCCAGGTGCTTCTTGGCTCCCCGGTCCAGAGTGAAGCTGGCGTAGTACTCAGCAGCGATGTCACTGGCGTGCTCGACCCACAAGCGATTGACCACGTGGCCCTTGATGTCCATACCCAAGATGGCCGATGCATGGGTCCGCACCTCCTGGGCGTTGGCCGCCAGCTTGATCCCCCCGGCCTTGCCCCGGCCCCCCACTTGGACCTGGGCCTTGACCACCACGGGATAACCGGCCGCCTCGGCCTGGGCCAGCGCCTCGTCGACGTCATCGGCCACCCCCCCGGCTGACACCGGTATACCGAATCGGGCAAAATACTGCTTGCCCTGATATTCGAACAGGTCCACCTAATCGTTCCCTTCACCAGGCATCTGGCCGGACTCCCGCTCGTCCAGAGCACGGGCCAGCCAATCGGATATGGACGGCAGCGAGGCGCCGGGAGTGAACACCTCTGCCACGCCGAACTTCTTTAGTTGGGGGATGTCCTCGTCGGGAATGATCCCCCCGCAAACGACCACCACGTCTCCCCTGCCTGCCGCGGCCAGACTTTCGGTAATCCGGGGCACCAGGGTCATGTGCGCCCCCGACAGAAGCGATAGACCCACGGCATCGGCGTCCTCTTGGACCACGGCCCCGACCACCTGTTCGGGGGTTTGGTGCAGCCCGGTGTAGATCACCTCGAAGCCGGCGTCGCGCAGCGACCGGGCGATCACTTTGGCGCCGCGGTCATGCCCGTCAAGCCCGGGCTTGGCCACCACCACTCTGTAGGGGCGTTGCATCGGTCCGCCATCCTAAGAGCATTGCCGCCCACACCGCCAAGACGGCAACGCTGGTGACCTCTGCAAAGATGGCAACTCCACCGGAATACGAGATGCCCGGCTCCATGAACTGGAACAGCCCGTTGGTCAGGGTCACGATGTAACCGATCAGAGTTCCCAGGGCGAACAGGGCGCCCCCGATACCCAGGGCCGCCTGGCCCCACGGCTGCCCCAGCACCGGCACCTTTTCCATCGCTGGGACCAACGTGGCGATCAGGGCGAACGCCACCACCAGCCCGATGATGAAGTTGGCCAGGAACAACGGACCGATGGTCGGGATGTGCCGGTAGCCTGCCGAAGCCCATAGGTGGAGATGGACGATGGCGATGGCCAGCATCATGGCCGCTCCCACCAGGGCGAGCGAGGCATGCAATTGGCTCGACGCCACCCCTTTGGGTCCACCGGCCTTCTTTTTCTTGGTCGCGTTCACACCTTGTATTCGTTACCGAGGCGCAATACAGATTCCTTCATGCCCTTTTCAGGGGCGTCAGGGCCAAGAGGAAGCGCTTTTCCCCGACCCCCACGAACTCGATGGTGGCCTCGGACTGCTCTCCCTCGCCCCGCAGGGCCTTGACCGTGCCCTCCCCCCAGCGGGTGTGCACCACGGCGTCTCCGACCACCAAGCCCAGCAACTCAGCCCCCGTCGTGCGCACCGGGTGTCGGCGGGGTTGGTCCCCCCCGCCCGCCGGCCTACCGCGGCGGCCGCCGCCGAATGGGGGCGACCCCACTTCGTCGTCGGGGTCATAGGAGCCCATCGACCGCCGGCTGCCCCAGCCGTAGGAACTGGAACCGCCGAACTGGCGGGAGTGGGGGTCATGGACCAGCAATGACTCGGGGATCTCGTCAAGGAACCGGCTGGGGGGGTTGTACTGGGGCGAGCCGTACAGGGACCTCGTCCAGGCGTTGGACAAGAAGAGCCGCTGGCGGGCCCGGGTGATGCCCACATAGCACAGCCGCCGCTCCTCCTCCAGCTCGTCGGGATCGACAAGAGAGCGAGCATGGGGGAACACTCCGTCCTCCATCCCCACGAGGAAAGCCGCCCCGAACTCCAGACCCTTGGCCGTGTGCAGGGTCATGAGCACCACTTCGGGCTCGTCGTCGGGCAACTCGTCGGCGTCGGCCACCAGGGCCACTGCCTCCAAGAAGCTCTCGGTGTCGGGGTACTCACCGGCCATGCCCACCAATTCGGCCAGGTTCTCCAGACGGCCCTCGGCTTCGTGGGAAAGGCCCGACTCGCCCTGGGCCTGGACTTCGAGCTCTTGGCCGTAGCCGGTCATCTCGATCACGGCCTCGACCATGGCCTCGGGGGAGGAGCCGACCAGCAGCCCTCCCAGATCGGACAGCACGCCGGCCAGCTGCTCCAGGCCCTTGAGCGCCCGCCCGGTGATCCCCGCATCCCGGGCCGAGGCCGCTGCGGCGGCAAAGGTCCGCCGGGGACCCGCGTACCCATCGTCGGCCGCCACCCAAGCGTCCAGACGAGCGACGCTGGCGTCCCCCACGCCCCGTTTGGGCACGTTGAGTATGCGCTTGAGGCTGACTTCGTCATCGGGGTTGACCAGGACCCGCAGGTAGGCCAGCACGTCCTTGACTTCCTTGCGGTCGTAGAACTTGATGCCCCCCACCACCTTGTAGGCGACTCCATGGCGGACCAGTTCTTCCTCCAGCACCCGGCTTTGGGCGTTGGCCCGGTAGAACACGGCCATGTCCTGATAGCCGAACTGGCCCGAGGAGGCCAGGCTTTTCAACTGGGTCACCACCCAGCGGGCCTCGTCGTATTCGTCTGACCCACAGAATCGGGTGACCTTGGCCCCCGGTCCCGACTCGGTCCACAGCCTCTTGGGGGTACGCCGCTCGTTGTTGGCGATCACGGCATTGGCCGCGTCGAGGATGTTCTGGGTCGAGCGATAATTTTGCTCCAGCTTGACCACGGTGGCGTCGGGAAACACGGTTGAGAACTCCATGATGTTGGAGATGTCCGCTCCCCGGAAGCGGTACACGCTCTGATCCGTGTCGCCCACCACGCACACATTTCCGTGATCGGACCCCAACAGCATGACCAACTCATTCTGGACGGCGTTGGTGTCCTGGTACTCGTCGACCAGGATGTGACGGAACCGGCGCCGGAACGACTCGCAGATGTCGCTGCGAGCCCGAAGCATCGCAACAGTGACCATGATCAGATCGTCGAAGTCCAAGGCATTGGCCGCCCGCAGGCGCTCCTGGTACAGGCCATAGGCTTGGGCGACGCGCCGCTCGAATATGGTGGTGGCCGCATCAGCTACCTCCGAAGGCCCAAGGGTGGCGCTCTTGGCTGCGCTGATGGCGCCGGCGGTGACCCGGGGCGAGATCTTGCGGGTGTCGATGTTGAGGTCTTCGAGCACATAGCGGGCCAGGCGAACCGAGTCGGCCTGGTCGTAGATGGTGAACCCGGGCCGATAGCCGGCATCTTGGGCGTGGCGGCGCAGGATGCGCACGCAAGCCGAGTGAAAGGTGGAGACCCACATGTCGGCGGCATCGGGGCCCACCAGCTGGGCCACCCGCTTTTTCATCTCCCCGGCCGCCTTGTTGGTGAAGGTGATGGCCAGGACCTGATATGGCGCAACGTTCCGCTCGGCCATCAGGTACGCGATCCGCCGGGTCAGGACGCGGGTCTTGCCCGATCCGGCTCCGGCCACCACCAAGAGGGGCCCCTGGCCGTGGGTCACGGCGGCCAATTGGGCCGGGTTCAGACCATCGAGCAATGCCTCGGTGGCCGGGACTACTCCCACTCGATGGTGCCGGGGGGCTTGGCCGTGATGTCCAGTGCCACCCGATTGACCCCGGGCACCTCGTTGATGATGCGGCCCGACAGCTTCTCCAACAAATCGTAGGGAAGGCGGGCCCAATCGGCCGTCATGGCGTCGTCGCTGGTCACCGCCCGGATGATGATGGGATAGGCGTAGGTGCGCTCGTCACCCATGACCCCGACGGTCCGGGCCACCACCAGCACGGCGAAGCTCTGCCACAGATCGCGGTACAGGCCGGCCTTTTTGATCTCCTCGGTGACGATGGCGTCGGCGGCCCGGAGGATGTCGACCCGCTCGGGGGTGATGGTCCCCACTATGCGCACGGCCAGTCCGGGACCAGGGAAGGGCTGGCGCCACACGATCTCCTCGGGCAGGCCCAGCTCCTCGCCCACCGCCCTGACCTCATCCTTGAACAGGCTCCGCAGCGGCTCCACCAGTTCGAACTCCATGTCATCGGGTAGTCCACCCACGTTGTGGTGCGACTTGATCCGGGCCGCGTCTTTGGTCCCCGACTCGATGACGTCTGGATACAAGGTGCCCTGGACCAGGAAGCGGGCATCCTCGTAGCCGGCGGCCACCTCTTCGAATATGCGGATGAAAAGCTCGCCTATGGTCTTGCGCTTGGTCTCGGGATCGGCCAGGTCTGCCAGGGCAGCCATGAACCGATCGGCCGCCTTGACGTGGACCAGGTCCATCGAGAACTGGCGGGCGAAGGTCGCCTCGACCTGCTCGGATTCCCCCGAGCGCATCAGACCGGTGTCCACGTAGACGCAGGTCAGTTGATCGCCGATGGCCTTGTGCATCAGTGCGGCGGCCACGGCCGAGTCCACCCCACCGGACAGGGCGCATATGACCCGCTCGGAGCCCACTTGGCGACGCACCGCATCAACTGTGGTCTCGATGATGGAGGTGTGGGTCCAGGTGGGTCGGGCCCCCACGGCGTCGAAGAGGAAGCGCTTGATGACATCCTGGCCCCGCGAGGTATGAGCCACCTCGGGATGGAACTGGACCCCGTACAGTCCCCGATCACGGTTCTCCATTCCCGCAACTGGGGAATCGGCCGATCGGGCGGTGACGGCGAACCCGTCGGGGGCCTCGGTTATGGAGTCGAAATGGCTCATCCAGACATCCTGCCCACTGGCCAGGTCGCCGAGCAGGCCCGAGCGTGAAACGACATCGAGGGTAGTGCGTCCGTACTCTCCCCGACCGGTGCAGGCCACCTCGCCCCCGAGGTCCTGGGCCATGAGCTGTGCCCCATAGCAAATGCCGAGAATCGGCACTCCCAGTCCGTACACGTCGGGGTCGAGCCCAGGAGCGCCTGGGGCGTGGACCGACTTCGGTCCCCCGGACAAGATGATGCCCACCGGTCCGTGCGCCATGATCTCGGCGGCCGTGGCGCCGTGCGGCACGATTTCGGAGTAAACGTGAGCCTCGCGCACCCGGCGGGCGATCAGTTGGGCGTACTGAGCCCCGAAGTCGACCACCACAATGCTGTCGAAGTCACTCACAGTCTTGGCTCATACAAATACACTCACGGTCGCTATCACTCACGGTCAGAGCCATCCACGGACAGGCCAAATAGGCGGTGCGCCCGGTCAGCGGCCCATCCCCACGCCCTGGGACCTCTGGAGCGCCTTGCCCTCGGTCTGCAGGGCCGGGGCGACCATGACTTCGGCCTTTTGGAACTCCTTGACCGTCTCGTAGCCGCAGGTCGCCATGGAGGTGCGCAGCGCCCCGAACAAGTTGAGGCGACCGTCGTTCTCGTGGGCCGGCCCCAACAGGATTTCCTTGAGCGTGCCCCTCACCGTGGTCTTGACCCTGGCTCCCCGGGGCAGGGTCGGGTGGAAAGTAGCCATGCCCCAGTGGTAACCCCGCCCCGGAGCCTCATGGGCCGAGGTCAAGGGGGATCCGATCATGACGGCGTCGGCCCCGCAGGCGATGGCCTTGGCGATGTCGCCCCCCTTGGACATCCCCCCGTCGGCGATGACGTGCACGTACACCCCAGTCTCGTCCAGGTGGCGCATCCGGGCCCCGGCGGCGTCGGCAATGGCCGTGGCCTGGGGAACCCCCACTCCGAGCACGCCTCGGGTGGTGCAGGCGTTGCCCGGTCCCACCCCGACCAGGATGCCCACTGCTCCGGTGCGCATGAGGTGGAGGGCCGCCTGGTATGAAGCGCATCCTCCCACGATGATGGGGATGTCGAATTCCCGGATGAACCGCTTGAGGTTCAAGGGCTCCACTGTCTTGGACACGTGCTCGGCCGACACAACCGTGCCCTGGATGACCAGCAGGTCGAGTTCGGCCTCAAGGATGTAGGGAGCCAGGGCCTCAGTGCGCTGGGGGGTCACCGAGGCGGCTGACACCACGCCCGCTTCCTTGATCTGGGTGATGCGCCGGGTGACCAGTTCGGGCTTGATGGGCTCGGTGTAGATCTGTTGCATGCGAGCCGTGGCCTTGTCGTTGTCCAGTTCGGAGATCTCCTCCAGCAGGGACTCGGGGTCCTCGTAGCGGGTCCACAGCCCTTCCAGGTTCAATACACCGACACCACCTAGGCTGCCTACTTCGATGGCCGTGGCCGGGCTCACCACGCCGTCCATGGCTGCCGCCATCAATGGGAGCTCGAATCGGTAGGCGTCGATCTCCCAGGAGATGTCCACGTCCTCGGGATCGCGCGTCCTCCTGCTGGGGACTATGGCGATGTCATCGAAGCCGTACGCCTGGCGACCCGACTTTCCCATGCCGATCTCGACCTCAGCCACCGCATCTCCGTTCTCTGGAAGCCCTCGTGACTGGCGAGTCTAGTGCCGGCCGGGCCGGCCACACTTCGTGGCGTGTGTCCAGGATGCTCAGCGCAGGGCCCGAAGCACCTGCTTGGCCACCGCGGCATTCATCTCGTAGAGCACCGAGTTGCGGGCCCGTTCGACACGCTTGAGGACACCGTCACCGGCGGTGGCCTCGGCCATCGAGTCGAGGCTGGAGATCACCGCCCTCTTGGTGGAATCGGTGGCCTCGAAGCCCATGCGGGTGAGCTCCTTGACCAATTCGTTGCGCGACAAGCCTCCGGGGGCATTGCGAGCCAGGATGGTCAGTGCTCCCTTGGTCAGGTCCGAGGCCTGGTTGACCATGTCGACCACGGCCCCGACGTTCTCCGGCCGCCCCTCGACCGAGTCCAGCCATCGGCGGACCTTTTTTATGATTTCGGCGTGTGTTTCACCCTCGAAGCTGAGAATGGGCATGCCTTCAAGGCTACCCGGCCCGATCGCGATGGTGACGGCCGCCGGTAGCGTGGAATGAATGCGGGAATGTTCCAACCCGCCTCATGGTCCAAGACACCATGAGGCCTCCCCGTCCAGCCGGCACGACCGGGACGGGGAGGCCGGCCAGATCGGACCCGGGAATCGGGGCGGCGGAGAGAGCCTGACCACGGTGTTGGTGGCCCTGGGCACCAATCTGGTCATCGCCGGGGCAAAGATCTTCGGCGGCCTGATCGGCTCCTCGTCCGCCCTGTTGTCCGAGGGAGCCCACTCCATAGCCGACTCCCTCAATGAGGTCTTGTTGTTCGTGGCCCTCAGGCGAAGTGGCCGGCCCCCGGACCGCAACCATCCGTTCGGTTACGGCAAGGAGCGCTTCTTCTACTCGCTCATGGCAGGGGTGGGCATCTTCGTCGCCGGTGGCGGGTACTCGATATTCGAAGGAATCCTGGCCCTGACCCACCCCCACCAAAGCCACGTCTCCTACACCCTCAAGTACGTGATCCTGGGGGCTTCCTTCGTGCTCGAGGCGATGTCGTGGCTGCGCGCCGTGCACCAGCTTCGCGACGAGGCCCGGGCCAAGGGCCGCTCGGTGCTGGGCCATCTGGCCACCACGTCGGACCCAACGGTCAAGACGGTGGCCACCGAGGACAGCGCAGCCCTGATCGGTTTGGCGCTGGCCTTTGGGGGTATCGCGCTACACCAGGCCACCGGTCGGCCCGTCTTTGACGCCGTGGCCTCCTTGGCCATCGGTGCGCTGCTGATAGCGGTGGCCGCCTTCCTGGTCAGGGACAACAAGGAGTTCCTAATCGGCCAAGCGGCCGAGCCCGAGGTTCGCGACGGCATCATGACCCTGCTCGGGTCGTGTCCCGAGGTCACCTCGGTGGTCGAGATCATGACCGAGGTGCTCGGTCCCACCGAATTGCTGGTTCTCGCTCGCCTGGACTTCGAGGACTCGCTGACCGGAGCCCAGATCGAGGACGCCTCCACCCGTATGGCCCAGGAACTACGCCGGGCCTTCCCTGAGGTCACCCAGGTCTTCCTCGATGCCACCAGGGCGCCGTCGGACTTGGACTGACCGGCCTACCGGCAGCCTCAGGAGGCCATAATGATCACCAGCAGGGACGTCAGCATCTTGGCCGTGGCCCCCCAGATCATGTCCTCGGGCAACTCGTAGAACTGGATTGCCCGCTCCACGTCGTCGGCCATAACCCAGATCTCCTCACTGAAAACTCCCGGAGCCATGAGATCGACCAACGCCACGTCAAAGGCCAGAGCCACTTCGTTGGGGTTGGGCACCAAGTGGGGCCGTCCATCGAGCAGCCCGACGAAAGGCGTGATTCCCGACGCCGCCGACAACGTGGCCAGGCCTGGCAGTTCGGCTATGACCCTCACAGAGTCGGGGTCGATCCCCACTTCTTCGTGCGCTTCGCGCAGGGCTGCCTCTTGGGCCGACTCGCCGATCTCGACGCCACCACCGGGAAAGGAAACCTCTCCTGCGTGAGCGTGGAGGTGGGCCGACCGCCGGGTGAGGATTACCCGGGCCTGACCCTCCTCCTCGAACAGGGCAACGAGGACACCGGCGGGGCGCCGTCCCCGGGCTGCATTCTCTCGACCGTCACCACCGGGCCACACCGGTTCGCGACCGTCACCACCAGGCCACGCCGGTTCGCGGCCGGCCGCCACAGCCGCGCCCCCAGGACCGCCCCCTCCTATGACCTCATGGGCCGCCAGGGCTACCTCGACCTGTCGCAACCCCACTGGTGTTGTGAAGGGTGATTCACCCCGCGACCAGGGCGGGGGGCCACCGGGCCGAGCCGTGCCGGGCCGGGGACTGCGCTGTCTGGGTCCTCGCCCCACGGACTCTTCGGATTCCCTGCCCGGGGCCGGGCCGGGTGGGGCAATCCCATCCCGGTGACTCAAGCCGTCTCCGCCGGCAGGGCTACCAGGGACTCCAATAGTTCGCGAAGGCCGTCGGTCTTGAGCTTGGACATGACCCGCCCCGGAGGGGTCTCGCCCTTCTCCCACTCCATCCACGACGCCAGCAACTTGGCCGGATCAGGTAGCACTAGGTCCATGGCTACAAAGTAGATGAACAGCCCTGGTCCCCAAGCGCGACGGTGGCCGATCCCCAAAGAGACCGGCCACCGTCACAAATCCACGCGGGAGTACCGATTGCCCGCAGAGCTAGCGGGGGATCGCTACATCATCCCCATTCCGCCCATGCCACCCATGCCTCCGCCCATTCCACCCATGGCTGCAGCCGCAGCGGCGGGGTCGGACTTCTCGGGCTTGTCAGTCACCAATGCCTCGGTGGTGAGCAACAGGGCAGCGATGGAGGCAGCGTTCTGGAGCGCCGAACGGGTGACCTTGGCCGGGTCGATGACACCGGCCTTGAGCAGGTCCTCGAAAACTCCGGTGGCAGCATTGAGACCCACATTGGCTTTCTCGGCCTCGACCCGCTGGACCATGACGGCGCCCTCCAGGCCGGCGTTGGTGGCGATCCAACGCAGCGGCTCTGCCAGCGACTTGCTCACGATCTGAGCCCCGGTGGCCTCGTCCCCTTCCAGTGTGGCAGCCAGCTTCAGTACGGCTTTGCGGCTGCGAACCAGGGCGGTACCGCCCCCGGGCACGATGCCCTCTTCGATGGCGGCACGGGTAGCGGACAAGGCGTCCTCGATCCGGTGCTTCTTTTCCTTGAGCTCCACCTCTGTGGCGGCGCCGACCCGAACCACGGCCACGCCACCCGCCAGCTTGGCCAGGCGCTCTTGGAGCTTCTCGCGATCCCAGTCCGAGTCGGTATCGTCGATCTCACGCTTGATCTGGGCGATGCGACCCTTGACTTCATCGGCCGATCCGCCACCTTCGATGATGGTGGTGTCGTCCTTGGTCACGATGATGCGCCGGGCGGTGCCCAGCAGGTCCAAGGTGGCACTGTCGAGCTTGAGTCCGATCTCCTCGGAGATGACCTGGCCGCCGGTGAGGATGGCGAGGTCGCCCAGCATGGCCTTGCGTCGTTCGCCGAAACCGGGGGCCTTGACCGCCACCGAGGAGAAGGTTCCCCGGATCTTGTTGACCACCAGGGTGGCCAGAGCTTCGCCTTCCACGTCCTCGGCGATGATCAGCAGGTTCTTGCCGGCCTGCATGACCTTTTCCAGGACCGGCACCAGATCGTGCACGGCAGAGATCTTGCTGTTGGCAATGAGCACCAGGGGGTCCTCCAGGACCACTTCTTGGCGCTCCTGGTCGGTGACAAAATACGGCGACAGGTACCCCTTGTCGAACTGCATCCCCTCGGTGAATTCGAGCTCCAGACCAAAGGTGTTGGACTCCTCGACGGTGACCGTCCCATCCTTGCCAACCCGGTCGATGGCGTCGGCCAGGACTTCGCCAATGGATGGATCGCCGGCCGAGATGGACGCCACCTGGGCGATCTCGGACTTGTCGTCAATGACCTTGGACTGGCTCTTGATCGAGGCCACGGCCGCGGCCACGGCCTTGTCGATGCCCTTCTTGAGCACCATGGGGTTGGCTCCGGCAGCCACGTTGCGCAGTCCTTCGCGCACCAGGGCCTGGGCCAGCACGGTGGCGGTGGTTGTTCCGTCGCCGGCCACGTCATTGGTCTTGGTTGCTACTTCCTTGACCAGCTGGGCGCCCATGTTCTCGAAGTTGTCGTCCAACTCGACATCACGGGCGATGGTGACGCCGTCATTGGTGATGGTCGGGGCCCCGAACTTCTTTTCCAGGACCACGTTGCGGCCCTTGGGGCCGAGCGTGACCTTGACGGCGTCGGCCAGCTTGTTGACGCCTGCTTCGAGGGCCCGACGAGCGTTCTCGTCGAACTTGAGAATCTTGGGCATTACTTGCCTACCTTGGCCAGCACGTCGCGGCCGGTGAGGATCAGCAGGTCCTCACCGTCGATGGTGATCTCTGTGCCGCCGTACTTGGAGTAGACGACCTTGTCGCCGACCTTGACGTCCATGGGGATTAGCTCCCCGCTGTTCTCGGTCCGGCGGCCGGGGCCGACGGCGAGCACTTCACCCTGTTGGGGCTTCTCTTTGGCGGTGTCGGGGATGACCAGACCTGAAGCGGTGGTCTCCTCCGACTCCGAGGGGCGTACGACGATGCGATCGTCAAGGGGCTTAAGGTTCATGTGAGCTGCCTCCTATGGCACTCGTTAGCACTCGGACCTGGTGAGTGCTAACGATAGCGACCCGTTGTCCGGCTGGCAACTGCGCCCCAACTCCAGTTGCCAGGGCTCACCGGCTGACGGCTCGGAATCAGCTTGTCTGAGCAAGCCGATCGGGTGTCTTTAGCTCAGAACGGGCAGGGCCAGGTTGGGATCGGCCCCGGCATCCAAGGCGGTCGGGCCGTCGCTGTTGAGCCGCCACCATCCAGCAGCCGCCACCATGGCCGCATTGTCGGTGCACATGGCCCGACTGGGCACGAATGCCCTGATGCCGTCGGTTTGGCAGGCCGCCGCCACAGCCGCCCGGAGGGCGGAATTTGCCGCCACCCCGCCGGCCAGGACCAGCCCCTTGGCCCCGGTTGCCACAACGGCCCTTCGCGCCTTGGTCACCAGCACGTCGACCACCGCGGCCTGAAACGACGCCACCAGGTCGGCCACTCCCGCTTCTGGGTGCTTGCGGGCGAAGTTGACCACTGACGTCTTGAGTCCGGAAAAAGAGAAGTCGAGACCGTCATTTAGCATGGAGCGGGGGAAGGTTACGGCCTCCGGGTCGCCCGAAGGGGCCAGGGCATCGATGGCAGGCCCCCCGGGATATTCCAACCCCAAGAACCGGGCCACCTTGTCGTAGGCCTCGCCCGCGGCATCGTCGAGGGTCTGGCCCAGCAGGCGGTATTTCCCGAATCCCTCCATGCCCACCAGCATGGTGTGTCCACCCGATACGAGCAGCACCACCAGGGGGAAGTCCAGGTCGGGCTGTTCGAGAAATGCGGCGTAGAGGTGGGCCTCGAGATGGTTGACCCCGATGAACGGCACCCCCCACACCAGGGCCAATGCCTTGGCTGCACTGACCCCGACCAGCAGCGATCCGATCAGCCCGGGCCCTACCGTGGCCGCCACCCCGGCCAGGGGATGGACTCCGGGACCGGGGACAAGGTGCTCGGGCAGGCCGGCCTCGGCCAGGGCTTGGGAGATTACCGGGGTTAGGGAGATGACGTGCTCGCGACCGGCGATCTCGGGTACCACCCCTCCATAACGGGCGTGAATGTCGATCTGGCTGCTGACCACCGACGACAGCACCCCCATACCGCCGGCCACGACCGCCGCCGCTGTTTCGTCACAAGACGTTTCGATCCCGAGGATGAGCTCGCTCACGGTTGGTCGCCAGCCCCGGGGAGATCCCGGGCCAGACGGGCCAGTTGGTTCCCGTAGTCGGTCGTATCGATATCGTTGGCCCACATGATCAGGGCATCCTCGTTGGTCTCGGCGTAGTAGTTCTTGCGGATGCCGGCGGGCACGAAACCAAATCTTTGGTAAAGCGATTGCGCCGTCCGGTTGGCCACCCGAACCTCAAGGGTAACGTTTCGGATGCCCCGCCCCCGTGCCGCCGTGGCCATCTCCCACATGAGGCGGAATCCCACGTGTCGACGTTGCCAGGCCGGATCCACGGCAATCGTGGTGACGTGGGCGTCATCGCCGACCACCATGAGGCCGGAATACCCGACGATCTCGCCTGCCATCCGGGCGACGCTATAGAGGCGAGAGCCGCGCAAGCTCAGCTCGCCTATGAACAAGCCCAACGACCACGGTCTTGGGTACACCTTTTCCTCGATGGCCAGAACGGAACGCAGGTGACGACGGCGCATGGGCACCACCTCCACCCTCACCGGTAGGCGAGGAGGGAAGTTTTCGTCCCCGGCCTCCCCCGGGATGGCGTCACCGGTTCGCAATACCACGGGGCGCTCCTCGGCCACCGGGCGCGGCGTCCCTGGTCTGCCAGTTGATCTCGGCATCAGGCTTGCGCAGGTAGGTCGGTTCTATCTGAAGCGGGGTAACGAACTCTTCACGCAGGGCCCGAGGATGAGCCAACTCCACCAGGCATACCGCCGAAGGATGGCCGGCAAAGACAGAGCCGATCTCGATGCGGGAATCAATGGCCAGGATCGAGGCGTAGCGCAATGCGCCGTCACCCACGGCCAGCACCTCGCCGTGTCCAGCCCGCAGGTCGTTGGCCAGCTCCTCAGGGCGGCACACATTGGGTCCGGCCAGTCGCTGTATGCCGCCTTGGGTATGGCGGTAGCGGGAGAAGAACACCTCGCCCCGTCGGGCGTCGATGACCGGAACTATCTCCCGGTGGGAGTGGCGCACCGAAAAGGCCAAGAGGTCCAAGCTGGACAATCCGATCATCGGGGCGTGAAGGGCCTGGGCCACGGCCTTGGCCGTCGCTACCCCCACCCTCAATCCGGTGAATAGACCAGGACCGGTATCCACAGCCACCACCTTGATCTCCGACAGAGCGATCCCGGCCTGGGCGCAAGTGAACTGCAGGGCGGGCACCAGGGCCTCGGCGTGGCGCATCCCCGTCGCCGACGAGAACGAGGCTCGACACCCGTCGTGGTCGCCTATGGCCACTCCAACCTGGGCCGTGGCCGTGTCGATTCCGAGGATCAACACCGGTCCTCCTCGGGGGGGCAGCGCCAGCGATCGAGGTCCAGGGCCAGAGCCTCCATCCGGGTCGACCAGCTCCGGCCACTGGCCCTGAGGGCGATGTTGCGCTCGTCAGAACCACACCCTGGTCGAAGGCTGACCTCCAGGAAATCGGGGGCGAAGACCGACGCAGCCATGTCCCCCCATTCGACAAGAGCCACTCCACCGGCGTCGAGCAACTCGCCCAGAGCGAGGTCCTCCACTTCGGCTATTGAAGCCAGACGGTAGATGTCGACGTGCAACAGCACCATTTCGCCCCGGTAGATGCGCACCAGGGTGAAAGTCGGGCTGGTGATTGGATCCAAGATCCCCATTCCCCGTCCAAAGCCCTGAGCAAATGCCGTCTTTCCGGCGCCCAACTCTCCGACCAGGAGAATCACATCTCCTGGTCTGCTGGACGCGGCCAACACCCCAGCCAGTTCCTTGGTGTCCTCAACCGACTTGGTGGCCAGATTGAACAGGGCCATCACCTCCGGCTTCTCGAACGACAATGTTACCGCCCCTCGGTCCGGGCTCGGCCAGGTCAAGCCAGGACCGAACGGATGGCGGCCTCGACGGACCTTGCCCCCAGCAATCGGACCTGTTCGAGTGGGGCCTGCACTGCGCCCGTTGCCACTGCCACCAGGGCGTCGCCGTCCAGACTGGTGTGGACAGGCTCGAGGGCCCGCGCCATGCCGTCGTGGCCTGACTGGGCCACCAGCAGGCAATCACCCTTCGTCAAGATCGCGTTGGTGGCGATGACGCCGATTGTGGTGTTCATGCCGCCAATATCCAGGTAGTTAGGGTTGTCATTGCCGCCAAGCCCCGACGGGGCCCCCGACGGGGCGCCCGACGGATTCGGATCGCCCAGTGCCAGAGAGCCCGCCTCGGGCCACACCTCAGGGATAGGGTCCAATCGGGCTCTCTCGATAAGATCGCCAACGGCATTGACCACCACCAGAGCCGAGACCACCAGGGATCCGGCCCATTGGGACGCCGAACCGATCCCTCCAGGGCGTACGCCACCCGAGCCCAACCACTTGTTCACGGTGGCACCACAGCCGCCGCCCACCGCACCAAGGGATACCCCCATCGAACCAGGGTCAGCGGCACCGACCCCGGCTGCCGTCGCCGCGGCGTAACCCTGGTCTGCACCGGGGCGAATCGAAGAGTCGCCCGTGGCCAGGTCATAGATACAGGCCCCGACCACGATGGGAACCGGCCCGGCCCCGGTCGGCACGCCCATGGACTGCTCCGCGCAGTAGCGGAGCACGCCGTCGCAAGCGGCCAGACCAAAGGCCGAGCCCCCGCTCAGCACGACCGCGTCCACATGGCTGATGGTGCGCTCAGGCGACAGCAGTGCCCATTCCCGGGTGGCGGGGGCTCCGCCCCGTATCTCTCCTGAGGCGACCGACCCGGCCGGCAACAGGACGACCGTGCACCCGGTACGGGCCGCCTGGTCGGTCCAGTGCCCAACCCGCACCCACTCCACGTCGGTTATCAGGACGGCGCCCCGACGATAAGAGGCGCATCCAACGCTCCGCCCATCACGGTCCCATCAACGCAGCGAAGTAGCAAATGAATCCAGAGCCTGACTCAACTCCTCATGTCTTTCCAGCATGAGCATGTGACCAGCGCCGTCGAACTCCTTCAATTCGGCCTGGTTCAAGCCCTTTTCCAGGCCGTGGGCCATCCAGGCCGGGGTGAGGCGGTCGTTCGTGCCCACCGCCACCAGGGCGGGAAGATCGACATCTCCCAGATGGCGGCTCAGATCGAAGGACAGGACCGCCCCAAGTAGTCCGGACAGTGTGGCCGGCGACACGTCGGCCACCATCTGCGCCGTAAGGGCTACGTGTCGGCGCGACGGTCGCCGGCCCAGGCTGACCCGGGCCAGCCAGTAGGACAGCTCTCCAGGCGGTAGGACGGGGCGTCCCCTGGCCTCGAAGCGGTTGAACCGGTATCGAAGCCCGGGCTGGAGAAGCTCGGCCACCGCCAACAGCCCGGGCACCCTGGAAAGAGGTCCGCCCGAGGTGGCCACCAGGGCCAATCCCTTGACATGCTTTTTGAATTCGTCTGGGTGGTTGATAACTGAGTGCAGGGCCACCATCCCGCCCATCGAGTGGCCCACCACCACTGCCTTTTTTATCTTTTTCTCCGCCATCACGGCCAGCAGATCAAGGCTCAGGCGGTCGATGCCCAGGTCTTCCTGGCCACCCTTGGATTGACCGTGACCCCGCTGATCGATAGCCAGCACACGGTGGCCGGCGGCCAACTCGCGCAGCTGGTACACCCAGGTGGCGACCGACAAGGTGATGCCATGGAGGAGAATCATCGGAGGCCCCGAGCCCGCTTCGACGGTATGGATCTCAGCCCCGTCATCCATGCGCACCCACCCATGGTCCAGATCGCCGGGGAGATCGAGCTCATCGGCCGCGACGGCGTCGGGACGAGCCTGCTCGCGCCTCACCGCCACCCGCGCGACAGCCATCACAGCCCCCGCCCCCGCACCGACAAGCCCCAGGGGTAGGGCAATCCGCCGTCCGGCCTTGATCGCCGCCATGCCGGTCGAAGCCTGGTCGAGGGCCGCAGTCTTGTTACCGGCCGAAACCTTGTGGCCCGCTCCGGTCTTGTCATCAGTCGGGGCCGCTCCGGCCGCACCATTCTTACCGGCCGCGGCTTTAGGGCCTACTGGACTGCCTACTGGGGTTTTCTTGCCCTGTCTGGACATAACCGTTCCCACTTCCTCCCCGGTGAACCCGGCATCCTCAGGCTCGTTCAACGTCCCCCCCCGGCAACCCAAATGGCTGGCGGGATCAACCTATCCCGGCCCGGATCCGGATCCGGGTATCCTCGGCACCCTTGCTCCGATGCCGCACAGGACCTCGTAGCTGATCGTGCCGAGCCGGCGGGCCCATTCGTCTGCCCCGATTCGCTGGCCATCCTGGCTGCCGATGAATACCACCTCGTCGCCCACGGCGACGTCCGAACCAGGACCGCAGTCCACCATGACCTGGTCCATGGTCACGGTGCCGGCCAGGCGGCAACGGCGGCCACCCACCAGGACCTCGCCTCCGGTAGGTCCGAGGCGTCGCGACACCCCGTCGGCGTAGCCCAGGGGCACGGTGGCCACCACGGTATCCTCGGCGGGGCGATAAACCAGCCCGTAGGAAATGCCCTCCCCGGCCTGGACGACCTTGACCATCGACACCCTGGCCCGCAACGACAGGGCGGGACGAAGCCTGGTGGACCACTGGTCCGCCAATTCCTCACTGGGCGGGTAGCCATACAGGGCTATGCCACAACGAACCATGTCCAGTCGGGCCGACGGATGGGCGAGGGCTCCGGCCGAGTTGGCGGCATGGATCATCGGGACCACGATGCCCACCTCACCCAACGCCTGGCGAAATGCCTCCAGGCGACCCAACTGAACCTCCGAGAAGCTGTTTCCCGGCTCGTCGGCCACGGCCAGATGGGTCCATATCCCCACCAGGTCGAGCTCAGGAGCGGCGGTGACAGCTTGGGCCAATGCCACAGCCTGGTCTGCGCCGACACCCACCCGGTGCATTCCGGTGTCGATCTTGATCTGAACCGGGATACCCCCATCGGGCAACCCGACACCTGGCCGGACGGCTGGCGGACCTGGCCGGACGGCTGGCGGACCTGGCCGGACGGCCCGGGCAGCCGAGACCATGGCCTGGACCCCGATAGACGTGTACAGGGTTGGGGTAAGTCCATGCTCAACCACCGACACCATGGCCAGGGGAACCGGCTCGGACAGCACCAGGATGGGAGCCTCGATGCCCGCCTGGCGCAACTCAACGCCCTCTTCCACCAGAGCCACGGCCAGCCACTGCGCCCCTCCGGCCAGGGCGGCCCGAGAAACGGCTACGGCCCCATGGCCATAGCCGTTGGCCTTGACCACGGCGCACAGGGCAGCGGGGGCGCTGAGCTCAACCAGGAAGGCGGCATTGCCCTCTATCGCCGCCAGGTCGATCTCGGCCCAAGCCTGGCGCCGGTCACCCGGAGGCGCACTCAAAGCCCTACACCCCTCAAGGCAGACAACCAGTCGGCGATGAGAGCGGGAAGATCGCCCGCCACCAATCCCTCGGCCCGGCCCATGGTGGCGGCCCGGCCGTGGACATGAGCGGCCAACGCCGCTGCCGGGAGGGGCCGCAGCCCGCGAGCCAGGAAGGCCCCTATCAGCCCGGTCAGCACGTCACCGGTCCCGGCCGTGGCCAGTCGGGAGGACCCGGCCGTAACCATCAGAGCCACCCCGCCGGGTTCGGCCACGATGGTGGTCGAGCCCTTCAGTAATACGACGGCGCCGGTCCTGGTGGCCAGATCCCGCACCGAGGCCAACGGATCGGATCCCACCTCGTGGCCCGCCAGGCGGGCGAACTCGGCGGCATGCGGGGTAAGCACCACCCCAGCTGACGACGACTGGATCAACTTGGCCGTCCGCTCGGGATGGCGGGGATCGGCAATGGCATTGATGGCGTCGGCGTCGAGCACGATGGGGACGGGCGACGAATCCAGGACGCCACAAACGCCCTCGGTCACCCCTGGGCTCCGGCCCAGACCTGGTCCCACCACCACCGCCCGGCACCGGGCCGTCCACGATCGGGCCTCTTCGGCCCAGCCCGAACCATTGAGGGCCGAGGCCACGACTTCGGACTGAACCAATTCACGGGGATCGGCACCAGGAACACCCAATCGGACCATTCCTGCCCCGCCCCGGGCCGCCCCTTCCGAACACATCTGGGCCGCACCCATCATGCCGGGCGAACCGGCGATGACGGCCACCGCCGTGTCCCATTTGTGACCGGAGCGCCGGCGTGACGGCAGCGCCACTTCGACGTCGTGGTCATCGACCAGCCACGTCATACACTCCTGGTTGACTACCTCCCCCGACGGGTCCAGTGGCCGGTTGGGGCGCGACGCCAACAGGCTCGGGTCCGGTCCAAGCGAGGGGAGAAGGGCGTCCGTACACCGGGGCACGTCCAGGCCGATAGACGCTACATGGACCTGCCCGGCCAACTCCGGGCCACGCCCGAGCAGCAGGCCGGGCTTGAGGGCCCCAAAAGTAACGGTGGCATCGGCCATTACCGCGCCATCGCCCGCCGACCCGTCCTGGCCGGAAAGACCCGAGGGTATGTCGGCGGCAATCACCGGGACTCCGGGAGGGAACAACGGGGCATGGTAGCGACCGTGGAATCCGGTGCCGTAGGCGGCGTCGATGACAACATCACAACCCCGGGCGGCATCCTTGCCCTCCAGCAACTGAGCACTGTCCTGAGCCAGGGCGGCGTCGACTTCGTCCACCTGGACTCCTCGTCGGCGAAGGTGGCGCGCCGCGGCCCGGCCGTCGTCGCCGTTGTGACCCTTGCCCGCCACCACCACCGCTCGGCGTCCGTAACCCCCGCCCATGCGGGCCAGCACCACTCGGGCCAGAGCGGCCCCGGCCCGGTTGATTAGCTCGGGTTCAGGCACGTGGCGGTGGGCTCGAGCCTCGATGGCCGCCATCTCGTCCAGGGAGCAAACAGGCCTCATGACGTCGCTTCCGCCATGGCGAGCACCACTGCCGTGGCATGAATGGCAGTGTGGGTGAGGGACACGAGCCAAGAGCCCACTCCTTGGCTGGCTGCCAGATCGGCCGCTCGACCCGAAACCGACAGGCTTGGGCGGCCCCCGGGTTGGCGCTCGACCGACACATCCCACAAATCCACCGCCCCCAATCCCACTCCGAGGGCCTTCATTGTCGCCTCCTTGGCGGCAAAGCGGGCCGCCAGTCCCGGAAGCGGATCGGACCTCAGAGCGGCCCATGCCCTTTCCTCGGGGCTGAAAAGGCGCTGGGCCAGTCCCGATCGGCGGCTCATGCGCCGGCGGAAGTCCTCCACGTCCACACCATCAATGCCCACTCCGAGCACGTTCATGGCATGGTCAGAACGCTGACACCGACGGGGTTCATACCGCTCAGGTCCCAACGAAGACTGACCGGGGGAGCTGAGCCGGTCTCACTCGACGGTCACTGTCTTGGCCAGATTGCGGGGCCGGTCCACGTCGTTGCCCTGAAGCTTGGCCAAGAAATAGGCGAGCAACTGCAGCGGGACCACATCTAGAACCGGAGAGAAAAGTGGGTGGGTCTCTGGCACCCACAACACCTCATCGGCCAGGCCAGCCGTCTCGAAGTCTCCCTGCTTGGCCACCACCACAATGCGCGCCCCGCGCGCCCGAACCTCACCGATATTGGCCATCATCTTTTCCCACAGCCGGTTACGGGTGGCGATCCCGATGACCACCGATTCATCGTCGATGAGAGCTATCGGCCCGTGCTTGAGCTCACCGGCCGGGTAGCCCTCGGCCCGCAGGTAGGAGATCTCCTTGAGCTTGAGCGCCCCCTCCATAGCCACGGGGTACCCCACGTGGCGTCCGATGAAGAAATAGCCACTGGCTCGAGCAACCCGCTCGGCCGTCTGTCGCACCGTGTCGGCAGTGGCCAGTATCTCGTCGACCTGGGCCGGGAGTTGACCCATCTGGTCCAAGAAGTTGATTGCCTCGGCCGGGTACAGGGTCCCCCGCACCTCCGACAGATACAGAGCCAGGATCTCCAGGGCGATGATCTGAGCCAAGAAGGTCTTGGTGGCCGCCACCCCGATCTCGGGTCCGGCCCGGGTGTAAAGCACGGCGTCGGAGTCCCGGGCCATGGAGGAATCAACCACGTTGGAGACAGCCAGCACCTTGGCCCGTTGGGCCCGGGCCTGGCGCAGGGCTTGGAGCGTGTCCACCGTTTCACCCGACTGCGAAATACCGATGACCAGGGTCTGGGAGTCCAGCACCGGGTCCCGGTAGCGGAACTCGCTGGCGATCTCGATCTCGACCGGCAGGCGGGTCCAGTGCTCAATGGCGTATTTGGCCACCATGCCGGCGTGATAGCTCGAACCGCACGCCACCACAAAGACCTTGTCCACCTCGCGCAGATCCTCGTCCGACAGCCGCATCTCGTCCAACTTGAGGGTGCCGTCGGCAAGGAGACGGCCCATCAGGGTATCGCCGATGGCCTTGGGCTGCTCGTAGATCTCCTTGCTCATGAAGTCGTCGAAGCCGCCCTTTTCCGCCGCCTCCAGGTCCCATTCGACCTTCAGTGCCCGGGCCTCGGCCGGTTTGCCCTCCAGATCAGTAACGGTGAATGAACCGGGTCGGACCTCGGCCACCTGATCGTCTTCGAGGCTGTACAGCTCCCGGGTCTGGCCTAACAAGGCCGGGATGTCGGATCCCACCAGTCCGGAGTGGTCATTGCACCCCACGATCAGGGGAGATACCCTCCTGGCCGCCACGATCAGATCGGGCTCAGCCGCACTGACCACAGCCAAGGCGAAGGCCCCCCTTACCCGCTTGAGCACCCGGCGAACGGCCTCGGCCAGGGCCACCCCCGGACCATGGGCCAGTTCGGCTTCCACCATGTGGGCCAGAACCTCGGTGTCGGTATCGGAAACCATCTCGTGTCCGTCCTGGGCCAGTTCCTCGCCCAGTTCCAGGTAGTTCTCGATGATCCCGTTATGGACTACGGCCAAAGCGGCGGTGCAGTCGAAATGGGGATGGGCGTTGTGCTCATCCGGTCGCCCATGGGTGGCCCAACGAACATGGCCCACCCCGGCCAAGCTGGTCGGTGCCGGAGATTCGGACCTCTGATCGGGGCGCAGCGCGGCGACCAATTCGGCCACGGAGGTGGTCCCATGGGCCCGACGCCGGCGCCACAGCCCGCCATCTCCCTGCATGACCAGTCCGGCCGAGTCATAGCCCCGGTACTCCAGCCGGGCCAGGCCCTCCAGGATGATCCCAAGGGCGTCGGGGGCCTGGTCGGTACCGGTCACACCGATGATGCCGCACATGCCCACAGGCTAGCCGTGGCCTCTACGGCGTCCCTGCCTGGCCTCACGACCACGATTCAGCTCAGTTCGGACTCCACAACCCCGGCCAGGTGACGAGCCAGGCTACGAGCTCGCTCGGTGGTGGCGGCTTCCACCATCACCCGGACCAATGGCTCGGTGCCGCTGGCTCGCAAGAGGACCCGCCCTTCCCCGGCCAATTCAGCCTCGGCGGCCGACACTGCGGCCCACACCGCTCCGGCCTGAGCCAGACGTACCGGCTCATTCACGGCAACGTTTACCAGCTCCTGGGGTAGGCGGATCATTACCGCCTGGGCGGCCGCGTCCAAAGTGGCGCCGGAACGAACCAGAAGGTCAGCCAGGATCGAGCCGGTGAGCACGCCATCGCCCGTGGTGGCCAGCCGGCGAAATATTACGTGGCCTGACTGCTCCCCACCCAGCGAGTACCCCCCCTCTTCCATGGCCTCAAGGACCAGGCGGTCACCCACGCCGGTAACGGCCACCCTGATCCCGGCCCGGTCCATGGCCTGATGGAAGCCGAGGTTGGTCATCACCGTCACCACCACCGTGTCGGAGGCCAGCCCATCCCGGTCTCGCAGGTCCAGGGCGAACAGGGCCAGCAGATGGTCCCCGTCCACCACCTGGCCGGTCGAGTCGACGGCCAGCACCCGGTCCGCGTCACCGTCGAAGGCCAAGCCGAGATCGGCTCGGGTCTCGATCACTGCTTTGCTCAGGCCTTTGGGGTGGGTGGATCCGCAGTCCCGATTGATGTTCAAACCGTTGGGATGATGGGCCATGACGCTTACCTCGGCGCCGAGGCGCTCGAAGACGTCGGGGGCGATGGCCCCGGCAGCACCGTTGGCGCAGTCCAACACCACCTTCATCCCACCCAATTGCCTACCTTCCAGGGCCCCAACCAGGTGATCGGAGTAGCGGCCCAGTGCCCCGGGGTCAGAAGAAAAGGTACCGATTCCGTCCCCGGTGGGGCGCTGGCGATGGGATCCGTCGGCGCCACCCAACAGGCCCAACAGCTCGGCTTCCAAGACTTCTTCGGTGGCGTCTGAAATCTTGAGGCCCCCGGGGGCAAAGAACTTGATGCCGTTGTCCTCGAAGGGGTTGTGCGAGGCCGAGATCATGGCCGCCGGGAGAGCAGACTCGGCCGAGGCCCAGGCCACACCGGGCGTGGGAAGCACCCCGAGATCGACCACCGAACAGCCCTCCGAGGCCAGGCCGGCAGCCAGACCGGCCTGCAAGAGCGGCCCGGACAGGCGGGTGTCACGGCCGACGAGGAATGAAGAAGGTCCCATTACCCGACCGGCGGCCCGGCCGAGCGCCAGCACCACCTCCGGGCTCAACTCGGCATTGGCCAGACCCCTCAGGCCGTCGGTGCCAAATTTCAGGGCCACTACGAGCTACCGCTTCGAGTACTGAGGAGCCTTTCGGGCCTTCTTAAGGCCGTACTTCTTGCTCTCCTTCTCCCTAGCATCGCGGGTCAGGAAGCCGGCAGCCTTGAGTCCGGCCCTGGACTCGGGATCCAACTCGACCAAGGCTCGAGCAATTCCCAATCGGAGCGCCCCGGCCTGCCCCGATACACCGCCACCGTCCAATGTCGCATCGACGTCGTAGACGTCGGCCTTCTCGGTCAAACGGAGGGGCTCGGTAGCCAGGGTCCGTTGCGTGGCCGAAGGAAAGTAGTCGTCTATCGAACGCTTGTTGATCGTGATGGTGCCTTGGCCCTCCCGCAGTCTGACGCGAGCCACTGCCCGCTTGCGCCGGCCGGTGGATTGGATGAGGGGCTTGGGCATCGATTACTCCTAGGATGCCCGCCGGGCGGCGGGCACTCCGAATGGTTGGGGCATTTGGGCCGAGTGGGGGTGGGTGGGCCCCGCATAAACCTTGAGCTTGTCGATCATGGATCGGCCCAAGGGTCCCTTGGGCAGCATTCCCCGGACCGAGCGGCGGATCAGCTCTTCGGGCTTGGTGGCCAGCAGGTCACCGTAGCTGGTGGCCCGGATGGACCCGGGATAGCCACTGTGGCGGTAGGCCATCTTCTTGGTCGCCTTATCCGAGGTCATGACCACCTTGGCCGCGTTTATGACGATGACGTGATCTCCGGTGTCCATGTGGGGGGCGAAGATCGGCTTGTGCTTGCCTCGCAGCAGTCGGGCCACCTCCGTGCACATACGGCCGAGGACCAGGTCCTCGGCATCGACGACGAGCCAGGCGCGTTCGACATCGGTTGGTTTGGGGGAAAACGTGCGCACGTGCTTCCTTGTCTCGGTGGTTAGGCGCCACAGGCTGGTCCCAGCCCACAGGCTGTACAAACTGCCCACTCAAAGATAGGGCCTGGGGGCGCAAACAGCAAGTGACGAGTAGCGTCGGAAGGTCGTGATCAGCCTCGAGGACATCAGCCAAGCCCACTCCGTGGTCGCCGGGGTGGCCCGGCACACCACCCTTCGACCCTCCCCCTCGCTCAGCCGCCTGGCCGGACGTGCCGTGCTGCTCAAAGAGGAGCAGACCCAACGGACAGGATCGTTCAAGCTGCGCGGGGCCTACAACATGATCCGGGCCCTGGCCGACGCCCCTCCGGGCGCCAACAACGCCCGCTCGGCCGGCGTGGTGGCGGCCTCCGCCGGCAACCACGCTCAGGGTGTAGCCCTGGCTGCCCAGCTCTGCGGCCTGGGCGCCACCATCTTCATGCCCGCCGGGGCCTCGCTGCCCAAGGTGGCCGCCACCCGGGGCTACGGAGCCAAGGTGCTGCTGGGCGGGGACACCATCGAGTACTGCATGGACGCCGCCGCTCAGTGGGCCGAGCGCACCGGGGCAGTGTCGGTCCCTCCTTTTGACCACCCATTGATCATCGCCGGGCAAGGCACCTTGGGCCTCGAAGTGCAAAAGGACGCACCCGAAGCCGAGGTGGTGGTTGTCCCCGTCGGGGGGGGTGGGCTCCTGGCTGGGGTGGGAGCTGCACTGGGCCTGTCCGGTGCTTCGATCAAGGTGGTGGGAGTTGAGGCGGCCGGCTCGGCCGGCATGACGGCCTCCCTGGCCGCCGGGCATCCGAAGGCGGTGGAACTGGGCGCCACCATGGCCGACGGCATCGCGGTGGCTTGCCCATCCGAACTGACCCTCCAGCACGCCAAGGCCTTCGCCCACGACCTGGTCACAGTGTCCGAGGATGAGATCAGCCAGGCCCTGGTGCTCTGCCTGGAACGGGCCAAGGCCGTGGTGGAACCGGCCGCCGCCGCCGGCCTGGCCGCAGTGCTGGCGGGCCGGGTAGGCGGCTCGGGCCCGGTGGTGGTGGTGCTCTCCGGGGGCAACGTCGATCCCTTGTTGTTGGTGCGCCTCATTGACCGGGGCCTGGGAGCGGCCGGCCGCTACCTGATGATGCGCATCGTCCTCACCGACCGTCCCGGCGCCCTGGCAAGACTGACCCGGGACCTGGCCGATCGGCGCCTCAACGTCTTGGCCGTGGAGCACCACCGGGTGGGGCCCAATCTGGGGGTGGACAAGGTCGAGGTGGTGCTCACCCTGGAAACCCGTGACCCCGATCACCGCCTCGAGGTGGTGGCCGGCCTCCAGGCTGACGGCCTCGACATCGACCTGCTCAACTAGGATCAATCAAGGCTGGCCGACCGAGGCTTCTCCCGACATCTCAGGCGACGGAAGACCAGGGGGGTAAGTGACCGACCACAGGCACAGCCCGTGGGGAGGAGCGGGACTGGCGGCTTGGGATCGGTCCTTGGAGGCCAGCACCCAGGACATGTCGCCCGCCCGCCTGCGCCCCGTTCCCATCTCGACCAGCGTGCCCACCAGGGACCGGACCATCTGGTGGCAAAACGACGAGGCCCGGATTGAAAACACGTAGATACCCGGGGCCTCCTCCTCCCAGCCGGCGTCGAGAACCCTGCGCACCAGACTCGCCCTGACCAGCTCGGTCGCAAGCGGCAGGTTGGTCGCCAGTGGGCGGTCGGGCGGACGGCGACAAAATGATGAGAAGTCGTGCTCGCCCAGGATGGCATCGCATCCGGCCCGCAGCGAACGCAGGTCCAGCGGCGTCTCGAGGTGCCAGGCCGTGGCGGCCCGGAACGGGTTGGGGACGGCTTGATTGACTACCGTATAGCGATAGGACCGGGCCAGGGCCGAATAGCGGGCATGGAACCCCTCCGGAGCCAAGGCGGCACCCCTCACCACCACGGCCGGGGCCATCAGCTTGTTGACCGAACGGGCCAGGGCTGTCACATCAAGGGGACGGCCCCTCGGGACCGGATCGGGAACGTCGAAATGAATCACCTGGCCCCAGGCGTGCACACCGGCGTCGGTACGACCGGCACAGACCACGGTAACCTCGGCTCCGGTTACTTTGGCTACCGCTTCAACCAGCGCGCCGGCAACGGTTGTCTGACCGGGCTGGGGGGCAAAGCCCCTGAATCCGCTGCCGTCATAGGCCAGGGTCATAACTACCCGGGCCACGGATGGCTCAGACGAATTCGATGCGGGCCATGGGGGCATTGTCCCCGTGGCGGGGTCCCAGCTTGAGGATCCGGGTATAACCGCCGTTGCGGTCGGTATAGCGGGGGCCGATCTCGTCGAAGAGCTTGTGGGCCATGTCCTTGTCCCGGATGAAGGCCACCACCTGGCGGTGGCGGTGCAATCCTCCCTTGCGAGCCTTGGTGACCATCTTTTCCACCACCGGCCGCAGGGCCTTGGCCTTGGCTTCCGTGGTGATAAGGGCCTCGGCGGCGATGAGGGAAGCCACCAGATTGCCCATCATGGCCTTGTGATGGGCCGCGCTTCCGCCGAAGCGTCGACCTTTCTTGGGGGTGCCGGGCACCTCAGCCCTCCTTGGTCCGCAGCGAAAGACCTCGCTCGTCCAGACGCTGGATGACCTCGTCGAGGGACTTCTGGCCAAAGTTGGTGATGGCCAGAAGATCATCGATGGTCCGCTCCACCAGTTCCCCAATGGTGTTGACCTGGGCCCGCTTGAGGCAGTTGCGGGGACGCTCTGACAGGTCGAGGTCCTCGATGGGAAGGTCCAGGTCGGGCGAGCCGCTGGTGGCGGCGCCCAGGTCACCCAGTTCCAGGCCTTGGGGATCGTCGGAGATCTCAGCCACCAGACTGACCAGGGAGCGAAGGGTGTCAGCCGCCGAGGCGAGTGCTTCCCGGGGCGATATGGACCCGTCGGTCTCGATGTCGAGGATCAGCTCGTCGAAGTTGGTGGACTGCTCCACCCGGGTGGGCTCGATGTTAAAGGACACCCGACGGACCGGGGAGTAGATGGAGTCGATGGGAACGACCCCGATGGTGGCCGAGCGCTTGTTGCGTTCGGCCGACACGTAGCCTCTGCCCTTCTCCACCGTGACGTCGAAGGCCAATCGACCCTTGGCATTGAGGCTGGCCAGGTGCAAATCGGGATTCAACACCTCCACGTCGGAAGTGAGCTGAAGATCCGAAGCCTTGACTTCCAAAGGGCCTCGTACGTCGAGGCGCAGGGTCACGGCCTCGTCGCTCGCCAGTCGCAGCACCATGTCCTTCAAGTTCAAGATGATGTCGCTCACGTCTTCTTTGACCCCGGGAAGAGTGGTGAACTCGTGTAGAGCCTCATCGAAACGGACCTGGGTCACCGCGGCACCGGGTATGGCCGAAAGGAGCACCCGGCGCAGCGTGTTGCCCAGAGTGTGGCCGAAGCCAGGTTCTAAAGGACTGACCGAGAACTTCTGTCGGTTGTCCTCCTCTTCACCTACTGCTTCAGTGGCAGGACGTTGAATGATCAGCATTTACAGGCGCTTTCTTATGGGGATGGTCGACTACTTGGAGTACAGCTCGACTACTTGGAGTACAGCTCGACAATGAGCTGCTCGCGTACAGGGATATCGATGTGCTCCCGCAGAGGGAGCTCCCGCACCGCCACCTCGGAACCGCCCTCGCCCTGCTCCAACCAGGCGGGGATGGCGCGGTCCAGGGTGTCCATGTTGTGGCGCACGACGATTAGCTCACGGGACTTGGCCGCCAGCGAAACCTTGTCCCCCTTCTGGAGGCGATAACTGGGTATGGTCACCCGTTTCCCGTTGACAAGTACATGGCCGTGGCGCACGAACTGGCGGGCCTGGGAACGGCTGGCTCCCCACCCCGCACGAAAAGCGGCGTTATCCAGGCGCAACTCCAGCATGCGCAAGAGATTCTCGCCGGTGATCCCGCTCTGGCGATTGGCTTCCTCATAGATGTTGACGAACTGCTTCTCCAACACTCCGTAGATGCGCCGAGCCTTCTGTTTCTCACGCAGCTGGGCCAGGTACTCCGAGCCCTGACGCATCCGGTCCCGGCCGTGCTCGCCAGGGGGATACGGGCGACGCTCGATCGGGCACTTCATCGATTCACACTTGGGACCCTTGAGAAAGAGTTTCATCTTCTCCCGGCGGCACAGGCGACAGACCGGCCCGGTGTATCTAGCCATTGTTCTCTCCTTGCGCCATCAGACCCGGCGCCTTTTCTTGGGCCGACACCCGTTGTGGGGGATGGGAGTCACGTCCTTTATGCCGGCCACTTCGATGCCGGCCGTGGTGAGGGAGCGGATAGCGGTCTCTCGTCCCGAGCCCGGGCCCTTGACCAGGACGTCCACCTTGCGCACCCCATGCTCCATCGCCCGCCGGGCACAGGCCTCGGCCGCCATCTGGGCCGCGTAGGGAGTGGACTTGCGGGATCCCTTGAACCCGACGTTTCCGGCTGAGGCCCAGGCCAACACGTTGCCGTCCAGATCCGAAATGCTCACGATGGTGTTGTTGAAGGAACTCTTGATGTGGGCCACTCCGTGGACCACGTTCTTGCGTTCCCGGCGGCGGGGTCGCCTGCCACCTGGTTTGGGCTTGGCCATTTACTTGCGAACCTTCTTCTTTCCGGCGACCGTCTTCTTCGGTCCCTTGCGGGTGCGAGCATTTGTGTGGGTGCGCTGGCCCCGCACCGGCAGGCCGCGCCGGTGACGCACGCCCTGGTAGGAGCCGATTTCCATCTTGCGCTTGATGTCCTGGGCCACATCCCGGCGTAGATCGCCCTCCACCTTGAGATTGGAGTCGATCCAGTTGCGTAGTCGGGAAACCTCTTCGTCGGTCAGCTCCCGAACCCGGGTATTGGGATCGATGTCGGTGGCTGCGCACACCTGGGCCGCCCTGGTGCGGCCGACACCGAATATGTATGTAAGGGAGATCTCCAGTCGCTTCTCCCGGGGGATGTCCACTCCGGCTATACGTGCCATACCTACCCCTGACGCTGCTTGTGGCGCGGATTGGTGCATATGACCAGGACCTGGCGTTCCCGGCGGATCACTTTGCACTTCTCGCAAATTGGCTTGACTGACGGACGAACCTTCACGATCTCGTTCCAATAGCTAAGGGGGCGCTCAAGACGACCCTCTGGCGGATTTCTCGGTTTTGTGGCTGATTCAAACCTCTCCAAGGATGTCCCGGCCCCATCACTGCCTTGCCTGTTGGCCACGGCCGAAACGGGGTTCGGCTCGTACCAATGGCGGCTTGGCGGCTGTCGGTCACAAGGATGGTCACTTGTAGCGGTAGGTGATCCGGCCCCGGGAAAGGTCATAAGGCGTGATCTCTACTTGTACGCGGTCCCCTGGCAGGATACGTATGCGGTGCATTCGCATCTTGCCCGAACTGTGGGCCAGGACCTTGTGACCATTCTCCAATTCCACCCGGAACATGGCGTTGGGCAGGGGCTCTACCACCGTGCCTTCCAGCACGATGGCATCTTCTTTGGGCTTGGGCAGGTGTTCCTCCTACGGCGTGGACAATGGTGATAGAACTTCTTTTGACCCATGGGCCGACTGCAGAGCGCGCTCCGACCGCAATGGTCAAGGCCGACTGGCAATGATAGCGCGTCAGGCCAAAGTGAGCACTTCCGGTCCGTCCCCGGTGACCACGATGGTGTGTTCAAAATGGGCTGACAGCGATCCGTCGGCGGTCACGACCGACCACTCGTCGTCGAGAACCTTGGTCGCAGCCCCGCCGGCATTGACCATGGGCTCGATAGCGAAAACGTGACCGTTCTTCAGCTTGGGGCCCGGATTTCCCGGCCAGTAGTTGGGGACCTGGGGCTCCTCGTGCATCCTGGTGCCGATTGCATGGCCCACGTACTCCTTCACGACAGAGAACCCGGCCGCCTCGGCCACCTTCTGCACGGCCCGACCGATGTCGTGTAGTCGGTGGCCATCTTTCATCTGGTCGATACCGGCCCACAGGCTTGCCTCGGTGACCTCCAACAACCTGGTGGCCTCGGGGGAAATAGCTCCGACTCCCATGGTGAAGGCGGCGTCGCCGTGATAGCCCTCGATGATGGCGCCGCAGTCGATGGAGACGATGTCCCCTTCCACCAATCGGTAGGTTCCGGGGATCCCGTGCACGATCATGTCGTTGGGCGAAGTGCAAATGACGGCGGGGAAGGGCGGGCTGCCGTAGTGCAAGAAGTTCGATCTGGCTCCCCTCGACTCGATCACCTCCCGGGCCACTTTGTCGAGTTCGGCCGTGGTGACACCCGGACGAGCCCGCTCGCGGATCCGCTCGTGCATCTCAGCCACGACCTTGCCGGCTCGTCGCATCTTGGCCAGTTCCTCGCTGTTGCGCTTCATTCCCGCACTTCTTCCTGATGCCGGCCGGCATCGCGGTCCCGGCGATGATCAATCGCCCCGACCAGGCGCTGGGTGACCTGATCGGGGTGGCCCACACCGTCGACGGTGGCCAGTTTGTCCCGTTCCATGTACCAGGCAATGAGTGGGGCCGTTTGGACCTCGTACAACTCCAGGCGACGGACGATGGCGGCCTCGGTGTCGTCGGGCCGCTGGACCACCTCGCCACCGCACACATCGCAGATCCAGTTCATCTTTGGCGGTGCATCTACAGAGTAGTTGGCGCCACAGTCCGTGCACACCCTCCGGGCGGCGAGACGGTGCAGGACCATCTCAGTGGGAACTTCGAGGTTGAGGACCAGATCGACGTCGTCGGGGGCCAGTATCTTGGCCAGGCTCTCGGCCTGGGCCGTGTTGCGAGGGAAACCGTCCAACACGAAGCCCCGGGCCCTTATGTCGTCTTGGTCCAGGCGTTCGGCCACCACGCCAACCACCACCTCGTCGGGAACCAACTCCCCCGCTTCCATGTACTGGCGGGCCTGGCGCCCGGCATCGGTGTCCGACTTGGCCGCCGCCCGGAAGATGTCACCGGTGGCAATGTGGGGCACGACGTAGTGGTGTGAGATCCGAACGCACTGCGTTCCCTTCCCGGCCCCCTGTTTGCCGAGGATGATCAACCTCGCGCCAGGTACCACCTACTTCAGGAAGCCCTCGTAGTTTCGCATCATTAGCTGGCTGTCTATCTGCTTCATGGTCTCCAGGGCCACGCCCACGGCGATGAGCAGGGTGGTCCCGGCAAAGGGGTATTTAGTGATACTCCACAGGGCCAGGAAGACAGACGGCAGCAGGGCCACAAAGGCCAAGAACCCCGAGCCGGGCAGCGTGATGCGGTACAGGATCCCGGCGAGGAAGCGCTCGGTGGGAGGACCGGGACGGATGCCGGGAATATATCCACCCTGTTTTCGGATGATGTCGGCCTGTTGGTGCGGATCGAAGGTGATGGTTACATAGAAGTAGGTGAAAAGAATGATGAGGATGCCATAGGCGGCGATGTAATACCCGCTGGTGGCCTGCACCAGGTGGTTGTTGATGAACGATCTCAGCCAGTGCCAGGGGATGACATTGGACAACAGCACCGGGAAGTACAGGACCGAGCTGGCGAAGATGATGGGGATCACACCAGCCTGGTTGACCTTGAGGGGAATGTAGGTGCTCTGGCCCCCGTACATACGCCGGCCCATGACCCTCTTGGCGAAAGTGACCGGGATGCGGCGCTGGCCTTGCTCCACGAACACGATGGCCACGAGCAGGGCGATGGTCAGCACCAGGATGATGCCGAACTTGAGGCGGCCACCCTCGGCAAGGATGGCGTTGCCTCCGGCGGGCATGCCGGCCACAACGTTGGCAAAGATCAGGATGGACATGCCCTGACCGATACCCCGCTGGGTGATCAGCTCAGCCAACCACATGACAAAGGCGGTCCCCGCCGTCAGGGTCAGGACGATGAACAACACCCGGGGTACCGTGAAATGGGGGATCAGATCGATCGACTGGCTGATGCCCAAGAACCCGGCGGCGTTGTTATGGAAGGCAAAGGCCAACCCTGTGGACTGCATGATGGCCAGAGCCACGGTTAGGTAGCGAGTGGCCTGGGTTAGCTTGCGCTGACCGACCGCGCCCTGGTCCCGCCATTCCTCGAACTTGGGGATCACCGCTCCCAACAGCTGGATGATGATGGAACTGGTGATATAGGGCATGATGCCCAGCCCGAACAGGGCGAAGCGGGTCAGTGCCCCGCCCGAGAAGAGGTTCAGGAACCCGAGTACCCCGGTCTTGGAGTTGTTCTCCAAGGTGTGCACGGCATTGATGTCGATCCCTGGTACCGGCACATTGGCCCCGAGTTGATACAGGGCGATGATGAACAGGGTGAATATGACCTTGTTCCGTAGGTCGGGAACCTTGAAGATGTTCTTGAGGCTGGAGAGCATTCGGGCTCCTCGGCTCCGTCGGGATCAGCGGTTGGTCAGTGCGTTGCCCTTGGCCGGGGGGCGCCCGTGACCGAAAGGCGGCGGAATGACCCGTACCGTACCGCCTGCGGCGGTAATTGATTGTTCAGCCGAGGCCGAGAATGCGTGCGCTTCGACGGTCAGCTTGCGGCCGAGCTCTCCTCGGCCCAGGATCTTGACCAGCCCATGCTTGTGGGCCAGACCCTTTGCCCGCAGGGTCTCGGGATTGACCAGATCGCCCTCAAAAGCCTCCAGCACATCCAGGTTCACCACGTTGTACTCCACCCTGAAAGGGTTCTTGAAGCCCTTCAGCTTGGGAATTCGCTGCTTGAGCGGCAGCTGACCGCCTTCGAAGCCGGGCTTGATGGAACCCCGGGCAGCTTGGCCCTTGGTGCCCCGCCCTGCCGTCTTGCCGCCCTTGCCGGCTATGCCTCGTCCCACCCGGCGACGCCGCTTGGTCGCCCCTTCGGGTGGCCTTAGGTCATGGACCTTCATTTGGAACCTTTCGCCTCGTGCCCGACCACGGTACCGGACCCCGCCCCCGTTTGGGTCACCGACACCAGGTGAGGTACCCGGGCCAGCATGCCCCTGATCTCGGGGCGGTCGGGCAGGGTGTTGGCCTGCCCCAGGCGGCGCAGGCCCAGGGCGCGAAGCGTTCCCCGATGCTTGGGCATGGATCCGATCGCCGAACGCACCTGGGTCACCAGTAGAACGCGTTCGGACTCGGGGGCGCCACCGGCATGGTCGGCCCGTACTGGGCGATCGGTCTCCTCGTAACGGGCCGGTCTCATCGCGTCCCCTCGGCGGTGAACTGAACGCCGCGCTGGCGGTCGGTGTAGCCCTTGAGGACACCTGGCGGGATAATTTCGTCGACGGGCTTGCCTCGAAGGGCGGCTATCTCGTCGGGGCGCTTGAGGGCCTTGAGTCCGGCGATGGTGGCGTGGGCCACATTGATGCCGTTGGACGAACCGAGCGACTTGGCGAGGATGTCGTGTATGCCTGCCATTTCCAGGATGGCCCGGGCCGCACCACCGGCGATCACGCCGGTTCCGGGCGAAGCCGGCTTGAGCATGACCCGCCCGGCTCCGCTCTCGCCGATGACGGGATGGATAATGGTCGAGCCCGACAAGGGAACGTCGAAAAGGTTCTTCTTGGCCTCTTCCAGGCCCTTCTGCACAGCCAGGCCGGCTTCCTTCGCCTTGCCATAGCCCAGTCCGACCTTACCGTTTTGATCACCGATGACCATCAAGGCGGCAAAGGAGAACCGGCGGCCACCCTTGACCACCTTGGCCACCCGGTTGACCTTGATCGTGCGCTCTTCGTACTGCGAATCAGCCATGTCTGCTAGAACTCCAGTCCCGCTAGGCGGGCAGCGTCAGCCACGGCCGCCACGCGGCCATGGTAAAGGAATCCACCCCGGTCGAATACCACGGTGGTCACGCCGGCCTGCTTGGCCCTTTCGGCGACCAGCCGCCCCACTGCACTGGCCGCCGGCACATTACCGGTGGGTCCGGATCGAAGGTCAGCCTCAACGGTGGAGGCTGCTGCCAAGGTGCGCCCGCCCAGATCGTCGATGACCTGGGCTACCACATGTCGGTTGGAGCGGAAAACGGCCAGACGAGGGCGCTCGGGCGTACCCGACACCTTGCGTCGGACCCGGGCGTGACGGCGGGTGCGCAACTCTTGAGTGTGGTTGGTCCTGCTCATATGACCGCTCCTCCGGGGGCGTGGATCATTTTGCTGCCTTGCCGGCCTTGCGCAGAACCCGCTCACCGGCGTAACGGACACCTTTGCCCTTGTAGGGCTCGGGCTTGCGCACCTTGCGAATGTTTGCCGCCACCTGACCCACCAGCTCCTTGTCTATCCCCTTGATCAGGACCCGGGTGGGCACGGGAACCTCGAAAGTGATGCCGTCGGGGGCGTCCACGAAGACCGGATGGCTGAAACCCAAGGCCAGCTCCAGCTGGTTCGGGCCTTTGACCATCGCCCGGTAGCCGACACCGACGATCTCCAATTCCTTGACGTAGCCGGCCGTCACCCCGGTGACCATGTTGGCCACAAGGGAGCGGGTCAGTCCGTGCAGGGCCCGATTGTGGCGCTGGTCGTCGGGCCGGGTGACCACAACGGTCCCATCGTGGCGCTCCACGACGATCTCACCCGGAATCACCCGCTGCAGGGTTCCCTGGGGACCCTTGACCCTTACCGTGCGGCCTTCGACGGCCACATCGACACCCGAAGGCACCTCGATGGGGGCCTTGCCGATCCTAGACATGGGTTCTCCTGGCTCGCGGTGCCGGCCGGCGGCGGGCAGAACCGGGCACACAGACAGATCCACTCACCAGACGTAGCAAAGGATCTCACCACCCATTCGACGTTGGCGGGCTTCACGATCGGTCATCAGGCCCTGGCTGGTGGACAGTACGGCCACACCGAGGCCGCCCAGGACCCGGGGGAGGCGGTCAGCTCGGGTATAGACCCGCAGGCCAGGCTTGGACACCCTTTTCAACCCAGAGATGGTCCGGGCCCGTTCAGGCGAGTACTTCATGCTCACTTCCAGGATATTGCCCGGTCGCCCGGGGTCATCATGGGTGGCAAAGCCGGCGATGTATCCCTCTTTTTCCAGGATCCCGGCCAGGGCCACCTTCACCTTGGAGCCCGGCATGCGCACGGTGTCGTGCATCGCCACGTTGGCATTGCGGATTCGCGTCAGCATGTCCGCGATGGGGTCGGTCATCGTCATTGGCTTATGCCCCCTCTCACCAGCTGGCCTTGGTCACGCCGGGGATCTCGCCGTTGTGCACCATGTCGCGCAGGCAGATCCGGCATAGCCCGAACTTCCGGAATACGGCCTTGGGTCGTCCGCACCGGCGGCAACGGGTGTAGGCCCGGACCTTGAATTTGGGCTTGGCTTGTTGCTTGTTGATAAGTGCCTTTTTGGCCATGTCTTTGGTTACTGCCCTTCGCGTCGGAATGGGAATCCGAAGGCCGCCATCAAGGCCCGGCCCTCGTCGTCAGTGCGGGACGACGTAACGATGGTGATGTCCATCCCCCGGATGGTGTCCACCTTGTCGTAATCGATCTCGGGAAAGATCAGCTGCTCAGTCACGCCGAATGTGTAATTGCCCTTGCCGTCGAAAGAGTTGGCGGGCAGGCCACGGAAGTCCCGGATACGGGGAATGGCCAGGCTGACCAGACGATCGAAAAACTCCCACATTCGGTCACCTCGCAGGGTCACCTTGGCCCCGATCGGGTTGCCTTCGCGCAACTTGAACGCGGCGATCGACTTCTTGGCCCGAGTCACCAGGGGCTTCTGGCCGGTGATGGCTTCAAGGTCCCGCAGTGCCCCTTCCAGCAGTGACTGCTGTTGGGTGGCCCGCCCCACACCGGCGTTGAGGACGATCTTGGTCAGCGTCGGAACCTGCATGATGTTGGCCAGCCCGAGATCGGATTGCAACTGCGAGCGCAACTCGGCGTCGTATCGGGCCTTGAGCCGGGGCCGAGTGGCGGCCGGAGCGCTCACAGTTCCCCTCCACACTTGCGGCAGACCCGGATCTTGCGGCCCTGCTCATCAAATTGCAACCCGATTCGAGTGGGACCGCACGACCCGCAGACGATCGAAACGGCCGAGGCCGCCATAGGCATGTCCTTGTCGATAATCCCGCCCTGCATCGTCGCCCGAGTCGAGCGAGTGTGCCTCTTGGCCACGTTCACTCCGTCGACGATGACCTTGCCGGCGGCCGGAATCACTCGCATGATGTCGCCTTCTTTACCCCGGTCCTTGCCGGACATGACCCTTACTCGGTCACCCTTTTTGAGTTTCATGGTTACAACACCTCCGGAGCCAACGAAACGATGCGCATGAACTTCTTGTCCCGCAGTTCGCGGCCTACGGGCCCGAAGATGCGGGTGCCTCGTGGCTGCTGGGCATCATTGATCAGTACGGCGGCGTTCTCGTCGAAGCGGATGTAACTGCCGTCGGGCCGGCGCTTCTCCTTCTTGGTGCGTACGACGACGCACTTGACCACTTCACCCTTCTTGACCCCTGCCCCGGGAATGGCGTCCTTCACCGTGGCCACAAAGATGTCCCCGATGCTGGCGTAGCGGCGCTTTGAGCCGCCCAGCACCTTGATGCACAGGACCTCCTTGGCCCCTGAGTTGTCAGCGACCCGAAGTCGCGTCTCCTGCTGGATCATCTGGCTCGCTCCAGCACTTCGACCACCCGCCACCGCTTCAGCTTGGACAAGGGCCTGGTTTCGGCCACCCGAACCCGGTCCCCACGGGAGACATCGTTGTTCTCGTCGTGGGCATACAGGTGCCTCGTGCGCTGCACGGTCTTGGCGTAGCGGGGATGGCGCACTCGCTCGATCACATCGACCACCACGGTCTTGTCCATGGCGATCGACGACACTACGCCCTCGCGTACCTTTCGGCGGTTGGGCCTCTCGGAGTTCGCCGTTGCTTCGGACATCAAGAACCCTCTTCCTCTTCACCATTGTCCAAGACATCGCCGTTCGAGACCTTGGCCGCCGGAGCCTTGGCCGCCGGAGCCTTGGCCGCCGGAGCGGAAGCAGTCACTTCTTCAGCAGCCCAGGCTTCGGCCGCCTCGATCTCCCGCTGGCGCAGGATGGTCTTGATCCTGGCCACGTCTTTGCGCACATGACCTATGCGCGACACATTGTCGAGCTGCCCGGTCACAACCTGAAAGCGCAGATTGAACAGCTCCTGCTTGGATTCACTCAGCTTGTTGTCCAGCTCGTCTTCATCGAGTTCGCGAAGTTCGGGTCCGGTAGCCATCAGATCAGCACCTCCGGCGTGTCACCCAATCCAGGGCGTACGACGAACCGAGCCTTGATGGGAAGCTTCTGGATGGCCCGCTCCATGGCTGAACGAGCCAGGTCCTGGTTCACGCCGGCCAATTCGAACATGATGCGTCCCGGCTTGACCACGGCTACCCACAGCTCGGGATTACCCTTGCCGGAGCCCATGCGAGTCTCGGCCGGCTTGTGGGTGACTGGCTTATCCGGAAATACCCTGATCCAGACCTTGCCCCCGCGGCGGATGTGGCGGGTCATTGCAATTCGGGCCGCTTCAATCTGGCGGGCCGTGATCCATCCCGGCTCCATGGCCTGAATGCCGAAGTCGCCAAAACCGATAGCCGATCCACCCTTGGCCATGCCCGACGTACGGCCCCGCTGCTGCTTGCGGTGCTTGACTTTGCGAGGCATCAACACCTCAGTCCACCTCCTTGCGGAAGTGGGGTGCCTCATGGTGCTGACCTCGAGTACGGCGTTCGATCTCTTCTTCTTCCGACAGGAGCTTCTCCAAGGGATCGGTCTCGGGGGCCGCATCGACGGGCGTGGAAGATCCGGAGGCAACGATTACCTCGTTTGGCTCACCGGTCTCGGACAGCTCCAAAGCCTCAGAACCCTCGGACCCCTCCAGTGGGGAGCCGGGCTCAGAAGACCCAGGCCGGCGACGTCCGCCCCCGGCCGAGACCACTCGATGAGGCCGGGCCTGGCCCGATGTCTCGCCGACGGCCATTGCCGCCTCGCGACTGATCTTGTCCTCGGCCGAACTCTTGTAAGGAAGGATGTCGCCCTTGTAAATCCACACCTTGACCCCGATACGGCCAAAGGTCGTCTTGGCTTCTCTGAAGCCGTAGTCGATATCAGCTCTGAGGGTGTGCAGGGGCACCCGACCTTCGCGGTAAGCCTCCCGGCGGGCCATCTCTGATCCGCCCAAGCGGCCGGCGCACTGAACCTTGATGCCCTGGCCACCGGCCTTTTGAACCGTCTGCAGCGCCCTCTTCATGGCTCGCCGAAAGCTGACCCGGCCCGCCAATTGATCGGCAATTCCCTGGGCGATGAGGGCAGCATCCAATTCGGGCTGCTTGATCTCCTGGATGTTGAGCTGCACCTTGGCGTTGCTGGTAATCCGGGCCAACTCGGTGCGCAGCCGATCGGCCTCCGCTCCTCGCCGACCGATAACGATCCCCGGGCGGGCGGTGTGAACGTCCACGCGCAGACGGTCACGGGTCCGCTCCACCTCGATGCGACTGACAGCAGCCCTTTCGAGCTGCGACATCAAATAGCTGCGGATCTTCCAATCCTCGATCACGTAGTTCTGATAGTCGCGCTCTTCGAACCAGCGAGACTTCCAGTCGGTCGTGATGCCCAGACGGAACCCGTAGGGGTTGACCTTCTGGCCCATTACTTGTCCTCTCCTTGAGAGCCTGGCTCGTGTTGTTCGACAGCAGACTTGGGGTCCATGGCCTCGCCTTCGTCTGTCCCTGCGTGGTCAGCGGCAATTGCCTCAACCGGTTTGTCTGTCTCGGCATTGGCGACCGCGTTTGTGTCCTCGTCCAGATCGCCGCTTCCTGTGGCCTCGGCGCTCTCGGCTGTCTCGGTTGCTTCGGTGACTTCAGCAGTTTCCGTAGTCCCGGCCCCTTCGGTGGCCTCAGCTGTCTCCGCGAAGGTGTCTTGAACCACTGCCTCGGACACCTCGACCTCGGCGCCAGTCAGCTCCTCGGGACTCAGCTCGGCCGGGGTGGATTGGTTGGCCCGAGCCGCCGCCCGGCGGCCGGCGGCCACGCGCCGTGCCCGTTGGGCCGAGGGGGGCCCTGAACTCTTGGCCGCCACTCGCCTGATGCGATCCTCTGGCATACGGCTTACGATCACCGTTATGTGACAAGTGCGCTTGCGGATCCGGGTGGCCCGACCCCGGGCACGGGGCCTCCACCGCTTGATGGTGGTGCCCTCGTCGGCGAAGCAGGCCGAGACGAACAGCTCCTCCGCATTGGAAAGGTCGTCGTTGTTGGCGGCATTGGCAACGGCTGATGCCAGCAGCTTGGCGACGGGCAGAGCCACATCGCGCTCACAAAATCTGAGTGTGTCAGCGGCCCGGGCCACATCCTGGCCCCGAATAAGGTCAAGGACCTCACGGGCCTTGTAGGCCGAAACCCGCGTGTTGCGAAGCACGGCCCGTGTTCCATCTCGTTCGTTGGTCTTGATTCCCGGCACGACTAGCGCCTCCCGGCCCGCTCTTGGCCAGCGTGGAACCGGAATGTCCTGGTCGGGGCGAACTCACCCAGCTTGTGGCCCACCATGGATTCGGTTATGTACACGGGCACGTGCTTGCGTCCGTCATGGACCGCGACGGTGTGACCGACCATGTCGGGGATGATGGTAGAGCGCCGCGACCAGGTCTTGATCACTCGCTTCTCGTTGCGGCTGTTGAGGTCGTCCACCTTCTTGAGCAGGTGGTCGTCCACAAACGGTCCCTTTTTAAGGCTGCGCGGCATGCGGCAGTACCCCTCGAATCCTCTAGCGCCGGGCGCCGCGGGTGCGGCGTCGGCGGACGATCATCTTGTCTGATTCCTTGCGCCTGGCCCTGGTGCGCCCTTCGGGCTTGCCCCACGGCGAGACGGGGTGGCGTCCACCGGAGGTCTTGCCCTCACCACCGCCAAGGGGGTGGTCCACCGGGTTCATAGCCACTCCTCGGGTCTGGGGGCGGACACCCTTCCACCGATTGCGGCCTGCCTTGCCGATCGAGACCAGCTCAGCCTCGGCGTTGCCGACTTCGCCCAGAGTGCCCCGGCAGTCGATTGGCACTCGGCGCATCTCGGTCGATGGCAGTCGCAGAGTGGCAAAGGCGCCCTCCTTTGCTACCAGCTGGATGCTCATACCCGCTCCCCGGGCCAGCTTCCCGCCACCCCCTGGCTTGAGCTCCACGTTGTGCACCACAGATCCAACCGGTATGAAACGAAGGGGCAGGGCATTGCCGGGTCGGATGTCGGCCCCTCGCCCGCTCTGGAGCACATCACCTACCGCCACTTTGGCCGGGGCCAGGATGTAGCGCTTTTCTCCGTCGAAGTAATGAAGCAGGGCGATACGGGCATTGCGATTGGGGTCGTACTCGATGCTGGCGACCTTGGCCGGAATCCCGTCCTTGTTTCGCTTGAAGTCGACCAGTCGATACTGCTGCTTGTGCCCCCCACCTCGGTGACGGGCGGTCTTGCGCCCGTAGTTGTTCCGACCACCGGTGCGGGGTTTGGGTGCCAGCAGAGACTTCTCGGGCTTGTCGGTGGTTATCTCGGCAAAGTCCGAGGAGGTCTGGAAACGCCGACCGGCACTGGTTGGTTTTCTCTTGCGAAGGGGCATGGCTGATTAACTCTCGAATAGGTCGATACGATCGCCGGCCACGAGGGTGACGATTGCTCGCTTGGTGTCGGGACGCCTACCAAATGTGGCCTGGCGCCGGTTGCGCTTGCGCTTGCCCTTGCGATTGAGGGTATTCACGTTGGTGACCCGAACGCCGAAAACTGCCTCGACGGCCTGGCGGATCTCGATCTTGGTCGCGCTGGGATGCACGACGAAGGTGTAAGTGTTGGAATCCAGCAACTTGTAGGACTTCTCTGACACCACGGGTCGAAGGATCACATCACGCAAGTCGTTCATGCGCCCGCCTCTTCATCAGGAGTGTCTCCATTGGCCTCGCCGGCGGCAGGTTCAGCTGCTCCGACTTCGGTCGAAGTGGACTCGGCGCCGGACCCGGCCGGGTCGGGCTCGGTCGCGCCGGACTCGATTGTGGAGCCTTTGTCTGGCGCGGACTCGACCGGCCCTGTTTCATTTGTGCCGGGCAGGGTGGCGTCGGTGAACACCACCCAGTCATTGCACAAGATGTCGTAGGCATTGAGTTCGGAAGCCAACATGACCTGCACCCTCGACAGGTTGGCAAACGACCTGATCGCGATGTCGTCTTGGTGGCCGACCACGACCAGTACCCGACCGTTTAGACTCAAGGCATCCAAAAAGGCCACCGCCGCCTTCGTACTCGGGGCTTGGAAACCCCAGTCGTCCACCACCACGACGTGAGACTCGGCCGCCCGATCGGACAGCGCCGAGCGAAGAGCGAGAGCCACCATCTTCTTGGGTGTCTTCTGCCTGTAGTCACGGGGCTTGGGACCGAGGGCCACGCCGCCACCCACCCAGTGGGGGGCCCGGATAGAGCCCTGGCGAGCCCGTCCGGTGCCCTTTTGCGCCCAAGGCTTGCGCCCACCACCGCGTACTTCGGCTCTGGTCAGGGTGGACTGGGTGCCCGAGCGGGCCGCGGCCAGTTGTGCCGTGACCACCTGGTGCATCACCGCCACATTGGGCTCTATACCGAACAATGCGGGATCCAGGGCCACTTGGCCCAGAACCGTACCGCCCCCGTCACGGCGTTGGATCGACCCGGCCACAGCCATCAGGCACGCCCCTTCTTGACTGCGTCGCGGATGATCACCACTGCTCCACGGGGGCCGGGAACAGCGCCCTTGACCAACACCATCTCCGTCTCGGGGTCGGCCCGCACCACTTCGAGGTTGAGGGTGGTTACCTTCTCGGCGCCCATGTGGCCCGCCATGCGGGTTCCCTTGAACACGCGACCCGGCGTGGCACACGCACCGATGGAGCCCGGCGCCCGGTGGTGCTTGTGGTTGCCGTGAGACCCGCCTTGGCCCTTGAAGTTGTGACGCTTCATGCCACCGGCGAAGCCCTTGCCCCGGCTCATGGCAGTGACATCCACCTTCTCCCCGGCAACCAGGATGTCGGCTCCCAGTTCCTGGCCGACCGAGTAGGCGGCCGAATCGGATATCCGTAGTTCCACCAAGCGCTTGCCCGGATCCACACCGGCCTTGGCAAAATGCCCCGACTTCGGCTTGGTCAAAGCCTGGGCCTTGCGGAAACCATAGGTGACCTGGAGAGCCGAATAGCCGTCGGACTCGGTCGTTTTCACCTGGACCACCCGCACAGGAGCCACGCGCAGCACCGTGACCGGGATGGCGCGGTTCTGGTCGTCCCAGACCTGGGTCATCCCAATCTTCTCTCCGACAATCGCCTTGGTTGCCATTGGACGGGCTGTGCCTTCTCTCGTTGCTATGGAGGGCACCGTCATCGTCTTGAATCAACGACTGCCCTGCACGCGGACGCTCCGCTCGGGCTGGCCCGAGCGGAGCGCTCGTTCGGTTGTGCCGCGGGGTTCCCGTGATGGGCGCCCGCAGACCTAGACATGATGACCTCGTGCTTGGCGCACGGGACTTCTCGGAAATTATAGCCGCAGCTTCAGGACGGGGGCCAACCGCCGCGGTCGGCCCAGGTCAGGCCGATTGAATCTTGATTGCGATATCCACCCCGGCGGGGAGCTCCAAGCGCTGTAGCGCATCCACCGTCTTGGAGCTGTGCTCCACGATATCCACCAGGCGCTTGTGGATGCGCATCTCGAAGTGCTCACGGCTGTCCTTGTACTTGTGCGGTGAGCGGATGACGGTATAGCGATGTTTCTCTGTCGGAAGGGGCACGGGGCCCCGAACCTGGGCCTGGGTTCGCAGAACTGTCTCGACGATCTTCTTGGTCGATTGATCGATGATCTCGTGATCGTAGGCCTTCAGCCTGATGCGGATCTTTTGCTTGGCGCCTTCAGCCATTACAGCTCCTTGGTTCTTTCGTGCTACTTGAGGATCTTGGTAACCCGGCCGGCGCCCACCGTCCGACCACCCTCACGGATGGCGAAACGCAAACCCTCGTCCATGGCGATGGGCTTGCCCAACTCAACGGTCATCGTCGTGTTGTCCCCCGGCATGACCATCTCGGTTCCTTCGGCCAGGCTGATCGAGCCCGTAACGTCGGTAGTCCGAAAATAGAACTGCGGCCGGTAGTTGTTGAAGAACGGCTTGTGCCGACCTCCCTCGTCCTTGGTCAGCACGTAGACGTTGGCCTCGAAGTTGGCATGGGGGGTGATTGAGCCCGGCTTGCACAGGACCTGGCCCCGCTCGACGTCCTCTTTCTTAGTGCCCCTCAGCAGGGCGCCGATGTTGTCGCCCGCCTCGCCTTCGTCGAGGATCTTGCGGAACATCTCCACGCCGGTGCACACCGTTTTCTGCGTGGGACGCAGCCCCACGATCTCGACCTCATCGCCGGTCTTAAGCACGCCCTGTTCGATGCGCCCGGTGACCACGGTGCCGCGACCGGTGATGGTGAAGACGTCCTCGACGCTCATAAGAAATGGCTTGTCGGTAACCCGTTCGGGCTGGGGGATGAACTCATCCACAGCCTTCATCAATTCCACGATCTTTTCGGACCACTCGGCGTCACCTTCGAGGGCCTTGAGTGCGCTCACCCGGATCACGGGGGTGTCATCACCGGGGAACTCGTACTCGTTGAGCAGCTCCCGAACCTCCAGCTCGACCAGGTCAAGCAGCTCTTCGTCGTCGACCATGTCAGCCTTGTTTAGGGCCACCACGATGTAGGGAACGCCTACCTGGCGGGCCAGAAGCACATGCTCCCGGGTCTGGGGCATCGGGCCGTCCGCTGCCGACACCACCAGGATCGCTCCGTCCACCTGGGCCGCTCCGGTGATCATGTTCTTGATGTAGTCGGCATGACCCGGCATGTCGACGTGGGCGTAGTGGCGATTGTCGGTCTCGTACTCGACGTGGGAGATCGAGATTGTTATGCCGCGGGCCTTTTCTTCGGGGGCGTTGTCGATCTTGTCGAACGCCATGAACTGGACCTTGGGATTGCGATCGGCCAGGGTCTTGGTTATGGCCGCGGTGAGCGTTGTCTTGCCGTGGTCGATGTGACCCATGGTCCCAACGTTGAGATGTGGCTTGTTCCGCTCGAACTTCTGCTTGGCCATGACTGAGTACCGCTCCGTTGTGTCTGGGAGGGACCCGTGGTCCCGCCGGTGAAATTTTCTATTCGCCTCTGACCCGGGCCACGATCTCTTTGGCGATCGAGCTGGGTACCTCTTGATAGGAATTGAACTGCATGGAGAACGTGGCGCGCCCTTGGGTGCGCGAACGCAGGTCTGTAGCGTAGCCGAACATGTCCGACAACGGCACCTGGGATTTTATGACCTGGCTGGAGCCGCGCTGCTCCATCCCCTCCACCTTGCCTCGGCGGGACGACAAGTCACCGATGACATCGCCCATGTAGTCCTCGGGCGTGACCACTTCCACCGACATGATGGGCTCCAACAAGATGGGGTTGGCCGCCCTGGCGGCCTTCTTGACCGCCAAGGAGCCGGCTATCTTGAAGGCGATCTCCGAAGAGTCCACGTCGTGGTAAGTACCGTAGGTGAGGGTCACCCGAACGTCGACCATGGGGTAGCCGGCCAGTACCCCCGAGGTGAGGGCCTCTTGGATCCCAGCGTCGACCGAGGGGATGTATTCCTTGGGAATGACACCGCCGGTGATCTTGTCCACGAACTCGTAGCCCCCGCCCGGGCCGGTGGGCTCCAGAGAGATGACCACGTGGCCGTACTGGCCCCGACCACCGGTCTGGCGAATGTACTTCTCCTCGATCTTGGTCACGGCCGACTTGATGGTCTCCCGGTAGGCCACCTGCGGCTTGCCCACGTTGGCGTCGACGCTGAACTCACGCAGCATGCGGTCCACAAGTACTTCCAGGTGTAGTTCGCCCATCCCAGAGATGACCGTCTGGCCCGTTTCGTCATCGGTGTGAACCTGAAAGGTCGGGTCCTCCTCGGAAAGTGCATAAAGAGCCTTGCCCAGCTTGTCCTGGTCGGCCTTGGTCTTGGGCTCGACCGCCACGTGGATGACCGGCTCTGGGAACTCCAGGGATTCGAGCACTATGGGGCTGTCCAGGGCGCACAGGGTATCCCCGGTAGTGGTGTTCTTCAGCCCCACGGCGGCCACGATGTCCCCGGCAAAGATGGCTTCTTTGTCCTCCCGGTGATTGGCGTGCATCTGGAGGATACGGCCCACCCGTTCCTTGCGGTCCTTGGTGGAGTTAAGGACGGTGGAGCCCTTATCCAGATGACCCGAGTACACCCGGAAATAGGTGAGCTTGCCCACGTAGGGGTCGCTCATGATCTTGAATGCCAGGGCCGAGAACGGGGCGGAATCGTCGGCCGGGCGCTCCAGCTCCTCGATGCCCTTGAGATCCATGCCCTTGGTGGGGGGAATGTCCAAGGGACTGGGGAGGAAGTCGACTACGGCGTCGAGCATGGGCTGGACACCCTTGTTCTTGAACGCCGACCCGCACAGCACGGGCACCACGTCATTGGAAAGGGTGGCGCTTCGCAAGGCCACCCTGAGGTCCTCGGCAGTAATCTCCTCGTCGGATACGTATTTTTCCATCACGTTGTCGTCGAAGTTGGACAGCACGTCTATGAGTTCGTGACGGGCGGCCTCGGTGGCTTCGACCAGGTCGGCCGGCACTTCCTCGATGGACCAGCTTTCCCCCATCCCCTCTTCCCACACCAGGGCGGCTTGGCCCAGCAGATCGACCAGTCCCCTGTAGTGACCCTCGGCCCCGATGGGGATCTGAATAACGGCGGGCCTGGCGTCGAGCCGGTCCCTGATCATGGCTACGGCATTGTCGAAGTCCGCACCGATGCGGTCCATCTTGTTGATGAAGCAGATCCGGGGCACGCCGTACTTGTTGGCCTGGCGCCAGACGGTCTCGGTCTGAGGTTCGACTCCGGCTACGGCATCGAAGACAGCCACAGCGCCGTCCAGGACTCGAAGGGACCGTTCCACTTCCACGGTAAAGTCGACGTGCCCCGGGGTGTCGATGATGTTGATCCAGGTGTCCTTCCAATTGCACGTGGTGGCCGCCGAGGTGATGGTGATACCTCGTTCTTGCTCCTGGATCATCCAGTCCATCGTGGCTCCCCCCTCGTGCACCTCCCCGATTTTGTAGTTCTTGCCCGTGTAGTACAGGATCCGCTCGGTCGTGGTGGTCTTGCCCGCGTCGATATGGGCCATGATCCCGATGTTGCGGGTCCGAGCCAGGGAGTATTCTCTCTTGTTGGTGATCGCTTCAGCCATCGCTTTTCAATTCGCTCTTTGTTCTTCGTTATGGGGTGGGGATTCGTTATGGGGTCGGGACGTCACACGCTCGGATCCCGGCCAAAACCTCTCTGCCGGCGGGACCTTCAATTCCTCGGCCCGTCGTTGCCCTTGTTCGGCCCGGTGGGCCACCGCCTCTATCGACCCTTCACCCCAATTTGTGGTTGGGGTCTGATCTACCAGCGGTAATGGGCAAAAGCCTTGTTGGACTCAGCCATCTTGTGCAGATCCTCCCGGCGCTTGACCGCCGCCCCCACGTTGTTGGAGGCGTCCATCAGTTCATTGGCCAGGCGTTCGGCCATGGTCTTTTCCCGGCGCTGGCGTGAGTAGGACACCAGCCAGCGGATGGAAAGAGTGGTGGCCCGCCGAGGGCGAACATCCACGGGGACCTGGTAGGTGGCCCCACCCACCCGGCGGCTTCGCACCTCCAGTTGGGGCTTGGTGTTCTCCATGGCCCGCTTGAGGGTGGCCACCGGTTCGGTGCCCGTCTTGTCAGCCACGTCGGAGAGGGCGTCATAGACAATCCTCTCGGCCAACGTCCGCTTGCCTCGCGTCAATACCTTGTTCACCAGCTGGGTGACCTGGACCGAATGGTAGACCGGGTCAGGAGTCAACTCCCGACGCGGTGCGGGTCCCTTGCGGGGCATGTGCTCAGGCCTCCCTCTTGGCCCCGTAGCGACTACGGGCCTGCTTGCGGTCCCTGACGCCAGAAGTGTCCAGGGTTCCCCGCACGATCTTGTAGCGCACTCCCGGCAGATCCTTGACCCGCCCGCCCCTCACCAACACGATGGAGTGCTCCTGCAGGTTGTGGCCCACCCCTGGGATGTATGCGGTTATCTCGACTCCACTGGTCAGCCGGACGCGGGCCACCTTGCGGAGCGCCGAATTGGGCTTCTTGGGCGTAGTGGTATACACCCTCGTGCAGACGCCGCGCCGCTGGGGTGCGCCCCGGAGAGCAGGCGTCTTGGTCTTGGTTTGATTTGATTCCCGTCCCTTGCGGACGAGTTGGGCGATCGTGGGCACGTGACCTCTCGCTGATTTGATCCGGACAACATGTGAGCACTACCGCCTGTCGAGCAGTGGTGCTTCGTGACGCATGGTTTGAGATCCATGTCCCTCTGGCGCGTCGCGGAGCGCATCACGCCAGCTTCATATATTAGGGCGAGATGCCTGTCTCCGGCAACCCGCTCAGGCGGAGTCCTCCGATGCCGGGTCGGCAATAGAGGGATCTGCTCCGTCGGAATCACCCTCGCCGCGGTGGGAGCCCGACTGGGCCAGCCAGTCGGCCGCCATTTGTTCGTCACTGAGCCCGAAACCGGCCGTCGATCCCGACGGACCCGAGTCCCTGAGCCAGGCTGCCAGGTCCTCCGTCTCACCTTCGGTCTCGGACGACCAGAACGTCATGTGCTTGGCCTCGGGGGCGTCCATGACCACATCGCGGTAGCGGGCCATACCCGTCCCAGCTGGGATCAGCTTGCCGATTATGATGTTCTCCTTCAGGCCGAACAGCTGATCCGACTTGCCCTCGATGGCGGCCTCGGTCAGCACCCTGGTTGTCTCCTGGAAGGACGCCGCAGACAGCCATGACTCGGTGGCCAAAGAAGCCTTGGTGATCCCCATCAACTCGGGACGGCCCTCGGCTGGCCGCTGGCCTGAAGTGACCAACTCCCTGTTCACCTCGGCATAAATGCGGCTGTCCACCCGTTCCCCGGGCAGGAATGTCGAATCTCCCGGATCGGCCACCGACACCCGGCGCAGCATCTGGCGCACGATGAGCTCTATGTGCTTGTCGTGGATTGACACTCCCTGGTCCCGGTACACCTTCTGCACTTCTTCGACCAGGTACTGCTGAGTCTCTCGGGTTCCCTTGATCTCGAGAAGCTCCTTGGGGTCCTTGGGGCCCTCGACCAGGGGATCCCCGGCCAAGACCTCGGCACCGTCGGTGGCCTTGAGGTGAACACGGGGCGACACGGCGTAAGCGTCCTCGCTGCCGTCATCACTCACCACGGTGATATGGCGACCGCTCTCCTCGTCGACGATGCGCACGACACCCGAGGTACGGGCCAGCACGGCCGCCCCCTTGGGAGTGCGGGCCTCGAACAGCTCGACCACCCGGGGCAAACCGTGGGTGATGTCCTCGCCGGCGATACCCCCGGTGTGGAATGTGCGCATCGTGAGCTGGGTCCCGGGCTCGCCGATGGACTGGGCGGCTATGACGCCCACCGCCTCGCCCTGCTCGATGAAGTTGCCCGTGGCCAGCGACAGGCCGTAACAGGCTACGCACACGCCCTGCTTGGCCTCGCAGGTGAGGACCGAACGGGCCCGGACACGGTCGGTGCCCGAATCGTCACGGATGGCCGTTATTTCGGTGTCGGTGAGCACTACGCCGGCGTCGTACTTGGTCCCGTCGGTCAGCTTGACCGGCTCGGCAAGCATCCGACCGAACAGGCGGGTCTCCAGGTAGCTGCGCTTGCCCGCCTCGTCAGGCACGATCTCTTCGATCCATATGCCCCGGGTCGAACCACAGTCGTCCTCGCGAATGATGAGTTCCTGGGCCACGTCCACCAGCCTGCGGGTCAGGTATCCCGAGTCGGCCGTACGCAGGGCCGTGTCGGCCAGTCCCTTGCGGGCGCCGTGGGTGGAGATGAAGTACTCCAACACGCTGAGGCCCTCCCGGAAGGAGGACTTGATGGGCCGAGGAATCATCTCGCCCCGGGGATTGGATACCAATCCCTTCATTCCGGCGATCTGGCGCACCTGCTGGGAGTTCCCTCGGGCACCGGAGTCGACCATCATGTCCAATGGGTTGAAGGCCATGGTGGATAGGCTCGCCTCCATGGCCCGACCAACCTCGGAGTTGGCCGAGGTCCAGATCTCGATTTCCTTCTGGCGGCGTTCGTCGTCGGTGATGATGCCCCGCTTGAACTGGCTCTCGGCCTTCTCCGCCTCTTTTTCGTAGCGGTCCAGGATGGCGGCCTTTTCCGGGGGCGTCTTGACGTCGTCGATAGAAATGGTCAGCCCCGATTGGGAGGCAAAACGGAAGCCCAGGTCCTTGATACGGTCCAGGCTCTCGGCCACTTCCGCCTTGTTGTAGCCAGCCGCGATCTCCTCCACGATGGAGCCAATGGAGACCGAGCGCCGGCTCACCAGCTCATTGACATAGCCGAACGTCTCGGGCAGGGCGGCGTTGAAAAAGAGTCGACCGGCTGTGGTCTCGATCTCGTCGCCGAAGCCCCGATAGGCAATCTTGGCGTGCAGATCGAGGTCCTTTGACTCATAAGCCTGTTCCACTTCGTAGAGGTGGCGAAAGACCCCTCCCTCCCCTTTGGCCCCGTCCACCACCAAAGTCAGGTAGTAGCACCCAAACACCATGTCGTGGGTGGGAACCGTGACCGGTCGACCGGTGGCGGGAGAAAGGATGTTGTTGGCCGACAGCATCAACACGCGAGCCTCGGCCTCGGCCTCGGTCGATAGGGGCAGGTGAACAGCCATCTGGTCGCCGTCGAAGTCGGCGTTGAACGCCGCGCACACCAGTGGGTGGATCTGGATGGCCTTGCCCTCGACCAACACCGGCTCGAAGGCCTGGATACCCAGACGGTGCAGGGTGGGGGCCCGGTTCAAGAGCACCGGATGCTCTGCGATAACGTCTTCGAGCACGTCCCACACCTGGGGCCGGCGCCTCTCCACCATTCGCTTTGCCGACTTGATGTTCTGGGACAGCTCGGTGTCGACCAACCGCTTCATCACGAAGGGCTTGAACAGCTCCAGGGCCATCTGCTTGGGCAGGCCACACTGGTGGAGTTTCAGCGTGGGGCCCACCACGATAACGGAGCGGCCCGAGTAATCGACCCGCTTACCCAACAGGTTCTGGCGGAACCGTCCCTGCTTGCCCTTCAGCATGTCGGACAGGCTCTTGAGGGGACGGTTGCCCGGACCGGTAACCGGCCGGCCGCGCCGGCCGTTGTCGAAGAGGGCGTCAACTGCTTCTTGGAGCATTCGCTTCTCGTTGTTGACGATGATCTCAGGAGCACCCAGATCGAGCAGTCTTTTCAGGCGATTGTTGCGGTTGATGACCCGGCGGTAGAGATCGTTGAGGTCCGAAGTGGCAAAGCGGCCACCGTCGAGCTGCACCATGGGACGCAAGTCGGGAGGAATGACAGGCACGGCATCGAGGATCATGGCCCGCGGGTCATTGACCCTGCGGCCGTGCTCGTCCCGGCGGTTGAAGGCCGAAACTATCTTCAGGCGCTTGATGGCCTTTTGCTTGCGTTGAGCCGACAGCGGGCGGCGCCCGTCAGATGCCTCGATGCCCTCCCGCAGCTTGATTTCCTCGTCGTCAAAATCGATCCGATCGATCAACTTGGCGATGGCCTCGGCGCCCATCCCGCCTTCGAAGTAATCCCCGTAGCGGTCGGTCATCTCCCGCCAAAGAGCCTCGTCCTCGATTATCTTGCGGGCGAACAAACCGGAAAGCTCGTCAAAGGCGCGTCGGGCCAGGTCCAATTCGGCCTGGGCCCGCTCTCGGGCAAAGCCGATCTCCTTGTCGGCGGCCCGCTGGGCCGCTTTGATCTCGGAGTCCTTGGCCCCCGATGACTCCAAGGCAGCCACTTCCTCCTCGAGGGCCTTGAAGCGTCGGTCCAGGTCCAGATCGCGTGCCCGCTCGATCTCGGTCAGTTCCTCGAGCATCTCGGACTCCAGTCCGGCCAGCTCGTTGTGGCGCCGCTCCTCGTCGACCCAGGTGACAAGGTTGGCGGCAAAGTAGATGACCTTTTCCAGCTGCTTGGCCTTGAGCTCCTCCCTGGCGGCTGTTCCCATCAACAGATAGGCCAGCCAGCTGCGGGTGCCTCGCAGGTACCAGATGTGCACCACAGGAGCAGCCAGCTCGATGTGGCCCATGCGCTCGCGCCGGACCTTGGAACGTGTCACCTCGACCCCGCAGCGCTCGCAGATGATGCCCCGGAAGCGCACTCGCTTGTACTTGCCGCAGTAACACTCCCAGTCCTTTTGCGGCCCGAAAATCTTCTCGCAGAAAAGACCGTCCTTTTCCGGCCGCAGCGTACGGTAGTTGATGGTCTCGGGCTTCTTGACCTCGCCGTTGGACCAGGTCCGGATGCTGTCGGCTGTCGCCAGACCGATCCGGAGCTGATCGAAGTTGTTCACATCAAGCACTCAAAAGCTCCTCTCGGCGGCACGGCGGGCGTCCTCTTCGTCGGACCCCCGCTCGGGCCGGGTGATGTCGATGCCCAGTTCCTCGGCAGTGCGGAACACGTCCTCGTCCAGCTCCCGCATCTCGATCTCCTCGCCCGTGGTCGAAAGGACCTCGACGTTGAGACACAGGGACTGCATCTCTTTGATGAGAACCTTGAAGCTCTCGGGAATGCCGGGCTCGGGGATATTCTCCCCCTTGACGATGGCCTCATAGACCTTGACCCGGCCCAGAACGTCGTCGGACTTGATGGTTAGGAGCTCTTGGAGGGCATAGGCCGCCCCGTAAGCTTCGAGAGCCCAAACTTCCATCTCACCGAAGCGCTGGCCACCGAACTGGGCCTTGCCGCCGAGGGGCTGCTGGGTGATCATCGAGTACGGACCGGTGGAACGGGCATGGATCTTGTCGTCGACCAAGTGGGCCAGCTTCAGGATGTACATATAGCCGACGCTTATGGGATTGTCATAGGCCTCGCCGGTGCGCCCGTTGTACAGCGTCACCTTGCCGTCGGTACCCATCATGCGCTGCCCGTCGCGGGACTCGGGCACGAGGGTCTCGAACAACTTGGTCATGGTCGGGTGGCGTCCGGCGTCAGTCGCTTCGTCCCAATGGGCCCCGTCGAAGGAGGGGGTGGCGATCCATGTGGCCGGCACCGTTCGGGGCCGGGTCTTGGTTTCGGTGCCCCTAACGGGCTCCACCGCGGTGGGGCAGCCGGCCCAGCCCCATCGGGCTGCGTATCCAAGGTGGCTCTCCAGCACTTGTCCCACGTTCATGCGGCTCGGAACACCCAGCGGGTTCAAGATGATGTCCACTGGCGTACCATCGGCCATGTACGGCATGTCCTCCACCGGCAGGATCTTGGAGATAACGCCCTTGTTGCCGTGACGTCCGGCGAGCTTGTCGCCTTCGGAGATCTTGCGCTTTTGGGCCACGTACACCCTGACCAGCTCGTTGACCCCGGGCGGAAGCTCATGGGAGTCCTCACGGGAAAAGACCCGGACATCGATAACCTTGCCCGACTCGCCGTGGGGAACCTTGAGGGATGTGTCGCGCACCTCTCGGGCCTTCTCGCCGAAGATGGCTCGCAGCAGTCGCTCCTCGGGGGTCAGCTCGGTTTCACCTTTGGGTGTCACCTTGCCAACCAGGACATCGCCACCGTCCACCTCGGCCCCGACCCGGATGATTCCCCGGTCGTCGAGGTCGGCCAGGATCTCCTCGGAAAGATTCGGGATGTCCCGGGTGATCTCCTCGGGCCCGAGCTTGGTGTCCCGGGCATCCACCTCGTGCTCTTCGATGTGGATCGAGGTCAGCACGTCGTCACGCACCAGGCGCTCCGACAGGATGATTGCGTCCTCGTAGTTGTATCCCTCCCATGGCATGAACGCCACGAGCAGGTTCTTGCCGAGCGCCAACTCTCCATTGTGGGTCGAGGGGCCGTCGGCCATGACGTCGCCGGAGACCACCTTTTCGCCTTCGCTCACCAACAGCTTCTGATTGATGCAGGTGTTCTGATTGGAACGGCGGAACTTGGCCAGCCGGTAGACGCTGCGACTCAGGGTGGCGCCGTAGCGGTCCTTCTGATCCGCTTCGTACTCGACGACGATGTGGTCGCCGGTGACTTCCGTGACCGTGCCACGGCCCTGGGCCAGGATGACATCTCCGGCATCGCGCGCCGCCCGAGCCTCCACCCCGGTACCGATAAACGGGGCCTCAGGTGCGAGCAGCGGCACGGCCTGCTTCTGCATGTTGGCCCCCATGAGGGCACGGTTGGCATCATCGTGCTCGATGAATGGGATCAGAGCTGTCGCCACCGAGACGATCTGCTTGGGCGACACGTCCATCAGGTCCACCTCGGCCGGCGGCACGTAATCGATCTCGCTGGTCGAGCCGTAGGAGGTCGAGGTTGCCCCCACTCTCACGCCAGCCCCTTGGGGCCCGCGGCGAACTAGTACCCGGTCGGTCGAGAAGCGTCCATCGTCGTGCAGAGCGGCATTGGCCTGGGCTATGACGTGCTCTTCCTCCTCGTCGGCGGCCAGATAGACAATCTCATCGGTGACGCGCCCATCGGACACCTTGCGGTAGGGGGTCTCGATGAAGCCGTATTCGTTGACACGGGCGTAAGTGGCAAGGGCTCCGATCAGGCCGATGTTGGGACCTTCGGGTGTCTCGATCGGGCACATGCGCCCGTAGTGGGACGTATGCACGTCTCGGACCTCGAACCCGGCACGTTCGCGCGACAACCCGCCTGGGCCCAGGGCGGACAGGCGCCGCTTGTGGGCCAGACCCGACAGCGGGTTGTGCTGGTCCATGAACTGACTCGACTGACTGGTGCCGAAGAATTCCTTGACCGCGGCCACCACCGGACGGATATTGATCAAGGTCTGGGGAGTAATGGCTTCGACGTCCTGGGTGGTCATACGCTCGCGCACCACCCTCTCCATGCGTGACAGTCCCACCCTCACCTGGTTCTGGATCAGCTCACCCACGCTGCGAATGCGTCGGTTGGCAAAGTGATCCTGATCGTCGAGCCGATAGCCCGACTCCCCGTTGGCCAGGTGGAGCATGTAGCTCGACGCGGCCAGCATCTCGGCCGGGCTGAGAACGCCCTGAGTCGGGTCGGGACGTTCCAATTCGATCCCGAACTCGGCCTCGCAGCGTTCGATCTCGGGGCCCAGCTTGCGGTTCAGCTTGTAACGCCCGACCCGAGTGAGGTCATAACGCTTGGGATTGAAGAAGGCATTCTCAAAATAAACCCGAGCCACCTCCACCGACGGAGGCTCTCCCGGACGGGCCCGCTTGTATATCTCCAGGAGAGATTCCTCCCGAGACGGCGCCGTGTCCTTCTCCTTTTCCCACTGTCCTTCGAGAAAGTCAAAATGCCGCACGAACCGGTTGAGGAAGGTCTCATCCTCGTAGCCAAGCGCCCTTAGTAGGACGAACAGGCTCAGGCGCCGCTTGCGGGCCACGCGCGTGCCGGCGGTGATGTCCTTGCCCGGCTTGGCCTCCACGTCGAACTCGATCCATTCGCCCCGATAGGGGTGAATGGTTCCGGTGACGATGGTCTTGGCGTCGCGCCCGGGCTGGAAAATGACCCCCGGTGAGCGCACCAACTGGGAAACCACTACCCGCTCGGTGCCGTTGACGATGAACGTGCCCTTGTCCGTCATCATGGGGAAGTCACCCATAAAGACGGTCTGCTCCTTGATCTCACCGGTGCTGGCGTTCATGAACCTGGCCCTCACAAAAATGGGGGCCGCGTAGGTCATGTCCTTTTCCTTGCACTCCTCCATGGAGAACTTGGGCGCCGGACGCAGATCGGGATCGGTGGGGTCGAACTCCAATTCCAGGCGAAGCTGCCCGGTGAAGTCCTCGATGGGACTGAGGTCCCTGAACGTATCGGCCAAGCCATGGTTGAGGAACCAGTCGAACGAGTCTCGCTGAATGGAAACAAGGTCCGGCAGTGGCAGGACCTCGTCCAGATTGGCGAAGGAAAAGCGTTCCGGGCTGAGGGAACGGGAAGGCAAGGCTACTCCTCGCTGACGGTGGTGATCGGCCGGATGGCCGGGGCAACTGGGACCGGGGCGCGTACCGTCACAGGCTTGAATCCAAAGAGCAGGTGAGGGACGACCACGGCAACCCGTTATCTTAGGCGCGTCAGGACAAAAGCACAACCCCGCCCGGCACGGAACAGACCCGAGAGGGGCCACCGGTCAGGCTAAGACGATTGACGCGCCCGGTCAAGGATTGGCGGCTAGGAATTTTTGGTTAGTTCCGACGGGCCAAAGGGGAACCGGCCGACCATCCTCTCGACTACTTGACCTCGACGCTGGCTCCGGCCGCCTCGAGGGCAGCCTTGGCTTTTTCGGCGTCCTCCTTGGAGGCCCGCTCCAATACCGGCTTGGGCGCGCCGTCGACCAGGTCCTTGGCTTCCTTGAGGCCGAGGCTGGTGAGGGTACGAACCTCTTTGATCACCTGGATCTTCTTGTCCCCGGCGGCAGTGAGGATGACGTCGAATTCGTCCTTCTCCTCGACCGGGGCGTCACCACCTCCGGCCGCCGGAGCGGCAGCCGCAGCCGCAGCCGGAGCGGCGGCGGTCACACCGAATTTCTCCTCGAATTCCTTGAGCAGCTCGCTCAATTCCAACACGGTCATGGCGGCAATGCCGTCGAGTATCTCTTCCTTTGTTGCCATTTTGTTGCTCCTTGTAGTTCAGGGTTGCTTCGATGGTTTACGAATTCGATGTGGCAATGTCAGGTCTCGGTGCCACCGTCGGGCTCCGGTTCCGTCGCGGTTGCCTCCCCGGCAGTTGGCTCGGCGGCAGTTGGCTCGGCGGCAGTTGGCTCGGCCGCAGTTGGCTCGGCCGCAGTTGGCTCGGCCGCCGACCGAAGATCGATGAGCGCCTTGAGACCGTAGGCCATCTGAGTGGGAAGGGCAGCCAGCAGGCCGGCCATACGGGAAAGGGGAGCCGCCAGACCACCGGCAAAGCGGGCCAGCAGGACGTCGCGCGAATCGAGCTTGGCCAAATCGGCCGTGTCGGTGGCCGAAATGACCCTCTGGCCCAGCAGCCCACCCTTCATCACCAGGTGCGGATGGCTCCGGGAGAACTCCGATAGGGCCTTGGCCACGTCGACTGCGTCGCCGCCCACGAACGCAATGGCGGTAGGTCCTTCCAGCATGGCGATCAGGTCTTCCAGACCCAAGTCCCGGGCGGCGAGTCGTACGAGAGTGTTCTTGTACACCTTGTACTCGCCCCCCGCGGCACGCAGCGATCGACGCAGGGTGGCCATCTCGTCCACGGTCAGTCCCCGGTACTCGGTCAGGATTGCTGCTTGGGCGTCGGTCAGGCGCTGGCGCACCTCCTCCACCACTGCCACTTTCCCTGGTCTGGGATTGTCCATCGTCACTTCCTCGAACACTGTTGGGGCGTTTTCTCGTTTGGAACACGAAACCGAACGCTCCGGCAGCCCAGAGAAGTCCGCCTCGTCCGGCGAGCCCGAAGGCCCCTTGGCCATCTAAACGATGGACCGAATGTCTGTGGCGAGATTGAACAGATTGGTCCCGGTACTGTACAGGTCTCCGTCGCCCTGAGGCCAGTCAGGCGGTCAGAGGGTCGGGCAGTCAGGCAGGAACAGGGCTGTCGTCGACAGCCCTGGTGCGCGATGGGTCGACCTTGATTCCGGGACCCATGGTGGAAGAAAGGGTCACCGAGCGCACGTAGCGCCCCTTCGTCGAAGCCGGCTTGACCCGGGCCAGTTCCTCAAGCACAGCTCGGGCGTTGCCCAAGATGTTGTCCTTCTCGAAGGAGACCTTGCCCACGGGTACGTGAACGTTGCCCACCCTGTCGGTACGGTATTCCACCCGACCCCCCTTGAACTCACCCACAGCCCGTCCCACGTCGGTAGTCACCGTTCCGGTCTTGGGGTTGGGCATCAGGCCCCGGGGACCGAGCACCCGACCCAGCTTGCCCACCTGGCCCATCAGGTCAGGCGTGGCAATAGCCAGATCGAAATCCAGAAAGCCTCCTTCGACCCGCGCCACCAGGTCGTCTGATCCGACAACATCGGCTCCTGCTGCCTTGGCCTCGTTGGCGGCTTCCCCGGCAGCGAAGACGGCCACGCGAACGGTCTTTCCCGTTCCGGCCGGAAGCGACACCGTGCCGCGAACGATCTGATCGGCCTTGCGGGGGTCCACACCCAACCTGACGGCCAGTTCGACCGTCTCGTCGAACTTGGCATGGGCCAGGCTCTTAACCAGGTCGACCGCTTCGGACAGCGCATGCAGCGCAACGCGGTCATAGCGCCTTTCGGCGTCCAACATCTTCTTTCCCTTCGGCACTTTGGCCTCCCTCTTGGTTGATCCGGCCTCTTGGTTGATCCGGCCTCTTGGTTGATCCGGATGTTGATCTGCTTGGTTGATCCGGTTGGCCTGCACGGTCGAACTGCGGAAGTTACAGGAGCGTCCGAGCGAGGTAATCCCGGCCAGTGCCTGCAACTGTGGTCAATCGGTTGGTGTGGTCAGTCTGGATCTGAGCTGAACTTCATCCCGAAACAGCAATCCCCATGGAGCGGGCCGTACCGGCCACCTGCAACTTGGCTGCATCCAGGTCGTTGGCATTGAGATCCGGCATCTTGGTTCGAGCAATCTCGCTCAGCTGAGAATCCGTGATCGTTCCCACCTCTTCTCGCCCCGTTACGGCGGCTCCCTTTTCCAGCCCCGCAGCTTGGCGCAACAGCACGGGCGTCGGCGGGGTCTTGAGGATGAATGAGAAGGTCCGGTCTTCGAAGATGGTTATCTCCACCGGTATCACGGTGCCACGCTGGTTCTCGGTGGCTGCGTTGTACTGCTTGCAGAACTCCATTGTTTGGACCCCATGGGGGCCGAGCGCAGTACCCACCGGCGGCGCCGGCGTAGCCTGCCCCGCTGGGAGCTGGATCTTTACAATTGCGCTTACGCGTCTCTTTGCCACTTGAGGGCTTGCCTTTCTGGAACGGTTCGAGCCTGACTCCGGTCACCACTGGTATCGCCGGAGCAACGGCTCAGAGCTTTGCTACCTGACTGAACTCCAGTTCGACCGGTGTCTCCCGGCCGAAAATATTGACCAGGACCTTGAGCTTGAGCTGATCAACGTTGATCTCGGCGATCTGGCCCGAGAAGTCGGCAAACGGGCCTTCCTTGACCCGGACCGTCTCACCCACCTCATGCTCCAGGCGGGGTCGGGACTTCTTGGTTCCTTCGGCCCCTTCCACCTTGACCTGCAGGATCGATTCGACCTCCCGGCGCGACAGGGGAGTGGGCTTGGTGCCGGGACCAACGAATCCGGTGACGCCAGGCGTGTTGCGCACCATCGACCAGGACTCGTCGTCGATGTCGCAGCGGATGAGAAGGTAGCCAGGAAATACCTTCCGGCTCACCACCACCTTCTTTCCTCCCTTGAACTCGACCACGTCCTCCATGGGGATGATGACCTCGAAGATCCGATCCTCCATGTTCATGGAGTTGATCCGGCTCTCCAGATTGGACTTGACCTTGTTCTCGTAACCAGCGTAGGTGTGGACCACGTACCAGGCGCCCGGTCGGTCGTATGGGCTCTCCCCCGGCTCGACTTCGCCGTCGATGCCGCCGCCGTCCAGCAATTCGTCGACCCCGGCAACCTCCGGCTCGTCCACCTCGTCGGCTTCAGGAGACGCTCCGCCTAGGTCGGCATCGATGGCGCCGTCGTGTTGGACCGCGCCCTGATCGATAGCACCGTCCGGGAGACCATCGTCGCCGGATTCTGGGTTCATCAAGTCAGTCTCGGGGTTATCGCTCATTTTTGGAATAGGTACACAACTGCTTTGGCAAAGCCAAAATTGAGTACAAAAATGAACGAGACCAGTAGGACCAAGGTAATGAACACCACCGTTGAGTAGTTGGCGACCTCGGACCGGTTGGGCCACGCCACTTTGCGCAGCTCACCTCTGACCTCTCGCAGGAATTGGGTCGGCGACGTGCGCTGAGAGGGCGGACGGGGAGCGGTGCGGGTGGGCGCGGATCGGGGCGCGGGCGACCCGTCTGTCTCTACCTGGCCTTGGCGCTGCATCAAGCGCTTGGTTTGACGATTCACGGTTTCCTCGGATTGCGAATTGGCGAGCGAGCAGGGCAGGAGGGACTTGAACCCCCAACCGCCGGTTTTGGAGACCGGTGCTCTACCAGTTGAGCTACTGCCCTTGGGGGCTGACAGTCGAGGATAGCACCACGAATCGGCCCCTTCCCAGGCCACCCCCCCCGAACCTTGCCAATATCGCTCCATGGCCTGACCGCCGCATCGACACCATCATCCAAAGGACCGACGCCCCGACCAGGCCGGTGGCGGCAAGAACGCCGGTCCTTCGCCCGGTTAGGGCCGAGGTGACGACCCCCCGCCGTGCCGCGGTCTCCAGGCCGGCCATCAACTCGCTGACTAGACCAGGCGGGGGCGGAGGGGCCATCTCGCGCATCTGGTGGAGCAGGCGCATCAGGCGCCGGTATCGAGCCAACTCTGCCTGACAGCGTAGGCACGTCGACACGTGGGCCACCGCCGCAGAGTCGGCGTGGGGATCGTTGTCCAACACCTTGGGGAGAAGGTGGGCAATATCTCCGCACCGGGTCATCACATCACCCCCGCAACCGGCTGGTGGTCCAGTCCCAAGAGGCCACGTCCCTCGGTGCCGGGGCCGCCGGACC
>JBOGIG010000067.1:0-47939 GCA_050742455.1 Acidimicrobiales bacterium
CGGCCAGTCGATCGGCGAGGGCCGAGGCTACGGTGGACCCGTCGGACAGGAAGATCAGGATCCTGTACTGGGCCAGGGACAGTTCAACGGTGGCCAGACCGAGTTCGGCCTGGCGGGCAAGGCGGGCGGCCACCCGGCCCATACCTTGGACTTGGGAAGTCCTCATGACCGTTAGAGTATCTAACTATTAGGGGGCACCGAGCTTTTTCGCCTCGGAGGCCCTGATGCTTGACAGGCCGCCGGTTCGGTACTTCAATCCGTTCATCGCCGATCTCATCGTCGGTTCGCTCGTGACAGAGGGGGAGTCGAACCGCGAAGGACCCCTGGATTCTTGATGTGCCGACCGTGAAGACCGGCTGATCATGCGTTGGGGTTGGGATCGGGCCCGGGCCCCCGCTCTGTGGGTGGGCTCGATCATTGCCTTTTTGATCCTCGTGCATCTGGTGTGGCCGGTACCCAGGGGAGTGATTCTTCAAGGAGCAATCCTGGGCGGCCTCACCTCGCTCATCGCTCTGGGCATCGCCCTGATTTACCGTGCCAATCGAATTGTCAACTTTGCCCAAGGCGACCTGGGCGCCGTTCCCACTTCCATCGCCGTGCTACTGATCACCTCCACGGGGATCAACTACTTCCTGGCCATGGCCACTGGAGTGGTGGCCGCCCTGGTTCTCGGCGCCGTGGTGGAGATGACCATCATCCGTCGCTTCTTCAAGGCTCCCCGCCTCATCCTCACGGTGGCCACCATTGGCCTGTCCCAGGTGCTGGCTGCACTCGGACTAATCGTTCCCAGGATGTTCGGCGCCGGTCTCACCGCCCAGTTCCCATCGCCTTTCAATGCCTCCTTTTCCGTGTCGGGCGTCATCTTCCACGGCAATGAGATCATCGCCCTGGTTGTCGTGCCGTTGGTCTTCGTGGCCCTCGGGCTGTTCCTCAAGAAGACCCGAGTGGGCGTGGCCATCCGGGGAAGCGCCCAAAGCGCGGACCGGGCCTTCCTTCTCGGAATCCCGGTCAAGCGCCTGGGGACCCTGGTTTGGATGATGGCCACGGTGATGTCCACCGTTGGCCTGTTCCTGAGGGCCGGGATCGTAGGCCTGCCCATCGGTACCGTCCTCGGGCCGGCGGTCCTATTGCGGGCCCTGGCCGCCTGTGTCGTGGGGCGGATGGAGAACTTCCCGGTCATTGCCGCCGCGTCGATAGGAATTGGCGTGATTGAGACTGCCGTTCTTTACCACTCGGGCCAGGCCGCCTACGTCGACCCCATCATCTTCGCCATCATCATGGTCGCCCTGGTGACCGGGTACTGGAGGCGCTCAACAGCCCGGATCGATAGCACTGATGCCTCCAGTTGGCACGCCACCGGGGATGTCCGGCCTGTCCCCTTGGAGCTCCGGCACCTCCCTGAGGTAAGGGCAGTTCGCTGGGGATTGGCCTTGGCCCTGCTCGGCATCTTGGTTGCGCTGCCGAAATGGCTTTCGGTCAGCAACATCAATTTGGCATCGGCCATCGTCATTTTTGCCATTATCGGTCTCTCCCTGGTGGTGCTGACCGGATGGGCAGGCCAGGTCAGCCTGGGTCAGATGGCCTTCGTGGGCATTGGGGCCGCAGTGGGCGGCTGGGTGACAGTGACCAAGGGCTGGGATCTCTCCCTGGCCCTGCTCATAGCCGGCTTGGCCGGGGCCGTGGCTGCCATGGTTATCGGTTTGCCTGCGCTTCGGGTCAGGGGGCTTCAACTGGCTGTGGCCACGTTGGCCTTTGCCTTGGCCACCTCGGCGTATTTTCTCAACCCCCGCTACTTCTCGTGGCTTCCGGTGGGACGGATACCCCGTCACGCTCTGTTCGGCGCCATCAACATCGCAGGTGAGGGCGCCTACTACTACCTGAGTCTGGTGGGGCTGGCCCTGGCCCTCGTGGCAGTAAGGGGTATCAGACGTACCCGAAGCGGTCGGGTCCTGATTGCCATTCGCGAGAACGAACGGGGCGCCCAAGCGTTCGCCGTAAACACCACTCGGACAAAATTGGCCGCCTTTGCCATATCCGGCTTTCTGGCTGCCTACGCCGGGTGTTTGTTCGTTCACCAGCAACAGAGCTTGGGGGTCAACCCATATGCGCCCGAGCAGAGCCTCAAGGCCTTCTCCATGGTGGTGATCGGCGGTCTGGGTTCGGTACCGGGCGCCCTAATCGGCGCCCTCTATGTAAAAGGCAGTGACTTTTTCATTCCCACCCAGTTCGAGTTCCTGGCCTCGGGCGCCGGGCTGTTGTTGGTGCTGATGATCGTTCCGGCCGGCCTTGGTTCGTTGCTCTACGCCGGTCGGGACTGGGGGCTGCGCCAGGTGGCCAAGCGCCGTGGCCTGTTGGTGCCCTCCATGGTGGCAGACGCCGCCCGCCCCCCGGCCGATCCCCGGCGAGAGGTGATGCCCGAGCCCGGAGTAGGTGTTGAGTTGGGATCGTCTGGACCCGGGGCCTACCACCAAATCATTGGGAAGATCGACTCGGAGCCGGTGGGGTGAGCTCTTACCGGCACGCTCCAGCAATGCGGTCCGAGCCCAAGGGGTCGTCGTGAGCCAGAGCTTTGACGCCGATCAGGCGGTCAGGGACTCCCTGGCTGCCCTGCCCCAGGGCCAAGGCGGGTGGAAGCCGAGCTCGGGGTGGCACCGGCGTTTTGCCTTTGCCCTAGGCGGAGGGGCGGCACTTTTTCCGCTGGCCATCCTGATGGGGATGAACGGTGTTGAACAACTGGACGCGTTGGCTTTTGGGGTTCTGATACCTGATATCCAGAAGTCATTCGGCCTCAACATCCAAGGGATACTCACGCTGGTGTCCGTCGTGTCGGTGGCGGCTCTGGTCCTCCAGGTGCCTATCGCCTTTTACGCCGACCGGTGGCGTCGGACCCGTCTGGCTCTGGCCGGGGCCACGGCATGGGCGCTGTTTTCGGTGCTGACCGGATTGGCCCCCACCCTTGTCGTGTTGGCAATTGCCCGGGCTGGATCGGGAATTGGCAAGGCGGTTGCGGACCCTACTCATAGCTCGCTGTTGACCGACTACTACGACATCGCCGTGCGGCCGAGGGTATTCGGCGCCCATGCTGCAGCCTTGGCTGTGGGTGGTGCGGTCGGGCCGCTGACAGCCGGACTGCTCGGGTTCTACTTCGGGTGGCGAACGCCATTCATCGTGTTCGCAATTCCGACTGCCGTCATCGTGATTCTGGGCTTCAGGCTCAAGGAGCCGGTTAGGGGCATCCACGAGCGTCGGGCTATGGGTGCGTCCGAGGAGGCGGCACAGACCGAAGATGTCCCTCCCTCTTTCTCGGAATCATGGCGCATTGTTTGGCAGGTCCAGAGCCTGCGCCGTATCTGGTACTCATTGCCATTCCTGGCCTCGGCGGTGATAGGACTCATCAGTCTCACTTCGCTCTACTACAAGAATGTTTTTCACCTCGATGACCGGGCCCGGGGCTACATCGCGGCAGGCGCCGAACCGGCGGCACTAATCGGATTGCTGATTGGCATCCCGGTGGCCAACAGGTACTTGGCTCGCAATCCGGCACTGGCTCTCAAATTTCTGGCCGTGGTTACCTTCGTGGTGGCCGGCGCCTTTGCGCTGTTTGCCGTTACTCCGAACCTGGATCTGGCCATAGCCATGAACGTCGTGGTCTCCGCCATCATCGCAGTGGTGGCGCCTGGCATCTATTCGGTGCTATCCCTGGCGATCCCACCCAAGGTTCGCTCCATGGGGTTTTCCGTGGGGGCGCTATGGGTGCTTCCGGGTGCCATCCTCCTTCCCGTCATCGGGGCCATCGCCGATCATTGGGGAATACGTCTCGGCCTTTTGTTGATGGTGCCGGTGTTCACTGTCGGAGGTCTCATCCTGGCCTCCTCGGGCGGGGTCATAGAAGATGACATCCGCCGTGTCTGGGTGACGGCGGCGGCCCAGTCCGAGGTGCTTCTGGCCCGACGGGAAGGACGGGTCAAACTGCTGCTGGTCAAGGATTTGGAGGTCGGCTACGGAGGGGTCCAGGTCCTCTTCGGCATCAATTTGGAGATCGGCGAAGGTGAGATTGTCGCCCTTCTGGGCACCAATGGAGCAGGCAAGTCCACTTTGCTCAAGGCTATTTCAGGCCTTGTGCCGGCTTTGGGAGGCGCGGTTGTCTTCGACGGCAGGGACATGACCTACGCCCCTCCCCATGAGATAGCCGCTCGAGGAGTGGTCCAGTTGCCCGGTGGGCACGGAGTCTTCCCGAACCTGACGGTTGCGGAGAACTTCGAGCTGGCCGAATGGCTCCACCACGGCGATCGGGCCCGGTCGGAGGCGGATCGTGAATTTGTTCTTGGATCTTTCCCCGTGCTGTCCTCCCGCCTGGCCGAGCCGGCCGGGAACCTGTCAGGGGGCCAACAACAGATGCTGGCGCTGGGGATGGTGTTCATGACCAGGCCCCGCCTCTTGATGATCGACGAGCTTTCCCTGGGATTAGCCCCGATCATCGTCGAGCAACTCCTTCCCATGGTCCGGGCTCTGCGGGACGCCGGTTCCACGATCATCCTGGTTGAGCAGTCGGTAAACATTGCCCTTTCGGTGTCTGACACTGCCTATTTCATGGAGAAGGGTGAGATCCGCTTCCAAGGTCCGGCCGAAGAGTTACTCAGCCGGCCCGACCTGCTGCGCTCTGTGTTCCTCAAAGCCCCGGTTGCCTCGACGGGGCCGGTTCTGACCAATGGCGCTGTCCCCGCACCGGTTCTGACGAATGGCGCAAGTCCCGCACCGGCTCTGACCAATGGGGCTGTCCCCACCTCACCAAGTATGGCGGCACGGGGAGAGGAACCTTCGATTCTCCAGGTGTCGGGCGTGACCAGGCGGTTCGGCGGTATCGCCGCTCTCCAGAACGTGACTTTCTCGCTTGGCCAAGGGGAAATACTTGGCATCATCGGCCCCAACGGGGCAGGAAAGACCACACTCTTCGACGTCATTTCGGGCTATCTGCCTGCTGACGCCGGCACAATCGCTCTGGCCGGTGTCGACATCACGGCTCGTGCGGCCCATCGACGCGCAGCATCGGGTCTGGGACGGTCATTCCAAGACGCCAGACTGTTTCCGTCACTTACTGTGGCCGAGACCATCGCCGTTTCCCTGGAGCGCCACATCGAGGTGCGCGATCCTGTGGCCGCGGCGCTAAACCTCCCAGCAGTGAGGAGCTCCGAAGCCAAAGTGACAGTGCGGGTGGAGGAGTTGATTGAGCTCTTGGGCCTGGGTGCTTATCGGGACAAGTTTGTCCATGAGCTTTCCACCGGAAGCCGTCGGATCGTCGACCTGGCCTGCCTGATCGGACACCGGCCCGCTGTGGTCCTGTTCGACGAGCCCTCGTCGGGCATCGCCCAGCGAGAATCGGAAGCACTCGGGCCTTTGCTGGTCCGCATCCGAGATGAGACAAAAGCGTCTCTCGTGGTCATCGAGCACGACATGAACCTCTTGGTGGGCATGGCGGACAGCATGTTGGCTCTGGACCTGGGCAGTGTGGTGGTGAGAGGTGATGTCACCAGAGTTCTCAACGACCCACACGTGGTGGCCTCCTACCTGGGCAACAGTGCTACGGCAATATCTCGGTCGGGAGCTCGACCAAATTGAGGGCTGCGACCGCACCATCACCACCTGAACTTGTCCACCCTCCGCAATCCAACCGAAGGAGCAATCCATGCAACCCATGACCGAGCCCACGGTTCCCAGGCGACAAGGTACGTGGCGCCGCTACCTGCCCGTCGTGGTGGTAGTCGTGGTGGCGGCGGTGGTGGCCGGCGTGTTGGCCGGCTCAGGAGGCAAGTCCAACAAGCCCCACAACGCCGCCACGGCGGCCAGTTCCGGACCGATGACCCCTGCGAGGGCAAAGTCGGAGGGTAAGTCGGTGAATTTCGGATCTAACTGCGACCCGCGGACCGGGCGCATCAAGGTGCCGACCATTTATGCCCCGCCGTGCGTGGCCCCCATGACCGGTGGAAACGGTGGGACCACCAGTCCCGGAGTCACGGGTGACACCATCAATGTCGCCTTCTACGTTGGCCAGGTCAACGCTCAGACCAAGGCCCTCAACGCCGTCGGTGGGGTGACCGATACTCCGGCACAGGAGGTAGCCCAGGCCCAGAACTACGTAACGTATTTCAACGATCACTACGAACTTTGGGGTCGCAAGGTCAAATTGGTTCCCGTCCAGGCCACGGGCAGTGCCACCGACGATGCGGCGGCGAAGGCCGACGCGATCAAGGTGGCCACCGAGGACCATGCCTTCGCATCGATCGGAGGTCCGGCCCAGACAGCGGCCTATGCCGACGAGCTGGCCGCCCGGGGAGTGTTGTGCCTGGGTTGTCTGGGGACCGATGCACAGGCCCAGGCCAACGCCCCGTTCATGTGGGGCGATGAGCAAAGTCCCGAGCAGTACACAATCGAGGGCGCCAAGGTGATCCTCAGTCAGTTTGCCGGCAAGGACGCTGTGTTTGCTGGCGACAAATCCATGCATTCCCAACCCCGACGGTTTGGACTGGTCGCCTATGACACCCCGACCGGGACCTACACCAAGGCCCGCGAGGAGCTCCAGGGCCTCCTGGCCAAGGGAGGCGTTCAACTGGCCGCCAATGTCAACTACTTCCTGGATACCTCCACCCTGCAGGAGACAGCCACCACCATCGTGTCCAAGCTGAAGGCTTCCAATGTCACCACTGTCATCTTCGCCGGCGATCCCTACATGCCCTACTACATGACGCGCGTGGCCACGGCTCAGAACTACTTCCCCGAATGGATTGTTACCGGGACAGTCCTCACCGACACGACCTTTGCCGGTCGGTTGTACGACCAGAAGCAGTGGGCACATGCCTTTGGCATCTCATTGTTGACGGCACGGGCGCCCCAGCAGTTCAGTGATGCCTATCGACTCAATGTTTGGCAGTTCGGGGCCCCACCGGTGGCCAAGGGCACCTACGGGCTCATCTATCCTCCCTTGTTCGACCTGTTCACTGGGGTTCAGCTGGCCGGTGCCCACTTGACGCCTCAAACCTTCCGGGATGGTCTGTTCCGCTATCCCGTGACGGGGGGCAGTCCCATCAATCCGCAGATCTCTTGGGGTCATCACGGAGTGTGGCCCAACACCGACTACACCTCGAGTGACGACTTCACCTTTATCTGGTGGAATGCCGCCCTCAAGGGGATCCAGGACGAGGTCGGGACCGTCGGCAACGGCGCCTATGAGTATGTCAATGGAGGAAAGCGCTACCTGCCGACCGCCGTACCGAGTAGTCCGGTTGGCTTTTTCAATCCGACTGGCGCCGTTGCCGTTTACGCCCAGCCACCTGCCTCGGCATCCCATCCCAATTACCCTTCTCCGGCCGGGACCCATCCCTAATAGTGAAGGAGTACATGCCCAATTAGCATTCCTCCCCGATGGACATCCATGTTCCGACGGTCGGTCACACCTGCCCATGAAAAAGTCAGAGATCCCCCGTGCCGTGGCTGCCTGTAGGGCGGTGGCCTTCGAAGCCGGTCTGAGGGTCGATGACGCAGTCTCTGTCCACGCCTCGAACCGGATCACCATGCGCCTGCTGCCAAGCGATGTTCTTGCCCGAGTGGCGTATGAGGAGGAACGCTCGGTTGCAAGTGCCGAATTCGAAGTCCAGCTCGCACGCCGCCTGGCTGAGACGGGTAGCCCAGTGGGCGAACTCGATCCTCGGGTGCAGCCTCGTGTACATCTGCGTGACGGCTTCGCCATCACGCTCTGGACCTACTACGACCCCTTACCTTCGCGAGTCGCTCCTTTTGAGTATGCACAGGCGCTCATACGGTTGCACGGCGGTATGAGGCAGGTGGATATCATGACCCCGCACTTCACTGACCGAGTTGCGGAGGCGCAGTCGATGCTCTGCGACCCTGCCGTAACCCCAGAGCTGTGTGACTCGGATCGGGAGCTTCTTCGCCAGACGCTGCAGACTCTTACGGCCTCTATTACCAACAACGGCTCCGACGAGCAGGTGCTGCATGGCGAGCCACATCCCGCCAACTTGCTCCACACACAGATGGGGCCGTTGTTTGTAGACCTCGAGACATGCTGTCGTGGACCCGTCGAGTTCGACATCGCCCATGCGCCCGAGGTAGTCAGCGACCACTACCCGGGAGCAAATGAGGACCTACTCTGGCAATGCCGGATCCTCATGCTGGCCATGACCACAACGTGGCGCTGGAATCGAGACGACCAACTCCCGAATGGGCGTCAGCTCGGGCAAGAGTGGCTCGGCCAGATGCGATCAGCTCTTGACCGGCACGGACTCGATGTCGGTCGCTGACGGCGCCCGGCTCAACCTGAGCCTGACCCGCTGGTGGCCGATGAGGACCGGATCAATCGCCTCTTCCTGTCCTAGGGTTCAGCGGAGCCGATAGGTGAGCGGACAGGGATCGGCGGCCCGGGCCACCCCGCCGATCTGAGCCGGCACCGGACCGGGCCGCCCAACCCAGCCTGGCTCGAGCTCGAATCTGCTCAGTAGCCGGATAACAGCGGTCGTCATGGCCGCCAGGGAGAATGGCTGGGCCGGGCAGGTATGCCGACCATGTCCGAATGCGGTGACAAGTTCAGTGGCGGCCAACCCCGACCCGTCAGCCAGCCGGCGACGGTTCCAGCGATCGGGGTTCCATTTATCAAGGCCCGGTGCTGCCGTGGTGTTGGTAAGAGGGAGCAGGGTGGCGATAGTGATCCCGGGGGCAACGTCATACCTGGTGACACCGTCACTGAATTCGACTGGCGCCAGGACGTATCGGGCCATGATCGAGCGCTGGGCCAGTCTGATGGATTCCAACATGCACTGTTCGGTCCGAGCCCTGTCACCGCCGAGCACCGAAGGTTGAGCCTGGGGATTGTCCACAAGATCGACCAGCGCCCATCCGAGGGCGGCGAACAGGTTCGACATGGAAGCGATGTGTAAAAGCACGACGTCGTGGGCCACGCCGATTCGCATCGCTTCGCCGGATTCATCGGCCCAGGCGGAGACGATACGGCTAAACAAGGGATGGTCACCCTCGGATCCCGCCAGGAGATCAATGGCACAGCCGAGCAACTGGCCGACCTGTTGGAGGGCAGCTCTCTCAGCTGCCTTGCCCGACGCCGTCACTGCCGCCATGGCGTCGGGATGCACGAAAGAGTCGGATCCATCAAGGGTGTCGAAGGCCAGAGCCAGTTGGGAGAAAACCGGGCCGTCGGCCGAACCTGGACCTCCCCATGAGGCCATTCCTATCCGGTGACCGAGCCGGCGGGTCAGGTCGAATACATCCACGGCACCGCCGCTTCCCATTTCTTCAAACGTTGAATCGAGAGCCCTGTCCACATTGGCCAGATAACAGGCCACATCCTCCCTGCCGAAGAGTTCGTGGGGAAGGGTTCGCCTCCCGACGAAGACTTCGTCGGGAATCTTGCGCCGCAACATCCTCCAATCGGCCACACCCTTGGCTGCCTTGTCCTCAGTCAGGGCGTAAAAGGCGGACACACCTTGTGGAGAAAAGGTGAACAGGTAGCGGTCGTCCCCGCTGTCAACGACGAAGGTGTCGCCGTGATCGGTGCGGGCCCTGGCCAGGGTATCGACCGCATTGTCAACCGGTAAATCCCAGGGCAGCCCTACTCCGCCGGCCACCGGGGGCATCGGGGAGATCTCGGGGAAGCCCATCCCGAGAGGATGTCACAGTCCTTCACTGTGAACATGGCATCGGACCCTGCCCGGGTGATTAGAAACGTTAGGCTTGCTCGGCAATGACACAGAGCACCGACGTAGAGACGGTAGAGCGGACGATCGCCTCTCCCCCCGAGGCCATATTCGAACTCTTGGTGGACCCTAGGCGTCACCGAGATATTGACGGCTCGGGAACAGTGCGCCAGGCAAAAGGGGAGCCAGGTCGACTCGAACTGGGGAGCCGGTTCGGGATGTCCATGAGAATGGGGGTTCCCTACTCGATGGTGAGCACGGTCATCGAGTATGAGGAAAACCGCCGCATCGCCTGGCAGACGCGGGGACCGACAGCCATCGGCCGCATGGTGGGAGGGCGCATCTGGCGCTACGAGCTCGAGCCCACCGACAACGGCACTTTGGTGCGGGAGAGCTGGGACATCTCGCAGGAGTCCGCCATCACCAAGCCAATGGTCAAGATGGCCGGAGCCACCACCCGCAAGAACATGGCTGCCACCCTGGAGCGGATCGAGAAGCTGGTGGCCCGTTGAGGGGACTGAGGATCCGACCGGGTCGAAAGGCCGATTCGAGCACCGTCGTGGCGGGGACGGGTCGTTTCGGGCCATGACCTTGCCGGCGCCCGGGCCAGACCGGACTGCGGTCGTCACCGGTGCGTCGTCGGGCATAGGAGAAGCGCTGGCGCGGGATCTGGCCCATCGGGGCCACGGCGTCACCCTGGTGGCCCGTCGGGCCGAGGTGCTGAGCCGTCTTGCCACCGAGCTGTCCGCCCTCGGCGTGCGGGCCGAAGTCCTGGCTCTTGATCTGTCGGACCGGGAGGAGCGGGCCAAGCTGCTCGATCGGGTCCAGGCCCTTGGGTTGGTGCCCGACATCCTGATCAACAACGCCGGGCTGTCCACTCTGGGCGCCATCGCCCGATGCGATCCAGGCGCCGAGATGAACATGATCGAAGTCGATGTGGTGGCCGTTGCCGACCTGTGCGGCCGCTTTGTCAACGGCATGGTCGAACGAGGGCGGGGGGCGGTGCTCAACGTTGCCTCAACGGCAGCCTTCCAGCCCCTTCCGGGTCAGACCGGCTACGGGGCGTGCAAGGCCTTCGTTCTTTCCTATACCAGGGGCCTGAGCGGTGAGTTGCGGGGCAGCGGTGTGAGCGCCACTGTCCTGTGTCCTGGCCCGGTGGACACTGGCTTTGGCGAGGCCGCTGGATTTTCCAAGCAGGACGCCGATGCAGCCCTACCGGCCTTCATGTGGGAAAGCCCCCAAGCCGTGGCTCGGGTCGGTCTCGATGCCCTGGACAAGGGCCAAGTGGTGGCCATTCCCGGAGCGGTCAACCGGGCCGCGGCCATGGTGGCCCATCTGACTCCCAAGCGACTCCTCGTTCCCCTCATCGCCGGTCGGCACCCAGGATTGAAGGACTGAAGATACCTCGCCCCCAATCACCCGCCGGACTGCTGTTGACGGGCGGAACCAGCCGCCGTATGGGCCAGGACAAGGCGTCGATGGTCATCGAAGGTCAAGTGAGCGCGCGTCGCATCGGCGCCCTCCTCGCCGGTGTGGCTCATCCGGCCCTGGAAGTCGGTCCCGGTCACTCCGATCTGGAGGTGGTGGGGGAGCACAATCCAGGCCAGGGTCCCTTGGTAGCCGTCGCCGAAGGCTGGGAGGCCTTGGTCCGAACCGGCCATGGCGGAGACGTGCTTGTGGTGGCTTGCGATTTGGTCTTTCTGACTCGCCGACTGCTGGTGTGGTTGTCCAACCGACCTGAATCAGGATCGGTGATCCCCGTCGTGGAGGGGCGCCCCCAGCCCTTGTGCGCCCGATGGTCCCCGACCGATCTTGACCGGCTGGTTGGTCTGGTCCAGGGCGGCCACCGATCGTTCAAGTCCGCCTATGATCATTGCCCCATCACCTTCCTCGATGAGCAGGAATGGGGACACGCAGCTCAGGCGATCGACTTCGCCGACGTGGATTCCCCAGAGGACCTGCACCGCCTCGGCCTGGGCTGATCCGCGATAGCCCCGGTTTGTTACCGACTCAGGTCGGGTCGAACTCCATTAGTCTTTGTCTGATGGGTCGGGTGACCACCGAGCGACTTGTGCAGCGACGCTTGTTGGGAAGCGAACCTACCCGCCAGCCCGATGTGCTGGCCGTGGAGGAACCACTGGAACTACGAATTCACGGCCGTTCTCTGGCCGTGACCATGCGTACTCCGGGTGATGACTTCGACCTGGCCGCGGGCTTTTTGGTCAGCGAGGGTGTCGTGGCCGGTAGCGAAGAGCTGGCCTCCATGCGCTATTGCGCCGGAACCGAGGACGACGGGATCAACCGTTACAACCTTTTGGATCTGGTGCTGGCCCCCGGGGTTGCCCCCCCGGCCCCGGGTGTGGAACGGGCATTTCTCACTACCAGCTCCTGTGGACTGTGCGGCAAGGCCACCATCGATGCCGTGCGGACCAGGTCGCGCTTCGATCTGGAGGCCGATGCCACACGGGTGGATCCCGCCTGGATCGCCGGCCTGCCTGAGCAACTGAGGGCGGCCCAGGCGGTGTTCGAAAAGACCGGAGGGCTGCACGGCGCTGCGCTGTTCGACGCTACCAGTGGTGAGCTCTTGGCCATCCGGGAGGATGTGGGGCGGCACAATGCCGTGGACAAGGTGATCGGCTGGGCCTTTCGCCAGGGCCGCCTTCCCTTGAAGGCAACGGTGCTGCTGGTGTCGGGCCGGGCCTCGTTCGAACTGGTGCAGAAGGCCTACATGGCCGGGATTCCCTTCCTGGCCGCGGTGTCGGCGCCCTCTTCGCTCGCCGTCGACCTCGCCCTCGAGTCGGGGATGACGCTTATCGGCTTCCTCCGTTCTCCGTCCATGGTGGTCTACTCGGGAGAGCGACGTTTGGCGGAGCCAGGCAACCACAACGTCAATGAAACCGCGCCGGTGGGGGGAAAGGTCCAGGGATCAGGCTAAACCGGCGCGCCGCCCGATCAAGTCGGAGGGGGTGGGCGATGGGCCGGAACCAGCCAGTCGACGCGCTACTTTGCTCACGTGTCCGACTATGTGATCCCCGAACCTGAACCAAAGGAAATCGACGAGAAGATCTCGATCGAATTGCGCCACCTCGCCTCGAATGCGGTGCTCAAGGGCAAGCCCTCGGGGCAAGAGAAGTGCGAGAACTGTCGCTTCTACCTGGAGCCATACGCCGAGGTGTCGTACTGCTGGCACCCCAAGCTCCGGATTCTGGTTGGATCCGAGTGGTGGTGCCAATGGTGGGACCCCATTCCAAACGAGTAGGCCAACCCCGAAGAGAACAGTCCGATGCCGCGATAAGGAGCAGTACGACATGACCGATCCCCAGCACGAGTCCCGCTTGGTGGAGGCCACTCCCCGTCGCCTGCACATAGGCGGTGAGTGGCGGGACGCCAACGGCGGCGGGACCTTCGCGGTGCAGGACCCGGCCACCGGACAGACACTTACCGAGGTGGCCAACGGAGATGCCAGTGACGCCCTGGACGCCCTGGCTGCGGCCGATGAGGCCCAGCCCGAGTGGGCGGCCACTCCGCCCCGCCGGCGGGGGGAGATCCTGCGACGCACCTATGAGGGATTGATGGCCCGGGCCGACGACCTGGCCCTGCTCATGACCCTGGAGATGGGCAAGCCGGTAGCCGACTCCCGCAGCGAGATCGCTTACGCAGCCGAGTTCTTCCGCTGGTTCTCCGAGGAGGCAGTCCGCATCGACGGTCGCTATACGGCAGAGCCCGGAGGCCGGGGTCGCCTGATGGTCATGCACCAGCCGGTCGGGCCCTGCCTTCTCATTGCTCCGTGGAACTTTCCTATGGCCATGGCCACCAGGAAACTAGGACCGGCTCTGGCCGCAGGTTGCACGGCGGTGGTCAAGCCCGCAGCTCTCACGCCGCTTTCCACCCTGGCCCTGGTCGAGATCCTGGTCGAGGCCGGCCTTCCTCCGGGAGTCGTGAATGTGGTTACCACCACTGACGCCGGTGGGACCACGGCGCCGTTGATCGGTGACCCTCGGCTGCGCAAGCTGTCCTTCACCGGCTCGACCCCCGTGGGCCGGAAGCTCATGGCAGCCGCCTCGGAACAGATATTGCGGGTGTCCATGGAATTGGGTGGCAACGCCCCATTCTTGGTATTCGCCGACGCCGACCTCGAGGCCGCCCTGGAGGGGGCTGTTCTGGCCAAGATGCGCAACATGGGCGAAGCGTGCACCTCGGCCAACCGGTTCTACGTCCACGAGTCGATCGCCGCGCCGTTCGCCCAAGGCCTGGCTGACCGCCTGGCATCCATGAAGGTGGGCCGGGGTACCGAGGAAGGGGTGGAGGTCGGGCCCCTCATCGAGGAAAAGGCCCGAACCAAGGTCGCAAAACTGGTGGAGGAAGCAACGGCCAAGGGCGCCACCGTCCTCACCGGTGGCCATGCCCTGGATGGACCAGGCTACTTCTACGCCCCGACGGTGTTGAGCGAGATACCCGAGACGGCTGAGCTGTTGAGGGAGGAGATCTTCGGCCCGGTGGCGCCGGTGGTTGCCTTCGCGGATGACGACGAGGCCATTGCCGGGGCCAATGCCACTGAATACGGACTGGTGGCTTACGCCTACACCGCCAATCTGGACCGAGCCTTGCACGTGGCCGAAGCCCTGGAAGTGGGCATGGTAGGTCTGAACCAAGGCCTTGTATCCAATCCGGCTGCACCATTTGGCGGCGTCAAACAGTCGGGGATCGGACGGGAAGGGGGAGCCGAGGGCATCCACGAGTACCTGAGCGTGAAGTACGTGGCCCTGCACGTTTAGGGACCAGGCACCGCAGGTGAGGCGGGGACCAGCGGCCAGGTCGAGACAGCGGTCAGGTCGAGACAGCGGTCAGGTCGGATTGGTGGCTATCAACGCCTTGGCCAAAGTTGTCGCGAACACTTCGACGGGCTGTGCGCCCGGGATCATGTACTTCCGGTCGAACAAGAAGAAAGGAACGCCGGTAACCCCGAGTTCCTCGGCTTCGGTCTCGTCGGAGCGAACCTCGGCGCCAAATGCCTCCCCATCGAGTACCTCGCTCACCTCTTCACTTGCGATACCGACATCGCCGGCCAAGCTGACCAAGGTGTCCGGGTCGCCTATGGACCGGCCCTCACCAAAATAGGCCGCCAGCATCCGCTCCTTCAATGCGCCCTGAAGCCCTGATTTCCGGGCCAGGTGCAACAGGCGGTGGGCGTCGAAGGTGTTACCCGACCTGGCCTGGTCCAAGTGAAGGTCCAGTCCTTCCTCGCCGGCCAGGGTAGTGAGACGAGCCTGAGCCTCCGTGGCCTGGTCCCTGGTAATGCCGTATTTGCGGGCCAATCCCTCCACCGGATCGCCCCCCCTTATCTTGGGGGCGCGAGGATCGAGTTCGAAGCTTCGCCACACCACCTCAACCTTGCTGGAATCCTGGAACCCGTCAAGCGCCCTTTCGAAGCGCCGCTTTCCGATGTAGCACCACGGACAAACGACGTCTGACCAGATTTCGACTTTCATATCCACCATCCATATTTTCGTCCGTTGTCCATTGTCCCACTGGTGACAACCACGCAAGAATGTCGGTCAATCCCCGACCGCCGCCGGCGAAAAATAGGTCGGGACTTGAGCAAGAGGGCGAAAGAGCCGAGGTAAATAACATGGAACCCAAGGCCCGGGGGCACAGATTTCCGAAGGGCGACAAGGAGCGCAGCACGTCGGGCGCCTTGACCCGAGCCATGATCTCCTGGGTGCGAGACACCCTGGGTGAACCGGGCGTGCGCCAACTCCTCGCCGTGGCCGGCCTGTCTCGTCCCCTCCGGGAGCTCGAAGACGAGACAGGTTGGGTGGCTTACCGGGAATCGGGACTGCTGTTGGACGCGGCAATCGCGGTATCGGGGCGCCCGGATGCCTCCCGTCGCATAGGCGAGGAGGTAGTGCGGGGCATGATGAGCACGGAGGTTGGGGCACTGCTCCGCTCCCTTGGGTCTCCGAGCGAAGTGATCCGCAACGTGGTGGCCAGTGGTGTCAAGTTCTCGGCCGCCGTGGGCCTCGAGGTGCTCCACGTCGAAGAGTGCCACGCGGTGCTTTGCTCCCGCACCCTACTAAGCGCACCCCGGGAGAAGAAGGAGTGCGACTTCATGTCCGGCATCTTTTCTATGGTGCCGGTCATATTTGGCATGGACCCCGCCGAGGTGTGGGAGACCGAGTGCCAGCGATGGGGCGATTCCAGGTGTGTCTACAACATGGCTTGGAAAGTGGATTCGGGCATTGCGAACGATCCCCTCCGACGTATAGCCCACCTCGAAGTTGAACTGATCGATCTCAACAAGAGGTTCGAGTCGCTCCAGTCAATGGCCACCGAGCTGGTCTCGGCCGACGACATCGAGGAAGTATTGACCCTGGTCATGCGCCGGGCCGGAGTGGCCGTGAGGGCCTCCCGTTACCTCCTGGCCGTCCAACTGGGTTCCAAGCTGAGCATTCATTCCGATGGCTTCACCGCTGATGAGGCCGAGATCCTGGCCGGCGAGGTACTGGCCGGCGAACCCGACGACCATGGCGGATCCCGGCTCATCGTCGACGTTGCCTCGAGGGGCAGGCACTACGGGCGCCTGGCCGCAGTTTTCCCAACCGGTGGGTCGTTCTTTCCCCAGGAGCGGGACCTGCTTTCTGCCTACGCCGGCCACGCCGCCGCCGTGCTCGACACCGCTACCGCCCTGGAGGAGGTTAGGCGCCAGAACCGTACCTCGGCGGCGCTGTTGGCTCTGGCCCACGATCTTTCGGAGGCGACCACGTCACATGAGGTGGCCACCCGTCTGGTAGAGGCCGTGACCAAGGTGGTCGACTGCGACAGCGCCGGTGTGCTGCTGTGGAACATCCAGGAGGGTCGGCTGCGCCTGGCAGCCAATGTGGACATGCCCGAAAGCGCGGTGGAGATCCTGTCCGGCCCGGGGATCGGCGTAGAGGACACCGAGGCCATGGCCCGGATGCTCGATCATCCCGAACCCAGCTTCTATGACTACGAATCGGCCGACGACTACCACCGCCAGTTCATCACCCCGGGACGCAGTTCTTTGGCCATCGTTCCCATCGTGTGGGGGGGAACCTTTTTCGGAGTGGTAGTAGCCGGTATCCACCGGCCCTTGGTCGAAATTCGCCAAGACGGCGAGGTGGTGGAACGTCTGAGCGGGATTGCCCACCAGGCCGGAACTGCCTTGGAAAATGCGGCTCTGTTGGATCAAATCCGGCACCAGGCCCTACACGATTCGCTGACCGGCCTGCCCAACCGTGTACTCCTGCACGATCGGGCCCGGCAAGCTCTCCTGGACACGGACCGGACCTATGACCGGGTGGCCTTGGCATTCTTGGACGTGGATCGGTTCAAGAAGATCAATGACACCCTCGGTCACCGGGGGGGAGACGAACTGCTGATCCAGGTGGGACGCCGACTCGGTCAGGGACTGCGGGCTTCCGACACCGTTGTCCGGCTGGGCGGGGATGAATTCGTTGTGTTGATGCCTCACGTGCGCCAAGCCGCTGACGCCTTCGCCCTGGCCGAAAAGATCGCTGAATCAATGGCCGCGTCCTTCACCGTCGGTGGCCTGGAGATTTTTGTGACGGTGAGCATGGGCGTGAGCGTGAGCGGGGAGGGGGGCGGGGGGTACGAGGACCTACTCAAGCAGGCTGACGTGGCCATGTACCAGGCCAAGGCACTCGGGGGTGGACACATCCATGTCTACGAGGAATCCAAGGACGCCTTGACCGGAGACGACCTGGCCCTGGAATGCGAGCTCCACTCGGCCGTCACCGGTGGGGAGTTGCGGGTCGTCTACCAAACCCAGGTCGACCTGAGCACCGGTGGCGTGGTCGGGGTCGAGGCCCTGGTCCGATGGGAACATCCGACCCGGGGAATGTTGGAGCCGGCCGACTTCCTGGCCGTGGCCGAAGAGAGCGACCTGATCGTTGACGTCGACCTGTGGGTTCTGGATCAGGCCTGCGCCCAAGCGGTCGCCTGGAGCGGGTCTTTCGGCCACGAGTTCAAGGTTGCCGTCAACCTGTCCAGTCGCACCGCCCACTCACCTCGCCTGGAGCCGGCCGTGGCTCACGTTCTCGAATCATGCGGGCTCGACCCTGGCGCGCTGGAACTGGAGATCACCGAGCGGGTGGTGGACACCGGATCGGCTTGCCTGCCCGAGATTGTCAAGCGGTTGCGAGCCCGAGGCATAGGTGTGGCGATCGACGACTTCGGAACGGGCAGCTCATCTTTTGGGCGGGTACAGGGTATCCGGGTGGATACTCTCAAGATCGATCGCTCCCTGGTGGTGGATCTGACCATGGATCCTCAGGTTGCCCCATTGCTCTCGGCCATGATCGATATGGGTGCGGCGCTTGGCCTGCGGGTGGTGGCCGAGGGAGTCGAGGTTAGCGAGCAGGCCGATTGGCTTCGCTCCAACGGTTGCGCCACGGCCCAAGGCTTTCTTTTCAGCCGCCCCACCACTCCAGATGAAATCGAGAGTGGCTGGCTGACCTCCAACTATGACATGGCACGTCCTTAGACTTGGGAGACTTGGACAGCCTCAGCTTGGACAGCCTCAGCTTGGACAGCGTCAGCTTGGGAGCCGTCAGTTCGGGAATCGTCAGGTTTTGGAAACCGTCCCCGATTGCTCAATGAAACGATCCACTACGTCCACGTATTCGGTGACCATGTCCAGCACCACCTGGCGGGCCGGCTTGATCTGGTTCATACGCCCCACCACCTGCCCGACGAAATAATTCGCCAGTTCCTTGGCACCGCCCCCCGAGTGTGCCGCCCGGGAGATGCGGATCTGTGCCTCGGCTACCAAGGCGCTCTGCAAGGGCATGGCCAGCGGAGGCGGAGCATCGGGTTTGTCCCATTCATCGGTCCAGGCGCTTCGCAGCATGCGGGCCGGCTTGCCGGTAAGGGAACGGGACCGGACGGTGTCGCGCGACGTGGCTGCCAGAAACTTCTCCTTCACCGTGGGCTGGGTTTCGGCCTCATCGGTTGTGAGCCACACCGAACCGCACCACACCCCTTCGGCTCCGAGGGCCAGGGCGGCGGCGATCTGGCGGCCACTGGCGATGCCCCCGGCGGCCAGCACCGGAGTGGGAGCCACGGCGTCGACCACGTCGGGCACCAGGACCATGGTCGAGATCTCGCCGGTGTGTCCGCCCGCCTCGGTTCCCTGGGCGACGATCAGGTCGACCCCGACGGCGTGGTGACGCTCGGCGTGGACCACGGTTCCGGCCAGGGCGGCTACTTTCACGTCCGCCTGGTGGGCCCGTTCGATCAGGGCTTCGGGGGGAGCCCCGAGGGCGCTCGCCACCAATCCGATGCGGTGGGCGAAGGCCACATCCAACAGGGGCTCGTAACCCCTCGGGTCCACCCGCATCTGGCCGATGCCTCTCATGGAGTCCGACCCATCGGGCAACTCGGGAACGCCAAAGCGCTTGAGGATGTCATCGACGAAGCTCTGTTGCCCCGGAGGCAGCAACTGGGCGATGCTCTGGCGGGAAAGTCCCCCCTCGTCGGCCCCGGTGTACTTGGACGGCAGCAACAAATCGACTCCGTAAGGACGGCCCTTGGTTTGCTCTTCGATCCAGTCCAAGTCGATGTTCAACTGCTCGGGGGTATGGGCCACCGCGCCCAAGACGCCGAACCCACCCGCATTGGTCACCGCCGCGACAACGTCCCGGCAGTGGCTAAAGGCCAGGATGGGGAACTCGATGTCCAACATTTCTGCGACCCTGGTATGCACTGTCGTCTCCCGTCCCCGGCCCGTATCCATTTCGGGCGCTGCCCGCCCGATGGCGCAACATCCACAGTACCGGGGAGTTGGCCAAGCGTGGCCCGGTAGGATTCGATGAGCACCGGCAGGGACAGACCGGCAGGGACAGACCCGTACGGGCCAGGGCAGCATGTCGTGAGGAGGCAACGAGGCATGGTGGTGGAGACGGGTCCAAAATGTTCAACCTGGGCTCGGGACCGCAAGGTCGATCCTATTGGCACCGCGGGAAATTATGCAGGCTTTCTCCTCATGGAGTGGCCCCTGCCGTGGCCCTCCGATGTCAAAGACATAGTGGTAATGGACCCGGTGCGGGAGGAACTGGCGGTCGCCAACGTCCGTCTTCAACTCCTGGTGCCTGGCTCTCCGGCTCCATCGCGCCAGACCCGATTGTCCCTGTATTGGCGACCGACTCAGGCCTTGGAGCCCGGAGGTCAGGATGAAGGCTGGTTTGCCGGCTACCAGATGAGCGAGGCCAGTGCGCAGTTGAATGGGGCCGGCGCGCAGTTGGGCGACGCCGCAGCGGCCCCGGCAGAATTGGTCCCCGTGGTGCGCCACCTTCTGGCCCAGGCTCGGCACAACGGGCCGAGCCCCCGGCCTTTGTTGGCCCCTGACCGGGTTCTCATCTGTACCCACGGCTCCCGTGACACCTGCTGCGGTTCGCTAGGCATGGATCTGGTGAAGGCCATGAACGACCTGTCTGTGGCAGATGGTTCTACCTCGCCAGCTGGTCGCGCCGTGAGGTGTCGTACCAGCCACACGGGCGGCCACCGTTTCGCGCCGACGGCCATCATCTTGCCTCAGGGAACGGTGTGGGCATTCCTGGATGCTCCTACCTTGGAAAGAATCCTGGAACGGAGCGGGCCGGTGGATACGTTGGTGAGCCGTTACCGGGGTTGCGCCGGCCTTGGCACCAAGCGGGTCCAGGTACTGGAGCGGGCGTTATTCGCGGAGGTGGGTTGGGAGTGGCTCGACTACCGCCGACGTGGGTGGGACCTGCCCGATGACGGAGTGGTCCTGGAAGCCATCGCCCCCGACGGGACAACACGGGCCTGGCGGGCATCGGTCCGCCCGGGTCGCGTGCTACCTGTGCCAGTTTGTCGCCAATCCCTGGCCGGGGCCACCAAGTTCGAGCCCGAGCTTCGATTGTCAGACCTGAGGGAAACTTGAAATTGATCCTGAGGGCAACCTGAAACTCCACCTCGTATCGCAAACGGATCAGAATCTCACCGTTTAGGATGTTCGAGTGTGGCAACCGCTTCGACCAGGCAATGGCCATCGGGCATGACTCCCCGGGTGGAACGGTTTTTTGGTTTTGTCGATCTGTGCGGGTTTAGCGACTTCAACGACACCTACGGTGACGAGGAAGCCGCCGTGGCCCTCCACGGGCTGCGGTTTGCGATCCGCGAAGCCGCTTCCGAGCATGGCGTGCGGGTGGACAAGTGGCTGGGGGATGGCGCCATGCTGGTGGCCGTGGAGCCCGAGCCCCTGCTTGCCGCCTGTGTGCGGGCTGAGATGGTCCTGCGCGGCACCGAGTGCCGCTTGGCCCTGAGGGCCGGAGCGGCCGGAGGCGATGTGATGATCTTCGAGGGTGACGACTACGTTGGCCGTCCGGTCAACTTGGCGGCCAAGCTGTGCGCCTTGGCCTACCCGGGACAGATCCTGGTGGCGGCGGACATGGCCGGGTCGCTCCCTGCTGACAGCCACGACCCTCGCCGAGAAAAGCGTTCGGTGCCCGGCTTCACCGATCTGGTCGAGTTGGTGAGCTTCGAGCTCTCCGCTGTCGTCTCATGATCCAAGGAGAGCTGTGAACCTCTCGGTACTTGACCAGCTGCGCCAGGTGGCCCTGACCCCGTTGCGTCGCTCGTTCGGAGCCGATCGCTTTGCAGAGGAGCAGTACCATTCTCCCCCCGGCGATCCCGGCCTGTTCGGAGCGCAATCCGTGGCGTGGCGGGTGCACGCCGACCCCTCGACCCTGGTGGGCGGCATCAGCGCCTTGATGCTCCAGTCGCTTCACCCCTTGGCCATGGCCGGGGTCGCCGACCACTCCGACTTTCGCGAGCGCCCCTTTGAGCGGCTGGGCCGCACGGCGTCGTTTGTGGCCGCCACCACCTTTGCCTCTACCGAGGTCGCCGAGGCGGTGATCGCCATCGTGCGGGCGGTACATACCCATGTTGTCGGGTTGGCTCCCGATGGTCGGCCATATGCAGCATCTGATCCCGAACTGGTGCGCTGGGTACACGTGGTTGAGGTGGCGAGCTTCCTCAAGGCCCATCGCCGCTATCATCCGATGCCGGTTCGGGGCAGGGACGTGGACCGCTACTTCGCCGAGACGGCGGTGGTGGCCGAAAAGCTGGGCGCCACCGATGTGCCCAAGAGTCGAGCCGAGGTGATCGCCTACATGGGGGCAATCCGTCCCCACCTTGAGCGCGGGGACCAGGCCGCCCAAGCGATGCGGTTCCTGGTGCGCCCGATCGGCTCGGATCCCCTGACCAAAAGCGTCTCGGTTCTCCTTGAGTTGGCCGCCATTGGGCTCCTGCCCCCCTGGGCCCGCCGGATGCACGGCCTGGTCCTTCCCGCCCCAGTAGAGCTGTCGGCCATCCGCCCCCCAACCTGGGCATTGCTGAACGGCCTGAGAGTCTTGGGAGGCAGTCCCGCCTTCGTGGGCGAGGCACGTAGGCGCTGCGAGCAAGCCGGAGACACTGCTGCGGCCTGATTCACACTGCGGCCTGATTCACACTGCGGCCTGATTCACACTGCGGCCTGATTCACACTGCGGCCTGATTCACACTACGTTACCGGCCTGCCCTCCCCGAGACGTCGAGCGAGTAAGCGCTCTCGGCATGCTGGCTGGTATCGAGGCCCATGAACTCGTCCTCTTCGGATACCCGAAGCCCGATGCTCTTGTGCACGCCCTTGGCCAGGAGCCACGAGGCACCAAAGGAATAGGCCACGCACACCACCACGGCCAACACCTGCTCACCCAGCAGGTGCGCGCTGCCATGACTGGAAAAAAGTCCGTTGTGTCCGGCGGCGTTCACGCTGGTGGTGGCGAATAGGCCAACCAGGACCATGCCTACGATCCCCCCGACGCCGTGCACCCCGAGGACGTCCAGCGAGTCGTCGTACCTGAAACGGTTCTTGGCTCGTATGGCCAGCGCACAGGCCAACCCGGCGGCCGCCCCGATGGCAAGGGACGGCATGCTGCCTACGAACCCGGCCGCTGGCGTGACTGCCACCATGCCGGCGATGGCCCCTGATGCCGCCCCCAACGTGGTGGCGTAGCCGCCCCTGACCTTTTCCACCACCAGCCAGGCCAACAGACCGGCCGCCGCCCCCAATTGCGTGTTGACGAAGGCCTGTACCGCCACGTGATTGGCGCCGAGCGCCGAGCCGGCGTTGAACCCGAACCATCCGAACCACAAGATCCCCGCCCCCAGCAACGAGAGTGGTACCGAATGGGGAGGCATGGGATCGTGGGGCCAGCCCCGCCTCCGGCCCAGCACCAGCACTACAGCCAAGGTGGAGAAGCCCGAGTTGATCTCGACCACGGTGCCTCCGGCGAAGTCGAGCACCCCTCGCTGGGCCAGCCAGCCCTGAGGGCTGAACACCCAGTGAGCCATGGGGGCATAGACCAGCAGGGTCCAGGCCGTGATGAACACGATGAAGCCCGAGAACTTGAGCCGGTCAGCCGTGCCACCGGTTATGAGGGCGGCGGTGATGATGGCGAACATCATCTGGAAGATCATCACTGCCAATGGCGATACCCCCAAGCCCCCCAACCCGGGAAGGGGCTGGGTCATGTGGCGCAGGCCCGACAGGCCCAGGTTGCCGATCAGGCCACCCCCGGCATCGGGGCCGAAGGCCAGACTGAAGGCGACCACGGCCCAGATCACACTGACGAGCCCGATGCACATGAAGCTCTGCATCATGATGGCCAGCACGTTCTTGGCCCGGACCATGCCTCCGTAGAACAGCGCGAGGCCTGGGGTCATGAATAAAACGAGTGCGGCCGAGCCGAGCACCCATGCGGTATCGCCTGTGTTCATAGAAAGAATTGGCCTATCGGGTAGGGGAGGGGGACCTCGGGGAGTATGGGGCCACAGGGCGGGCTAGGGATTGGACGAGGAGGTCTGTTGAGCCCGTTCGAAGGCCTCGGCGATCACCCGGCGGGCTACTTCGGCCTCGTCGTAGCCTTGGGTGGAGGTGGATTTGCCTGGTTCCAGTTCCTTGTAGACGTCGAAGAAGTGCTCGATCTCGGCCAGGAGATGACCGGGTAGGTCCTTTAGGTCACGGGCCGGCTCCCAGATCGGATCGCCATCGAGTACGCAGATGATCTTGGCGTCGGGGCCTTGCTCGTCCTGCATCCAAAAGACCCCGAGGGGGCGGGCCTTCACCCAGCACCCCGGGAAGGTCGGGTCCTCCAACAACACCAGGGCGTCGAGGGGGTCACCGTCCTCCCCAAGGGTGTCGGGAATGAACCCGTAGTCAGCCGGATAGAACGTGGCCGAGAACAGCCTGCGATCCAGGCGCATGACGTGGGCCTCGTGGTCGTACTCGTATTTGTTGCGACTTCCTTTGGGTATCTCGATAACGACGTCGATGGCCTCAGGACCGTGGGTTTGCACCGGGCAATAATGCCGCGTCGGCGCCGTTGGGTACAGTCTCGATGTGGAAGCCAACCCGTCCTTGCTGGACGCCCCTTCAGCCCAGGCTCGGACCCGGAGGTTGCGCCAGCTGGCCTGGGCAGGGGTTCGCAACGGGGCCCTACTGGCCAGGGTGCTGGTGACCGACCGTTCCCGACCGGTGCCCGAGCTCGCCGCCCTCCAGCTGCGGATGGCCTTCCAGGGCCTGGGTCCGACTTTCGTGAAGCTCGCTCAGCTCGTGTCGTCCTCGCCCGGCACCTTCCCCCAGGTCCTGGTGGAGGAGTTCGCCCACTGCCAGGATTCGGTCCCCCCCGAGTCCTGGGAGACGGTGGGTGCCACGCTACGGTCCGAGCTGGGTGACCTGCAGGGCAAGTTCCGCTGGATCGACTGGCGGCCCATGGCGGCCGGCTCGATTGCCCAGGTCTACCCGGCCACCCTTGTGGACGGCTCGGATGTGGTCATCAAGGTTCAGCGCTCCGACCTGCACGACACGCTGCGCCAGGACCTGCGCATGCTGCTCGCCGGAGCCCGGGTCGCGGTCAAGGTCGCCCCACGCTTGGCCGCGGCAAATCCGGTGGGAGTCATCGAGGACTTCGCGCGCGGCCTGATCGAGGAACTGGCCTTCCGGGTGGAGGCCTCTCACATGGATCGGCTACGGACCATCTTCGAGGACTGGCCCATCTCCATCCCCACCGTGCACTGGGACCTGACCACGGACAAGGTATTGGTCATGGAGCGACTCGACGGGGTGAAGGTGTCCGACACCTTTGCCCTGGACCGGATCGCCGTGGACCGGGAGGCCCTGGCCGACACCATCCTGGCCGCCACCATGGCCTCGGGACTGCGCCACGGATTCTTCCACGGCGACGGGCATGCCGGGAACATGCTGGTGCTGGAAGGCGGGCGCCTGGGTCTGCTCGACTTCGGCATCGTGGGCCGGCTGAGCCCCGACCACCGACTCAATCTCTCCCATCTCCTTTACGCCCTAGTGGACAAGCGCTTTGACATAGTGGCCACCTCCATCATGGCCATGGCCGACATGAGCGGAGCCGATATCGAAGGGGCCGTGGCCGACTTGCAGGCCATATCGGCCCAGTATCTGGACCTCCCCTTGGAGGAGATCCCCATGGGTAAGCTGCTGGGCGATCTGTTGCGCTCGGCCAATCGACACGGGGTGGTGCTGCCCACCGACCTTGTGCTGATGTTCAAGCAGATCCTCTACCTCGATGGCCTGGGCCGGGTGCTCAATCCGGGGTTCGATGTGTTCGCCGACGGGGAACGATTTCGTCCCTTCTTGGCTGCCGGGGCCGGGGGCGCACCCGAGGGTGAGAGTCCGCTGCCCCGCGCGCCGCGGATCGGCCTGGGTCCCGAACCGACCTAAAGGGGATCGACCACCTCGACAGCTGATCGGTAGAGGCTGGTGGGCCTGAGCCGCCAGCGGGTGAGCACTGTGGTCGACGCGTCTTTGAGGCTTAGGGCTGGATCGTGCCCCTGCCGGTGGTGAGGGACGGCGATTCTCGCCCCGCCCATCAAGCGGCCACCATTGCCCGTTGACCTGCCCATTAGACGTCGGCCGGCTGGGTCCTACCGCGGAATCGTCCGGTAGACCGCTCCTACGGCCGCGACGGCTGACCGGATGCCCGGCCCGTCGTCGCTGAGATCTTGGGCGAGGAAGTCCCGCAGAAGGTGGTCGTCGAGCAGTGTGATGCTCACTTGGTGGCCAGGTCGGGATCCTCGGCCAGGGAAGCCACGTACTCGGCGTGCTCGTCACGGGTCAACATGTCGTTGAGGAGGCGGCGCGCCTCTCCCTGGGGAAGCGCCATCACCGCGAAGCCGAGGTCGATCACATCGACCGGACCGCCATGGTCCAGATTCCAGCGGTGGCGGGCAGCGGCGGGCAACGACAACTGACCCGATGACGATACGAGATACTCCTGGACGCCAGCCATGACCAGATCTCACTTGGTACGAGGTCTTGGCGCACCAAGTGTCAGCGCTTTGGCGACCGTCTCGTCGGCATCATCCACGGCTGCCTCGACCACCACGGCCCCTACAACGAGGACATCGCCTGGAGTCATCGGACCCAAATAACTGACCTGGTCGCTTGACACTTCGAGCCGTGGGATGACTAGCCCTAGCCCTCAGGGGTAGTTCGGGATGGAGGGAACAGGCTGGGCCCGGCTCCCATGGCAGGGAGAGGACGCGCCCGACCGGGCGAGCCGCGGGGAGCCAGGCCCAGGTCCTCGTAAAGAGCGGTGTTGATGGCTTCGAAACGGGCATAATGGCGATCGAACCCGGGCATCCCGTTGCACTGGATGACCGCCACCAGGCCGTATTCGGGGTCAGCCAGGGCCACCGACGACTGAGCGCCACCGTGGCCGAAAGCCCGGGGGGAATTGTGCCGACCCATCGATGAGGAGTCGACGAAGAACCCCAGTCCCCAGTCGCATTGCACCTTGAACGTCTTGTCGTACATGCCAACCCGGTGGCGGGCAACCAGGGCTTCGCACGACTGGGGCGAGATGATGCGGACCCCGTCCCGGGCGCCCCGCTGGAGCATCATTTCGTAAAAGAGTCCCAATTGACGGATCGGTCCCCGTCCTCCTCCGCCCGGTAGGCAGGCGGCCAGGGCCCGAGGAGTATCGAGGAAGTCCAAGGCAACCGGCTCGGGTCCGGAGGTCTCGAACATGGCGCCCAGGCGATCGCCGTAGCGGGCGTGTTGGTCGACCGGCATGCCCACCCAGCAGTCCACCATCCCCAAGGGCTCGAAGATCTCCTGGCGTACGTAGGCATCAAATCCCCTGCCGTCGAGGCGGCGGATGATCTCGGCCAGCATGTTCATGCCTGCGGCCAGGTGGTATCCGGCCCGCTGACCCGGTACCCATCCCGGCTCCAACTTGGCCGCGCAGGTGGCGGCGATCATCTCGTCCCAAGAACCCCGCGCCTGGTCGGCCGAGCGGAATCCCCCGGTATGGGTCAGCAGATGTCGGATGGTCACCGCCTCCTTGCCGTTGGCGGCGAACTCGGGTACGTGGCGGCACACCTGGTCATCGATTTCGAGCAGCCCCGCCTCCCAGCAGCGGGCTACGGCCACGGCCACAGTGGGCTTGGTCATGGAGAACCACGTCACCATGGAGTCGGTGGTCATGGCCTGCCCCGGCCGCGCTTGGCCCAGCGCCGTGTCGGAGACCACCTCGCCGTCGATCGAGACATAGATCTGGGCCCCGAGGTGTAATCCGTGGGCGATGCCATCCTCGATGACGGCCAACGTGGCATCGAGCGGTGTGGTTGGTTCCTGGACCGCTTCGGTGGTCACGCCGGGATCTCGCTCCCGGCCTGGACGATGTTGGTCATCCGGGCTTTCACCACCTCTACCATGTCCGGGTGGGTCAGCAAATAGAAGCGCTTGGCTACGATCCCGTCCAGCACTATGTCAGCCACCCGGGCCGGTTCGATGCCACCGGAGATGAGTTGATCGATGATCCCACCGGGGTCGCCAGCTATGCCCACCTCGACGGTTTGATCGCTTGCAGGGTCATCCCCGCCCCCGACTCCGGCTCCGCCCCCGGCTCCGGCTCCGCCCCCGACTCCGACTCCGACTCCGCCCCCGGCTCCGGTCTGGCCTGGGTCCGTTGTCGCCCCCTCCCCTGGGCGGTTGCGGCCCGACTCGTGTATGCGCGTACGGACCCAACCCGGGCACAGGACCGACACCGAGACATTGCTGGCGCTTAAGGACAGCTCGGCCTGGAGGGTCTCCGAAATGCCGACGACGGCGTACTTCGATGCGTTGTAGGGCGCCATGAATGGCGCAGCCAGGAGCCCGGCCATGGACGCGGTGTTGACCACGTGGCCCTCCTCCCCACCTTTGACCATGGGGCCGAGAAAAGATCTGATGCCGTTGATGACTCCCCACAGGTTCACCCCCAGCACCCAGCTCCAGTCCTGGATGCGCAGGTCCGCCATGGGGCCGCCCGCTCCGACCCCAGCGTTGTTGCACAGTATGTGCACCGCACCGAAGGTGTCGTAGGCGGCCTGGGCTAGGGCGTCTACGGAGTCTGGGTCCGAGACGTCACAGATCATGTCGAAGGTCTCGACGCCGGCGGCGTTCAATTCTGCCGCGGCCTGGGCGAGGGGCTCCTTTTCGATGTCGGCCAGGACCACCTTCATGCCCTCCCGGGCGAAGCGTTTAGCCAGCGCCAGGCCGATCCCGCTGGCCGCCCCGGTTACCACGGCCACCCGATCGGTGAATTCCTCCATGTAGGCGTTCCTTTCTCGTCGACCTGCCGGTGCGGGCGAGGTCGCTTGTCCCTACCGTCCGCCCACCTTAGGTCGGCTCCGGGGCTCTAGCCTTGAGCCCAGGCAGGCTTGCCCGCCGGACCAAGGGGGAAGGAGGACGTCATGGCCGGACCAGTGCTTGGAGAGGTGGAGGAGTCTCGCCGGGAGCCCAATCGGTTCGCGAACGGATTGTTCTCCGGTCTCGGATCGCGCTATGACCTCTTGGCCGAGGTGCTTTCGTTCGGCCAGAACCGCCGGTGGCGCCGGGCCATGGTGGAGCGGATGGAGAAGGGGTTAGGGGGCCGCCGCGGCCCGGACCGTTCAGGCCTGCGGCCCCGCATTTTGGACGTCGCCACCGGCACCGCTGGAGTGGCCCTGGCCCTGGAGCGCCGCCTGGGGTCAGATGTGGTGGGTGTGGACCTGACCCCAGGGATGCTGGACCGGGGCCGGCACAACATCGGCCAGGCCGGTCGGTCCCACCGGATCGTTCTTGCCGCCGGGCGGGCCGAGCAGCTGCCCTTTCCTGATGCCAGTTTTGACGGGCTGACTTTTACCTACCTGTTGCGCTACGTGGCCGATCCCGCCGCCACCCTGGCCGAGTTGGCCCGGGTCGTCAGACCGGGTGGGCCGGTGGCTTCCCTGGAATTCGCCGTCCCAGATGGTGCCTTGTGGGGACCGGCATGGTGGGCATACACCAGGGCAATTTTGCCGGTGGCAGGTGGCATCACGGGTGGACGAGAGTGGTTCAGGGTGGGTCGTTTCCTCGGTCCGAGCATCGACCGCCACTACCGCACCTACCCAGTGGACTGGACGGTAGGTGCCTGGCAGAAGGCGGGGTTGACCGAGGTGGCTACGAGGCCCATGAGCCTGGGTGGGGGCCTTGTCATGTGGGGACGACGTGGCGGGGCCTGAGGCGGCGCCCCGGGCGGCCTTTTACGCTGCCCCGGGGGGGAAGGGGGGATGGCGGGACTGGTGGACGGTGCTTCACCCTCCCTATACCGCCTGGCACCTTGGCTATGTGGTGATTGGGGCCTGCCTGGCTCCCACGGTGTCGACCGCGGTGCTGGTGGCCAGCCTCGTTGCGTTCTTCCTGGCCGTGGGAGTGGCCGCCCATGCCCTCGACGAACTGAACGACCGGCCCCTGCGAACCGGCATCGCTTCGGGCTCTTTGGTGGCAGTAACGGCGGTCTCGCTCACCGGGGCTGTGGCCCTCGGGGCCCTGGGGATATCGAGAGTGGGTTGGGGCCTGGTGGCCTTCATGGTGGTGGGGGTCGGTTTGGTGGTCGGCTACAACCTGGAACTGATCGGGGGGCGACTCCATAACGACGTCACTTTTGCCCTGGCCTGGGGCGCGTTTCCCGTTCTTGTGGGTTATTACGCCCAGGCCCATTCGATCAGCCTGGCCGCCGTAGCCGGAGCAGTGGGGGCTTTCGGTCTTTCCCAGGCCCAGCGGCGTCTGTCGACCCCGGCCCGGGACCTGCGCCGGAGAGCCGGCGTGGTGGAGGGTCGGATCACCTACGAGGGTGGGCGCACCGAGCCCATCGGGCGGTCCGGCCTGCTCGCTCCCCTGGAGGCTGCCCTGTCGGCCATGTCCTGGGCTGTCGTGGCCCTGGCCCTGGCCTTGGCTTTGGAGCGGCTGGGTTGATGCGAGTCCGGGGCGCCCTCATCGGCCGGCCCCATCCGGCCCGGGATCGGGCGCTGCGTTAGTGCCGCCCGCCTCATGCGCCCCCCTGGACCTGCAACAGTCGTACGACAAAATGAGTGACCGGTGTTCCCACTGCCCCCTGCGCCGTGGTGGACGAGATCGTAATCCCTACTTCCCAGTAGAACCCGTCACTCGAGGGCCGCATGGCCAGGATCTCCTTGCCGGCCTGGTGGGCTGGGGTCGAGGTGGAATTGATCCTCCAACCGAGCGATGGGAGTTCAGTCCGAAAGAAGCTAACCAGGCTGTCGAACAGCCCGTTGACGTTGTAGCCCACGGCCCGGTCGTAGGGTCCGCTCAGGCGGTCATTGTTGGTATACGTGGCACCTTTGGCCGTATTTGGGATCACCAGCGATCCCAAAATGTCAGGGGGAGGCTCCCCGCTGGACATCAGCCGGGCGAAGTCGCTCGCCACCGAACGCCACGGGCCGGCGAGCAAGGGATTGGTGGACCCGGCCAAGCCGGGAAGCGTTCCAGTAGGTGACACCAAGGTGGACTCCGTCGGCTTGGCCGTTCCCTTCGGATGGCTGTTGGAAACGAGTACCACCGCCCCGAAGGCAATGATCACGGCCACGATGACGGCGGCGACGGCGATGGCCTGATTGCGCGGGTAGTTCCCGGCACGGGGGGACGAAGGCCGACGAGGGGAACCGTTCCTGGTGGGAGATCCGTTCCCGGCGTGAGATCCGGCGGTATCGTGGGACTCCATGGGGCAAGCATTCCATACGGGCCAGGGGATGCGACTAACGTTTACGTCAACATGAAGGATCTCACGGCGACCGGACTGCCAGTAGCGCAGGGGCGTGCAAATTGACTACCACCGCGCCCATGCAGGCTATCGGACAGGTGGCCCAAGGCGCCGGCGTCAGTTGTCGAACGCTGCGCTATTACGAGGAGTTGGGGCTGCTGACGCCGTCGGGCCACACCAGCGGGGGAGCGCGCCGCTATACCGAGGAGGACGTGGCCCGGCTCAACCACATCAGGGAGATGCAAAACCTCATGGGCCTGGGTCTGGACGAGATCGGGTCCATGCTTTGGGCCGAGGATCGATTGGGCGAATTACGCAGCGAGTACCGTTCCGGGACCGACCGCGAACGTCAACGCGAGATCCTGGCGGAGGCGGCTCAGATCAACGACCGCCTGCGGTCCCAGGTGCGAGCCAAGATGGTGGAGCTGACCAGGGTCCTGGGGGAGCTGGAGGCCAAGGCCGACCGGTACCGCACACTTACGGACGAGCTCTTCTCCCCGACACCCTGACGGCGTCGCCGAGACCGACCGCGTTCGCCTCGTTGCCCACCGCGCCAACCCAACTCCAGAGTTCGTCGTGGTGTATTTCGGGTCACCCCGGATGGCTCGCGGCACCTAGCGGCTAGAGTGAATCGCCACGGCGGCGTGGCCGAGTGGTTTAGGCAAGGGCCTGCAAAGCCCTGTACCTGGGTTCGATTCCCAGCGCCGCCTCCACCACCCCACACGACACCACCGACCGGACAGGCCCGGCGGCTCTTGGCTGGATACGGATCCGCCCCGGGACGTCCTTGCAGGTGTACCTACGAGCCATGCTCGTCGAGAGCGCTTCCCGTCCGGCGGTCGACGACATCATCGCCCGCGCTCGTGCTCGTGTCGATGCCACAGGGGTAAGAGTCGACGCAGAGTCGATCCTCGCGGCCCGTGAGCCTCGTTCCCAACCTGGGCTGCACGGTCGCCACACCGTAAGCCGATCCTGATTCGGGGACGTCCGGACAAGGATCGGTGCCCTATCGCGTCGGCGGGGGGCGGGAACCCACGTGGGCGACCTCACGACCGGAGCCGGGCTGGCGATGGCGGCAGCCGGGGCCGAGCTGGTGGTCCATGCCGCGTCGGACACCCGCCACTTCGGTCGCCAGGACCTTGGCATGACCCGGCGACTCCTCGGGGCTGTTGGGGATGTTCGGCACCTCGTCTACGTCTCGATCGTTGGTATCGATGCGATCGGGTTCGGGTACTACCGCCACAAGCTGGCCTACGAGGGCGCAATCGAAGAGAGCGGCGTCGCCTACACCATCCTTCGTGCCACTCAGTTCCACGAAATCATCGCTCAGGTGCTGAAGGTGGCCGAACGTCTTCCGCTGGCTCCGCTGCCTCTGGACTTTCGGTTCCAAACCGTGGCTGCCGCAGAGGCGGCCGCCCGCCTTGCCGCTCTGGTCGAAGGCGAGCCTGCACAGCGTGTCCTGGATCTGGGCGGCCCGGACCGTCGATCGGTGATTGATCCTTCTCCTCATCCGGCACAACCGGTATGAGGCAGAACAGGTGATCGCCCGGATGGACAACCGCTCCGCCGTGCGCAGTAATAGTCCTGCCATGGACGGAGACCGCCGCAAGGATGGCGCAGTCGGGGAGGTCGATCGCGCTCAAGTGGGAGCCACCCTTGGGCACATCCCCGCCGACACGGATGTCCACAAGTTCGTAGCCGCTGATCGGTGCCGGCGGGGTGTGGACCGTGTCCTTGGGTTGGGGTGCTGCGAACTCAGCGGCCAGGGTCCCCTGTGCCATCTCCGTTCTTGAGGCGTGGATCTGATCAGCTATAGCCCTCAGCACATGGCCCTGGGTGACCCAGCCAACCAGGCAGCCTCGATCGGCCGAGAGAACGGGCAGCCCCTCGGGGCCGAAGAGGACGAGCTGTCTGAGCGCCTGCTCCAGAGTCTCGTCGCCGAGGAGCGCTTGAGGTTGGCGACGATCGACGATCTCGCCGAGTGGCCTGGCCCAGTCTGCCGGTAGCGCCGGGAAGCTCCCATTCTCCGGCGAACGAGCGAGAACTGACGTGCCGGCGAGCGATCCCATGACCTCGCCGACGGTGAGTGTCTGGAGAACTGACGAGGGCCTCGGCCGATCGATGTCAGTCCCTCGGCGGAGGAGCTTGGTCGTGTAGATCGTGCCGTACGTCAACCGTTTGGAGAAGCCAACGGCGAGGCCAACTGCAAGCATCACCGGAATCGTGAGACCAAAGTTGCCGGTCATCTCCACCACGCTGGCGATCGAGGTCAGCGGAGCCTGGGCCGCAGCGGCGAACACCCCACCCATGGCAATCACCCCGTAGATCGCTGGCGATCCAACCGATGACCCGAAGACGTGCTGGGCTATGACCCCAAAGGCGGTGCCGGCCATTGCGCCCGTGAACAGCGACGGCGCGAACACGCCGCCTGAACCGCCGATCCCGATCGTCAGGCTCGCCGCCAGTATTTTGCCGAGCATTAGGAGGACCAGGAACCACAACACGTAGTTGCCGGTCACCGCCTTGTTCATCACCGGGTAGCCGACGCCGTAGAGCTGGGGCAGGGCCAGGAGCACCCCTCCGAGCACCAACCCGCCCACGGCGGGACGGCACCACTCGGGTCGCCCCTTCCAAACCTCATCGCAGAGATCCTCGATTCGATAGAGCATGTTCTTGAATCCGACGCCGACGAGCGCTGCAGCCAGCCCCAGGACGACGACGAGGAGGTAGTCGGCGTCGTGGGGGATCACCAAACCATGCGGCATGCCGCTGAAGATCGGACCTGAGCCGAAGAATGCCTGGCCGATGATGTCCGCCACGACGGCGGCGATGATGATCGGGAAGAGAGCGTCGATGGAGAACTCGCGCAGGATCAGCTCGAAACCGAAGAACACCCCGGTGATCGGAGCGTTGAACGTTGCAGAGATTCCACCCGCCGCTCCACACGCCACGAGAATCCTGAGTCGTGATTCGGACATCCGCACGACTTGCCCGAGGCCCGATGCGAAGGCCGAACCGATCTGCACGATCGGGCCTTCTCGCCCTACCGAACCGCCAGTCCCGATGCAAAGAGCGGAGGCCAGCGCCTTCACAACGCTCACCTGCGGTCGGATGCGCCCCCCGTTCTCGGCCACGGCAATCATGACCTCGGGGACGCCGTGGCCCCGCGCCTCACGAGCGAAGCGTTGGATGAGCGGACCGTAGAGGAGTCCCCCGATGATCGGCACGAGGAGGAGGAACCAGATGCCGAGCCAGGGCAGATGGAGACTTCCCATCCTGCCGTACCGGCCGAACCGCTCGTGTCCCGTAGCGATCCAGGTGGCTCCGAAGATCAGCCAACGAAAACCGACCGCTCCGAGACCGGCTCCCGCCCCGATGAGGAGCGCCATTGCCGCGACACCAAGGGGGGATTCCCGCAACCAGATCGAGACCGGGTTACGTACCCACCAGCTTTCTCTTGTGGCGGGACGGGCGATTTGGGGCGGCGCGGTATTCGGGTCGTCGCCCGACAATTCGTCGCCCGTCCCTGTCACCGGTGATGTCCTCCTTGTGTGCGATCTGCGTACTCGTACGCAAGATGAGGACACCAGCCTAACGTACGCGTACGCAATGGGCTACGATGAGCCCCATGTCTCAGCGCACCGTTGCCGCCGACACCCGGAGGACCCGACGCCCGGGAAAGCGTGCCCCGTGGGGCTCAATCTCGCGTGACCAAGTCGTCGATGCTGCGACCCGAGTGGTCAAGGCGGGTGGCTACGACGACATGAGCATCCGGAGCCTGGCGACGGATTTGGGCGTTGCTCCCATGTCCCTCTACCGCCACGTCCGGGACAAGGACGATCTCTTGGATGAAGTGGTCGACCGACTCCTAGCCAAGGCGTGGCGACCGGCCGCGCCAACCGGGGATTGGCGGGCATGGGTGAGTGAGGGAGCCGACAAGTTCCGGCGATTCCTCGTCTCCCAACCCGCTGCGCTACACGTATATCTAGCCCACCCCGTAGTTTCCCCAGCCGCGGTGGTAAGGATGAACGCGTTCATGGACGTACTACGACAGGCGACCAAGGACGAGCCATCCGCGCGTGCCGCCTATGCCGCGATCCACACTTACACGCTTGGTTTCGCCACCCTCGAAGCGGCCCGAGCCGGGTGGGTTCCTGCGGTAGCGGATGGCCTCGCCACGCAACTCGCTGCCTACACGATCCCCGCCCAGTTCGCCGACGGACTTAGGTATTTTCTCGACGGGATCGAGCACCCGTGCTGCGGGCACACCGAACGCCGGTAACGGACGACCTCTGCCCGCGTCCCGCCCCGGTCGGGTCCTATACTGTCGGACCTGTGCCCAGGAAAACCCAGGTGCTCGCCGTGACAGTGCTTGCGCTCGGCCTGCTGGCCGGGGCCTGTTCGGGCGCCAATCCGGCCGCGGTGCCCGATCGACTTCCTCCTGCCCCGAGCGCCCACCAGTACACCGCGTTTGCCGGTAACGGACCCTACCGGGCCGGAGTGGCCTTCGAGATGACATCCAAGGGCGATCCCGTCGTGGTCTACTTCCCGGTCGATCCAGCGTCGGTGGCCTCCAGAAGCACTTACACCATCAATTTGTTGCGCTGGTTCACCGGGTCGCCCACCGCTCCCATCCCGGCCGGGCTGCCACTGAACCTGCCGACCACTCTGGCCACTGATGCCTACTTCAACGCCCCCATCAGCGCCCGGGGCCCCTTCCCGGTGGTCATGTTCAGTCACGGCTACGGGGGCTATCCCGAGCAGTCGAGCTTTTTGACCGACCATCTGGCCACCTGGGGCTTCGTGGTGGTTGCCCCCGACCACAGGTCGCGGGACCTCAAGGCGGTCGTTACGGGAACAACCGGTCGGGGCCAGAACGACGTGGCCGATCTGCGCGATGCCCTGGCGATGGTGAGATCCATGAACTCGACGCCAGGCACCCTGTTGAGCCACAAGGTGGATCTGAGCCGGGTGGCATCACTGGGACATTCAGCCGGCGGGGGGGCGGCCATCACCCTGGCCGACGACGCCGACATCAGGACCTACGTGGCCCTGGCTCCCTCACCGGGTGTGCCGCCCCCATCCAAGCCCGGCCTGATTATGCAGGGCAGTGCGGACAAGATCGTCCCATTGGCCGGTACCCGCAAAGTGTACGCAGGGCTGGCCTCACCCAAACGTCTGGTAGTGATCCAAGGCGCCGGCCACAACGTGTTCGCCGACGCCTGCACCATTGGCGAAGCCCAGGGTGGTCTGGCGGCCTTTATAGCCAAGCTGAAATTGCCCGCTCAGTTCGCTGCCATCGCCACCGATGGGTGCACTCCGCCCGACCTGGCTCCGCCCCGGGCCTGGCCCCTGATCGACCAGGTGGTGACGGCCCAGCTGCGGTGGGGCTTGGGCATAGACCGATCACCGGTTGGCCTGGGACCCCAGCTCCTGCACGCCTTTAGCGGGGTGACGGCGCTGGTCAGCTCCCGACCCTGACGGAACTGCCCGCGACCAATTCCAGAAAGGCTTCCCCGGGTCGGGCTGAGGGACTAGCATCTTGCGGCAATGCCAGAGCTCCGTGGAAACTCGGCCCTTGCTGGTCTGTTTGAGCTGAACCAGGTCTCGACAGCTTGAGACTCTCACTCCCCACCCTGTTTCGTCGCGTCCGGTGCCGGGTCGGCGTCCCGGCCGTCTTGGCCTCGGTGGCCGTCATGTCGGTTTTGGTGATAGCCCCGAGCCCGGCGCGGGCCGACACGGTGTCGAGCATCCAAGCCCGGGCCGCTCAGATCCAGAGCCAGATCGATGCACTCGGAGCCAAGGATGGGGCCTTGTCCCAGCGCTACGACGGCGCCGTGCTGCACGTGCAAGCCATCGATATCCAGGTCACCCAGGACCAGGCGAAACTGGCTGCGGCCGATGCCCAGGCCCGCAAGGCGGAGGACGCCCTCCGGGCCCAGGCAGTCCAACAGTTCATGGGCGGGGGCAACGCCGTCAAGATCCTCGACATCGTCCAGGGCAGCGCCTCCAATGTGGAACTGCGTTCCCAGTACGTTGACGCCGCCACTCAGACCGAGGGCACCGCCCTCGACCAGCTTCACATCGCCCGCCGGCTGGTGGCGGCCAAGAAGGCGCAGTTGGTTGTGGATCAGGGCCAGGCCAAGGCCACCCTGGCGGTCATAGACACCGCTCGTCGCCAGGTGACCGCCACCGAAGTCCAGCTTCAGGGCCTGTACTCCCAGGTGAAGGGCCAACTGGCTACGGCCATTCAGGCCCAGCAAGCCGCCGCCCTGGTGGTAGAGCAGAATGCGGCCAATGCCCGCCTGGCCGCGGCCCGAGCGGCGGCCGCCGCCGCGGCACCGCCCCCGGTCCAGGCCGTGGCCCGAACATCGCCGGGCACGGGGCGGTCGGCGCCACTGGACAACGGCTCCGGTCAGGGAGGCGCGCCGGCGAGCCCACCCCAGTCCGCGCCCTCCAACCTGTCCCCGGCCCAAGGGGCCAGTGGCGCGGTCAGGGCAGCAGAGAACCAGGTAGGCACGCCCTATGTCTGGGGAGGGTCGTCGCCCGGCGGATTCGACTGCTCCGGTCTGGTCATGTGGGCCTGGAGCCAGGTGGGGGTATCGCTCCCGCACTACACCGGAGCTCAATACGATGCCACCACCCACATCTCTATGGGTTCCATCCAGCCCGGTGATCTGTTGTTCAACGGCGATCTCAGTCACGTGGCCATGTATGTCGGCAATGGCCAGATGGTCGAGGCGGCTCATACCGGGACCAACGTACGAATAGTCCCGGTGCGCTCCGAGATGGTTTTCGCCACCCGGGTGTAGCGACCCAAGTTGAGGGCGTACCGCATGATCGGCTGGGAACAGCCACCGGTCATCGTCGAGGTGGACACGCCAACCCCGGGGACGGGCCAGGTGTTGGTCAAGGTGGCGGGAAACGGTCTGTGTCACTCTGACGTGACCATGGCGCACGTACCTGAATCCGTCGGGGTGGCTCTCGGATGGAACATGCCCTTTACCCTCGGCCACGAAGTGGGCGGGTGGATCGAGGCCCTGGGTCCGGGAGTGAGCAGTTGGTCCGAGGGAGACCGGGTGGCTCTGATGTCGCCGAGTTCGTGCGGACGCTGCCACTTCTGTCTCAAAGGCCTGGACAGCGCCTGTCCCGGGGGTGTCACCGGCCGGGGTTACGGCCGGGACGGGGGATTGGCCGAGTTCGTGCTGGCTCAGGCAGATCGGGACGTTATCGCCCTTCATTCGCTCGACCCTTTGCTGGCCGGACCGCTCACTGATGCCGGGGCCACCTCCTATCACGCCGTCAAGCGTGTCCTGTCCCGGTTGGTGCCGGGCGCCACCGCCTTGGTCATAGGGGCAGGCGGGCTCGGATCATTCGCCGTCCAGTTCCTTCGCGTGCTCAGCCCGGCCCAGGTGGTGGCCATCGACACCAACCCTGCTCGTCTGGAATATGTCCAAGGGCTCGGGGCCCATGTGGTCCTCGATGCGGCGGACTCTACGACATCGGGTCAGGTCCGTGAACTCACCGACGGGCTTGGCGCCGTTGCCGTATTGGACTTTGTGGGTACCGACATCACCATCGAGGCGGGCCTGGGCTGCGTCCAGGCCGGAGGGGCATTCGCCCTGGTGGGAGCCGGCGGGGGTACCCTGCGCCGTCCCTGGTACGGGACCCTGCCCAAGGAGGCTGAGGTCTTCAATTTCCAGGGGTCGTCCCGCCGCGATGCGCTGGAAGTATTTGCCTTGGCCGAGGCCGGCTTGGTTCGCAGCGACATCGACCGCTTCGATCTCGATCATGTTCAAGAGGCCTACGACGCCCTGCACCAGGGAAGGCTGAGGGGCCGGGCCGTGGTGACCCCGACGCCCGTAACCGACGCCTGATTGTCTGGCCTCGTTCTCAGTCCCGGTAGGTTCCCGCCAGCATGGCTTGGAGGGTGGCCCGGTGCATGATCAGGTCGTCGACGTCCTCGGGCATCGTGGCTTCGCCAAAATGTATTGAGCGCCTCATGACCCGGCTCATCACGATGCCGTGGCGCAATGCGGCGTACATGGTGAAAAAGTCCAGGTCTTTCGGCTCGTAGCCCGCCACCCGCTCATATGTTGAGGCCACGTCGTCTCGGCGCAGGAAGTCGGGCATGCCGGCCAGGCCGGCGCCCGAGGCCAGATCCTCGAAGAAGCGGTGCAGGAAGATGAACCAGGCCAGATCCACTTCCGGGGGAGCCACCGAAGCCATCTCCCAGTCGAGGACGGCCACCGGCTCGAAATCCCTGAACATCATGTTCCCGATCCGGGCGTCACCCCACGACAGCAAGGTCGGGCTGAGGTGGCGAGGCCAGTGGTCCCACAGCCACCCAAAGCAAGCTTCCAGCAGGGGCGAAGGCACTCCGTCGGCCACCCACTGGTAATAGGACCACTGGGCGTTGACGTGGCGTTCCAGTGCGTCTGACCCGTGACCGGGAGAGGCCAGAAAGGCCAGATCTTCGTCGCCGGCCCGGGTGGCGTGGAGGCGGGCCAACACTGCGACCGAGGATTCCTGGAGGCGAGCCTGGTCGGCAGGGTCGGCCTCACTCAGCCAGCTCCCAAAGTTGTAGGGCATGACATCGGGAGGTACATCTCCGTCGATGCGGCTCATGACAAAGAACGGCGTACCCAGCACTGCGGGGTCGGGTTCGGACCACCACACGGGTGGCACCGGCACCTCCGAGCGGGCCCCCACCAGCGCCATGACCGAGAACTGGCGATCGAGGTCGTACTCGGGAAATACCGGCACGGCTGAATCCGGGGGGGCCAGGCGGGCCACCAAAGCATGTTGTTGCGGCCCATTCTCGTCCTCCCATCGGGCATCGAACAGAACGGTCTCGCTCGACATGCCGTTGGTCGACGGGGCACACAGATTGGTCACCTGGGCCTGGGTCCCCGATTCCGGCTTGCCGGTCAGTCCCGGCTTGCCCGACAGCCCCAGCTTGCCCGACAACCAGCGCCCGAGGTCAGGCCCGATCAAGTTCAGGTCTCTGGTTGACGTCGTGGGTCGGGCATGATCCTGGCCATCGCCGGACAATCCCGAGTGCGGATCCTGGGTCGCCATGTCTCCCCCTTGGTGGAACGCGTTATCCTCCCACGTCGCCGCCCACGTCGCCTCCAACGTTGCCTCCCAAGTCGCCGCCGACGTCGCCACTCAGGTCGGCGGCCAATTCGGTGGCCAATTGGGCACGCACCACCTTGCCCATGGCGTTGACCGGCAGCTCATCGACAAATCGAACCAGCCTTGGTCGCTTGTAGGGGGCCAAGCGGTCGGCAGCGTAGTCCACGAGCGCGGCGGCATCGCCGGACCCGGCCGGGATGACCACCGCAGTTACCACCTCTCCCCAGCGACGCGACGGTGTTCCTATGACGGCGACGTCGATCACGTCGGGATGGGACCTCAACACGTCCTCGATCTCTCGGGGGTAGACGTTGTAACCCCCAGTGATGATCAGCTCCTTGATGCGACCGACGATGCGCAGGTACCCATCCTCATCGAACTCGCCGATGTCGCCCGTTCGAAAGTAACCGTCCGGATCAAAGGCTTCGTCGCTGGCCTGTGGGCGTTTCCAGTAACCGCTGCTGACATTGGGGCCCCGGACCAGGATCTCGCCCTGCTCCGGATCCAGGCGGAGGTCGACCCCGGGGAGGGGGAACCCTACAGTCGACGGGCGGCGCTCGCCCTCGTAGGGATTGGAGGTGTTGATCATGGTCTCGGTCAATCCGTAGCGCTCAAGGATGATCTGGCCACTGCGGCGCCGCACGGCCTCGTGGAGGTCGGCGGACAGGGGGGCCGAGCCCGACACGCACAGCCGTAGGCTCGAAAGCCCCTCACAGCTTGAGGAAGCGGCTATCCGGGAGTACATGGTAGGAACGCCGAAGAACAGCGACGCCCGGTGCGCGCCGATGGCATCGTTCACCGTCTCTGGGTCAAAGCGGGGCAGCAGTACGGCCGAGGCCCCGGCCAGCAGGGTACCGTGCAGTCCTATGCCAAGCCCGTGAATGTGGAACAGGGGCAGGGCCAGCACCAGGCGGTCTTCTCCTGTCCAACGCCACGCCTCCACAAGCGACTGGGCTCCGGCCAGAATGTTGGCGTGCGAGAGTTGGGCACCCTTGGGCCTACCAGTGGTCCCCGAGGTATAGCAGAGCATGGCCATTGATTCCGGGTCGAGCGGACCGGCATCTCCCCCCGAACCTGACGGCGTCCGGTAGTTCTGGTTCAACTGGGCAAAGGGGTCGATCACCTCGATCGTCGGGTGATGGGCGCTGATCCACTCGGCCCGGTCGCTGTCGTCGATGACGGCTGCGCCCGGTGAGGCGTCGGTGACGATGGGAGCCAGCTCGGCCGGGGTGTAGGCCGGGTTGACGGGCACCACAACCAGTCCGGCTCGCAGGGCGGCCACGTGGGCGACGACCAGCTCGATGCCCGGCTGGGCACTGACGATGATCCGGTCCCCCCGGGTCATTCCTGTTTGTTGCATGCGGGCTTCCATGCGCCGGGAGCGTTCGTCCAGTTCCCCGGCGCTCGTCCAGCGACCCCGATCCCACAGGACCGGTTGGTTTGGATGGCGGGACCAGTTGGCCGCCCATATATCTGGAAGCGACAAGGGAAAAACGTCCGGGGCCTGGTTGGCTTGGGCCACTGTGGCAAGTTAGCCCACAGTGTCAAGTCGGATGGCGGTCGGCGTGCACTCCGGGAGGCGATGTTGGCTGGGTCCTGGTCAGGTGCCGGTAGGTTGTTTCCAATGTCGTTAGGGAGCGTTCGATGAAGGTGTGGCCGGGCAGTGCATTTCCCCTGGGGGCCACCTACGACGGTACGGGTACCAATTTCTCGCTCTTTTCCGAGGTGGCCGAGGGGGTTGAGCTGTGCCTCTTCGATGCCGACGGCAGCGAGACCCGCCTGGCCCTCACCGAACAGGATGCCCTGTGCTGGCACGGTTACGTGCCAGGCGTGGGCCCGGGCAGGCACTACGGGTTCCGGGTCACGGGCCCATCGGATTTCAACCAGGGCGAACGGGCCAATCCGGCCAAGTTGCTGATCGACCCCTACGCCAAGGCCATCGATGGCGAAGTGCTCTGGAACCCGGCCGTCTTCGGTTATGACTTCGACGATCCGGAGTTGCCCAACAACCAGGACAGTGCCCCCTACGTGCCCCGATGCGTGGTAACCAGTCCATTTTTCGACTGGGGCAACGATCGCCCACCGGGAACGGCTTGGCATGACACCGTGGTTTACGAAGTGCACGTCAAGGGGTTCACCGTCGAACATCCCGATATTGATCCCGACCTGCGGGGCACCTACGCCGGTTTGGCCAGCCCGGTGGCAATTGAGCACTTCTTGTCGCTGGGTATAACGGCAGTAGAGCTGTTACCGGTTCACCAGTCCATCAACGATGCCGGACTGGCCGAGCGGGGGTTGAGCAATTACTGGGGTTACAACTCGATTGGCTATCTGGCCCCCCACAACGCCTACAGCGCATCGGGCCAGGGCGGCAACCAGGTCCAAGAGTTCAAGGCCATGGTCCGATCGCTGCATGAAGCCGGGATAGAAGTGATCCTGGACGTGGTCTACAACCACACGGCCGAGGGCAACCACTTGGGGCCGACACTCAGCTTTCGGGGAATCGACAACGCCGCCTATTACCGCTTGGCCGACGACCGCAGCAAGTACACCGACTACACCGGGACCGGCAACAGCCTGAACATGCGCCATCCCCACGTGCTGCAGCTGATCATGGACTCCCTGCGCTACTGGGTTCTGGAGATGCACGTGGACGGGTTCCGTTTCGACCTGGCCTCGACCCTCGCCCGGGAACTGCACGACGTCGACCGCCTGTCTGCCTTCTTCGACCTGATCCAGCAGGATCCGGTGGTGAGTCAGGTCAAGCTGATCGCCGAGCCCTGGGACGTGGGTGAGGGCGGATATCAGGTGGGTAATTTTCCGCCCCTGTGGTCGGAGTGGAACGGTAAGTATCGTGACTGCGTGAGGGACTACTGGCGTGGTGAGGACCGAACCCTGGCTGAGTTTGCCTATCGCATTACCGGAAGCTCGGACCTCTATGAGTCCAGCGGGCGGCGACCCTATGCCAGCATCAACTTCGTCACGGCCCACGACGGCTTCACCTTGGCCGACCTGGTGTCCTACAACGACAAGCACAACCAGGACAACGGGGAGGACGACCAGGACGGGGAGACCTACAACCGATCATGGAATTGCGGAGAGGAGGGACCGACTTCGGACCCCGATATCCGGATCCTGCGGAGCCGCCAGCAGCGCAATTTCCTGGCCACCCTGCTGCTCTCCCAGGGCATTCCGATGATTCTGGGTGGGGACGAGTTCGGGCGCAGCCAAGCCGGTAACAACAACGCCTATTGCCAGGACAACGCGGTTAGCTGGTTTGACTGGTCCGGCCTGGACGCGGAGCTTTTGGAGTTCACCCGCAAGCTCGTGAGGATCCGCCGGGATCACCCGGTATTCCGCCGCCGCCGATTCTTCGAGGGCCTATCCCTGCACGGCCACAACGTAGGTGACGTCGGTTGGTTCACCCCCGACGGCACCAGGATGACCGAGGAGGACTGGCAGGAGGGTTTCGCCAAGTCGATCGGGGTGTTCCTCAATGGGCAGAGCATTCCCAGCCCAGACTCCCGGGGGGAGCCGGTTTTCGACGATAGTTTCTACCTGCTCTTCAACGCTCACTTCGAGGTGATCAAGTTCACCATCCCGACCGAGGATTGGGGCGAAGGTTGGAGGCTCGTCCTCGACACCGCGGCCGTGGGCGATCCGGGTGGAGCCCGAGATGAAGGGGAAGGCCAAGAGCCGGCATCCGGCTCCCCCGAGACCCCGGCGATCTACGGGGCAGGCGAAGCCGTCACAGTGCAATCGAGGTCCCTGGTTCTACTGTGTCGAACACTCTGAGGCGTGGCGCAGCGGATCGAACTGTCCCGCTCTCCACGTATCGCCTTCAGCTATCGCCCCACTTCGGGTTCCACCAGGCCGGGGATCTGGCCAGTTACCTGAGTGAGCTCGGCATAACCCACGCTTACCTTTCGCCCGTGTTTCAGGCGGGAGCGGGGAGCACGCACGGCTATGACATCGTCGACCCGACCGGGGTCAGCGCCGAGCTCGGAGGCAGCGAGGCCTTCGAGACCATGGCCGCCCGGCTGCGCGCCGAAGGGATCGGCTTGGTGCTGGACATCGTGCCCAATCACATGTCCATCGCCGGGTCGCGAAATCGTTGGTGGTGGGACGTGTTGGCCCAAGGGCGGGACAGCCCATTTGCCTCCTGGTTCGATATAGACTGGGACGGCCCCGGCCTGGCCGGGGAGAACAAGGTGCTGGTTCCGGTGTTGGGAGACCACTACGGCCGGGTGCTGGCTCAGGGCGATCTGACCATGGCCCACGACCCCAGACTGGGTTGGGTGGTTCGTTACTTCGACCAGTCGTTCCCCCTCAATGCCAGGTCGTTGGGGGAGGCCGCGAGCGACGCCGGTGGCTATGCCCCCGGGTCTCGGGGGGTCGAAGCGGTCGGAACTCGGTCCGTGGCCCTGGCAGATCGGGTTAACGCAGATCCCGACCTGCTCGATGCCATTCTGGAGGACCAGCACTACCGTCTGGCCTATTGGAAGGTCGCGTCCGAGGAATTGGACTACCGCCGCTTCTTCGACATCAATACCATGGCTGCCGTCAGAGTTGAAGACCCTGAGGTCTTTGACGCGACCCACTCCCGGATCCTGTCTTGGGTAAGTGACGGCACCGTTGATGGATTGCGCATCGACCACGTAGACGGACTGGCCGACCCTGCGGGCTATTTGGACCGATTGAGCCAGGCCTGCTCCGGCTTGTGGACCGTGGTGGAAAAGATTCTCGAAGGTAATGAGATCCTGCCCGAGTCTTGGCCCGTGGCCGGCACTACCGGTTATGGCTTCTTGAATCTGGTGGGTGGTCTGTTTGTCAGCGAAACCGGCTTGAAGGATTTGACGGCCGCCTATTCGTCGATCACTGACAACCTGACCACCTTTGACGAGGCCGCCCATCAGGCCAAGCACGAGATAATGGCAGGACCGCTGGCGAGTGACGTGAAGCGCACGGTCGCGCTGTTCAGCCGGGTGTGCGCCGGTCACCGCCGATTTCGTGACTACAGCTCTTCCGAACTCGCCGTGGTTGTGGAGGAGATGCTGGCCTGCATGCCGGTCTACCGCATCTACGTGTCCCCCAAAGGCGGGGCGACCCGAGCTGAGGTTGATCTGATGGAGGCGGCGGCGGCGGAGGTCCGGCACCGGCGGGGTGATCTCGATGTTTCCCCCATCAGCTTCTTGGCCCAGGTATTGACGGGGCGATCGAATTATCCCAGCCGCCTGACGTCGGGGGCCGACCGATCCAGGGTGGCCACCCAGCGCGATACGGCGGACCGAGCCGAGTCCGAACTGCGGGTCCGCTTCTCCCAGGTGAGTGTTTCGGTCATGGCCAAGGCCGTGGAGGACACCGCCTATTACCGATACCACCCCTTGGTGTCGGTCAATGAGGTGGGGTCGGATCCGAGCCGACCGGCCACTTCCGTTAGCCGGTTCCACCAGGTTTGCGAAGCCGAGGCGGCCCACCATCCTGCCGGCATGGTGACGACCTCTACCCATGACACCAAGAGGGGCGAGGACCTGCGAGCTCGCCTCGCCCTGCTGTCTGAGATTCCTGAGGAGTTCTCCGAAGCGGCTAGGCGTTGGATGGCGCGCAATCAGGGCCACCGTCGCCACCAAGCCGGGCCTGATGCCGCCACCGAGTACTTGATCTATCAGACGCTGGTTGGGGCGTGGCCTATCGGAGCCGACCGGCTGGGTCCTTACATGCTCAAGGCCGTCCGGGAAGCCAAGGTGTTCTCGTCGTGGACCGAACCCGATCCGGTCTATGAGGAGGCCACGGGACAATTCGTGGAGGACATTCTCCGGGACGAGGGATTCCTAGGCGAAGTGGAGTCCTTCGTCGCCCCCTTGGTCGGGCCCGGTCGGGTCAACTCTTTGGCCCAGACGGCGCTGCGCCTGGCTTCTCCGGGAGTGGTCGATACCTATCAGGGTTGTGAGGGTTGGAACCTCGACCTGGTCGACCCCGACAACCGACGCCCGGTGGACTTCGGGGAACGGGCGAAGACCCTGAGCCAAGTGGCCGGCATGACTCCAACCCAACTCATGGCCCGAGCCGATCTGGCCTGGCCCAAGGTGGCCCTGACCGCGGCTCTGCTTCGCCTAAGGCGGGAGCACCCTGAGTGGCTCGGTCCGTATGCCTCGTACCAGACGCTGATGGCCGCGGGGCCGGCGGCCGATCACGTCGTAGCCCTGTGCCGAGGTGGCGCCGTGGTGGTGGTGGTACCCCGGCTAGTTCTCGGATTGGAGCGCCAGGGGGGTTGGCTCGACACCGCCGTGTCTCTCCCTCCCGGCCCATGGCGAGTTCTCCTGGACATCGCCCGCCCAGCGCTGATCGGAGGTCGGGAAGTAGCTGTCGCGCCTATGTTGGACCCTTTTCCCGTGGCTGTCCTGGTCCGGGACGAACGTTGAAGCCATTGGCCGTGTGGGCCCCTCGAGCCGGCTGCGTCGAGTTGGCTCTGGGTTCGAAACGCCTGGCTATGCGTCCCCGGGGCGACTCGGGTTGGTGGGTGGCCGAAGCCGTCGAGCTTGCTCACGGAACCGACTACGGCTTTCTCCTCGACGGCGAGGGTCCGTTTCCCGACCCTCGCTCGCCTTGGCAACCCCACGGTGTAGACCGACCTTCGAGGATATACGACCACTCCCGAATGTCGTGGACCGATCAGTCCTGGGCCGGGATCGAAATGCATCGGGCCGTCATCTATGAGATGCACGTCGGCACCTTTACGCCTGAGGGCACTTTCGCGGGCGCCGTGGCTCGCCTCGATTACCTGGTCGGATTGGGGATCAACGCCGTCGAGCTCATGCCGGTGGCCGAGTTCTCCGGTGATCGGGGGTGGGGCTATGACGGGGTGGACCTGTTCGCCCCCCACCACTCCTATGGCGGGCCCGACGGGCTCAAGGAGTTCGTGGATGCCTGCCACGGCCGCGGGCTCGGGGTGATCATGGATGTGGTGTACAACCATCTGGGTCCCCACGGGAACATTTTGGGTCGCTTCGGGGCCTACTTCACCGATCGCTACTCCACTGGGTGGGGCGCAGCCATCAATTTCGACGGCCCGCAAAGCGACGAGGTTCGTGCCTTTTTCGTGGCCAACGCCATCGGCTGGCTGGCCGATTACCACTGTGACGGCCTGCGACTCGACGCCGTGCACGCCATCATCGACACGTCGGCGCTCAACATTGTCGAGGAGATCGCCTCGGCTGTGGCCGCTCTGGCTCAACGATGCGACCGGACCATGGTGGTCATCGCCGAGTCCGACCTCAACGATCCGAGGATCGTGCGCCCGATTGACCAGGGCGGCTACGGCGTTGACAGCCAATGGAGCGACGATTTCCACCACGCCATCCATGCAGTGCTGACCGGCGAGCGCAACGGCTATTACGGCGACTTCGGTTCGTTGGGCGACATCGCAACCGCTCTGGAGCGGGGCTTCGTCTACGACGGACGCTATAGCGCCTACCGCCAGAGGACACACGGCCGCCCCGCCGGCGACCTGGCTGGCCAGAAGTTGCTCGGGTACTCCCAGGACCACGACCAGGTGGGTAACCGGGCCATGGGGGAGCGCAGCTCGGCCTTGATGTCGACGGGCCGGCTTATGGTGGCGGCCGGTCTGGTCATGACCGCGCCGTTCGTCCCAATGGTCTTCCAGGGCGAGGAATGGGGAGCGAGCACACCATGGTGTTACTTCACCGATCACGCCGACCCGGATTTGGGCCGGGCGGTGAGGGATGGGCGTCGAGCCGAGTTTGCCGCCTTCGGATGGGACCCGACCATCATTCCCGATCCTCAGGACCTCGATACCTTCGAACGATCCCGACTGGACTGGGCCGAGATGGAGGTGGCGCCGCACGCCGGGCTGTTGGACTGGTACCGGCGCCTGATCGCACTGCGGGGCCGGATCGTCGGCTTGTCGGACGGCCGGCGTGAC
>JBOGIG010000068.1:0-4168 GCA_050742455.1 Acidimicrobiales bacterium
CCAGCAGGATCCGATCGGCCTTGGACGGCCGGTGCAGCACGTAGTCCGCTCCGCTCTGGCGGCCGGGGGGTCGACCGATGCCCACCCGCACTCGTACGAACCCAGGAGTGTGGACGTGGGCCTGAACGCTCTTGAGCCCGTTGTGTCCGGCCGTGCCGCCCCCCACCTTCACCTTTACCCGACCAGTGGGCAGATCAAGCTCATCATGGATGACCACCAGGCAAAGGGGATCGGTCAATTGGGAGCCCTCCCACAACCCCGCCCGGCGAACCAGCCCGGCCACAGCCACCCCGGAATCGTTCATGTAGGTCTGGGGAAAGGCCAGCGTCACCCGCTTGGGCCCGATGCGAACATCACCACACAGCGTCCGCACCGATCGGTCCAGCTTCATCCTGCCCCCATGGCGGGTCGCCAGGCACTCGGCGACCTCCGCCCCCACATTGTGGCGGGTCAGCGCGTAGTCAGGCCCGGGATTGCCCAGCCCGACGACAACCAGATCGGCCGGAGTACCCCGACGGCTACCGAGACGCAACTCAGCTGTCGGGCGTGTCGCCCGATCCCGCCGACCCATCGCCCTCGGGCTCGGCGGTCTCCACGCCGGCCTCGGCGGCAGCTTCGGCAGTAGCGGCGTCGGCCGCCTCGGCCTCGGCCTCGGTGCGCGAGCCTTCGCCCAGCACTATGACAGACGCAGGGTCCACTTCGGTCTCCACCCCGGGCGGGAGGACTATGTCACTCACCCGGATGGCGGCTCCCACCTCAAGGTCGGTGATGTCCACCTCGATGGAGGCGGGGATGGCCGACGGTACGGCCCTGATGGTGAGGTTGAAGAGCTGCTGGTCGACAACGCCATTGGAGCGGTGGACCTGGAGGGCTTCGCCCACCACGTTCAGGCTGACCTCGGCCGAGATGACCTCGTCCCGGCGCACGATGAGGAAGTCGACGTGCATGACCGTGCCCTTGACCGGGTGGCGCTGGATCTCCCTGGCAAGGGCCAGATGGCTGTCCGAGCCCACCTGGATGTTCAACAGGGCGTTGAGCCCGGCCTCGGTGGTCAGGGCCGAGCGAAGGGCGCGGGCGTCGACGTCGACGGCAATGGGATCCTGGCCGTGACCGTAGACGACGGCGGGGATGCGGGCGCCGGCACGCAGGCGACGAGCGGGGGCCGAACCGACGGTACGGCCGGTTTCGGCGACAAGGGAAATCTCAGGCATGAAAAAGGGGGCTCCTGGGCCCGAGGCGCTTCCCCGGGGCCATCAGATCATAGGCGCTCGGCCAGGCACGGCCCAATCGGCTGGGCCTGGGGTACGGCCCAATCGGCTGGGCCTGGGGTACCGCCCAATCGGCTGGGCCATGGGTCCAGGACCGGGTAGGGCCGACCGTCGTGTCTCAGGACTGGTTCTCGCCCCCGAATATCTCTGACACCGACGTGTCCTCGAACACGGCGTCGATGACCCGGGCCACGATGGAGGCCACCGACAAGACCTCGATCTTGTCGATACGGCGGTCCTCGGCCAATGGCAGGGTGTTGGTGATGACCACCCGCTCGATGACCGAGTTCTTGAGCCGGTCGATGGCTGGGTCCGAAAGGACACCGTGGGTGGCCATGGCCCACACGTCGGTGGCGCCGCGCTCCATGAGCAACTCGGCGCCGGCCACGATGGTTCCGGCCGTGTCGATCATGTCGTCGATGAGCACGCAGCGCCGCCCCTTTATGGGGCCCACCACGTCGAGGGCCTCCACCTGATCCGACGCCCCGGGCGGGCGGCGCTTGTGCACCAGGGCGAGGTCGGAGCCCAGGTGTTGGCTGAAGCGTTCGGCCACCTTGACCCGGCCGGCGTCGGGGGCCACCACCACCAGGTTGGACGGATCATGACTGCTCAGGTAGTCCACCAGCACGGGCATGGCCGTGAGGTGGTCGACCGGACCGTTGAAGAATCCCTGGATCTGACCGGAGTGCAAGTCGACACTGACAAGGCGGTCGACCCCCGCGGCGGTGAGGAGGTCGGCCACCAGCTTGGCTGTAATGGGCTCGCGCCCCGAGGCCTTGCGGTCCTGGCGCGAATAGCCAAAATACGGGCACACCGCCGTTATCCGCTTGGCCGAGGCCCGCTTGGCGGCGTCGATCATGATGAGCTGCTCCATGATCGAGGCATTGACCGGGCCGCAATGGGTCTGGATGATGAACACGTCGGTGCCCCGCACCGACTCCTCGAAGCGGCAGTGGATCTCCCCGTTGGAGAACTCGCGCAGGTTGGACTGGCCGATCTCGACCCCGAGCTCGGCGGCGATCTCGGCCGACAGCTCTGGACAGGAGCGGCCGGAGTACAACCTCAGCCGCTTGGTCGGGATCAGTTCCACGGGCTTTGTTGCTCCTTAGGTTTGCGGTACGGGATCGGCGTCGCCATCGGTTCCCTGCCAGAACGGGCCAGTCACGGCGCCTGGGGCCACACGGGCCCCCGGTTCGAGCGAGGCGAAGGGACCGACTCGGGCCCCCGCCCCGATGTCGGCCGAGCGGCACACGCTGTAGCTGACCCAGGCGTGTTCTCCGACGGCGGAGTCGATGATGTGGGAGTTGGGGCCTATTTCGGCTCCTTCGGCGATGCGGGTCGATCCTTGGAGCATGACCCCGGGGAACAGGGTGACGTCCCGGCCAAGCTCGACATCGGCGTCGATGATGGTGCGCTCGGGATCGAGCATGGTGACGCCCCGCCGCATCCAGCGCTCGTTGGTCCGGTCCCGTAGCTCGGCCTCGGCCGCGGCCAATTGGGCCCGGTCGTTGACCCCGGCCGCCTCGGTTGGATCGGACAGAGTCACCGCCCCGACGGCGTACCCGGCGTCGTGCAGGACGGCCACCGTGTCGGTCAGGTAGTACTCGCCCTGGGCGTTCTCGGGGCTGAGACGGCGCAGGGCAGGGGCCAACACGCTGCGCCGGAAACAGTAGATCGAGGTGTTGATCTCGTCGATGGCCCGCTCTTCGTCGGTGGCGTCACCCTCCTCGACGATGCGGCATACCCCCATGGCCGACCCTTCCCTTGCGTCGCGCACCACCCGGCCGTATCCCCGGGGATCGTCGAGGCGCGCGGTGAGAACGGTGGCGGCGGCGTCTGCCACGCGGTGGGCCCGCACCAACGCGGCCAGGGTCGCCGGGCGCAGGAGGGGGGTGTCGCCGGGCAGGACCAGAACGTCGGACTCGTCGATGTCGTCGCCGAAAACGTCGGGCATGCCGGCCAGCGCCACCGAGACGGCATCCCCGGTTCCCCGCTGCACAGCCTGTTCGACGAAATAAAGATCGGGCCGTCCGAGAGCTTGCTCGCTCAGGGCCTTCATGACCCGCTCGGCCCCGAAGCCCACCACCACGACGGCCCGATCCACATCGAGCTCGCCCAGGGCATCGATGACGTGGAGGACCATGGGCCGCCCGCACAGACGGTGGAGGGGCTTGGGCCGTCCCGAACGCATACGGGTGCCTTCCCCTGCTGCCAGGATTACGGCTAGGAGGGAACGGTCGGCCACACCCAATTCTTACTCGTTAGGGCCGGACCTCGTAGTACAGGTTGGCCGGATCGCCGAAATCGTGTACGGCGAAGCGAGTGAAACCGGCCTGGGTGCACATGGACCGGGCCCGATCGGGAAACAGGCCGAGCGTGCCGAGCCCGGCCCCGCCTGGCTCGGACAGCGCGGAAGCCATGCAACATGACACCGACATGGCGTACATGAGGGCCAGCATCGGGTTGGAACGGTTGGATGCGAAGTCACCGGTGGAACGGATGTCCTTGATCAACAGGGTCGAGTCCGGGGCCATGGCCCCGTGGATGGCAGCAAGGGCCTGGGCCGGTTGGGTCATGTCGTGGAGGCAGTCGAAAGTGATGACCAGATCGAACGAGCCATCCGGGATCAGGTCCTCGGCCCTCTCGGCCCGAACCTCGGCGTTGTTGAGGCCCTCGGCGCTGATCCGTTCCCGAGCCCGATCCACGGCGAAGACCGAGGGATCGAACCCCACGAATCGAGACGCCGGGAAGGCTCGGGCCATGACGCCGAGAGCCACCCCTCCACCGCAGCCGACATCGGCCACCCGGACCCCACGCTCCAGCTTGGCCACCACGCCGTCGAGGGCGGGCAGGACAACCGGGACCAGGGCCAGGCGGGCCCAAGGGCCAAGCGAGCGCTC
>JBOGIG010000069.1:0-11913 GCA_050742455.1 Acidimicrobiales bacterium
GTGTTGGCCGGCGCTCGTGATGACGATCACCACCAACGGCTCCGCCGGTTGCTAGCGCGCTGCGAGTACCTGCCAGTCGAAGGATTAGCGAGCTACGAAGCCGCGGCGGGCTTGTATCGCGCGTGCCTACAGGCAGGCGAGACGGTCCGGGCACTGACCGACTGCCTGATCGGAGCAGTGGCACTTCGAGTCGGTGTTTCTGTACTGCACAATGATCGCGATTTCGACGTCCTAGCTCGACACGCCGGGGTCTCAGCAGAACGAGCATAGCCAGGGCGCAGCGCCCAGCGAAGCGCCCTCTGACGTGGAGTCTGGATATCTCACCTCGACCAGTGCCATGGAACCCTAAATGTCCCGGACCAGCTCATTGGCCGAAAGATCACGCTCGGTCGGAGAAGTCTGGAGGGGGTCATCCCAGTTGTTTCGAGATCGGCGTGTCGCTCGACTTGGGATCGGTGACAGCCGGACTGGTCTCGTGCATGGTGTGGTGCGGGAAGATGATGTCGGCGGCTTGGGCGGAAGTGACGTGCGGGTACAGGGTCCGAATGACGGCAACGGCGACGCCGCCGCCGACGATCTGGGCGGCTATGAAAACTGGGGCCGAAGATGGGGCGATGCCGGCAAAGGTGTCGGAGAACATACGCCCGACGGTGATGGCCGGGTTGGCGAAACTGGTGGAACTGGCGAAAAAGTAGGCGCCGCCGATGTAGGCGCCTACTGCAGCGGGAGTCGAGCGGCTGCGGCCGGCGCGAGCCAGGGCGAAGATCAAGAGTAGGAGTCCGAGGGTGGCCACCACTTCGGACAGGAAGTGCGGACCAGAAGCCCGATCCTTGGTAGAGATACTTAACGCCGCCTGGCTGAACATGACGTTTGCGACTACTGCACCTCCGACGCAGCCGGATACTTGGGCGGGCAAGTAGGCAGCTGCGTCCCGCCACGAGAGTCCACCGAACGAGGCGTCGACGAAGGAGATGACCGGGTTGAAATGCGCGCCCGAGACTGGCCCGAACATGAGGATGATCGCGAAGAGGCCCGCCGCCGTTGCCGTCGCATTTTCGAATAGCTGAAGACCTACGTTGCCGGGCGAGAGCTGCTGGGCGGCAATCCCGGATCCGACAACGATGGCGGCCAGGAACGCGCTTCCGAGCATCTCCGCGAAGAGGCGTCGCCATAGTGGGTGTTCAGCCATGGTGTGATTATGTCCCTCAGGAATGCGCGATCAGTCGCTCAGGAGCAGCACGATGAAGGGCCGCCAACCGCGAGATCAGGCCGGGTGGCGCAACACGGCGCCCCACTCGGATCCGTCGTCCGCAGCTCACCGGCGGTCATCTCGGCGTCGGCGAGCACCGCGTAGATCTCCCAGGGTTCACCGTCAGGACCGTCGACCCATACCTTGTCCTGGAGGGCATAGCAGCAAGCCACCTCGTTCTCGACGGCGGTGGCCAGGCCGGCATCGGCCAGCCGGGACTGGGCGGCGGCCACCTCGCCGGTTCTCTCGACCTCGACGCCGAGGTGGTTCAGTGACCCCGGAGTCTGGGTGGCATCCTCGATTAGGACCAGCTTGAGCGGCGGGTCCGCGACGGTGAAGTTGGCGTAGCCAGGGTGGACCTTGGCGGGCTCGGTGGCGAAGAGCGTCGAATAGAAGGCAATGGCCTCGTCGATGTCGGCGACATTGAGGGCGAGTTGGACCCGGGACACGGCAGACCTCCTGATAACATCGATCCTTGTCGATGTATCTATCTTGACCGACACATTTAGACTTGTCAATCTATCCTCGGGGGAGGTGTAACGTTGCTATGCAGACGAAGAGCAAGCCGAAGACCCACGATGTTGTCGAGAGCACAGCGTGCTGCTCGTCGGTCACCGAGGCGCCGCTGGCTGAGGGCGAGGCAATCAGTCTGGCCCGAGTGATGGCCGCCCTCGCTGACCCGGTGCGGCTCCGACTGCTTTCCATCGTGGCGTCCAGTCAAGAAGTGTGCTCGTGTGAGCTGGAAGGGCCCCTGGCCAAGAGCCAGCCCACGATCTCGCATCACACAAAGATCCTGGCCGAAGCGGGACTGATCGCCGGGGAGAAGCGGGGCCGGTGGATGTGGTGGCATGTCAATTCAGGTCGACTCGCCGCCATACGAGCAGCGTTGGGAGGCTGAAGTTGGACGGAGGGATGAATGCGCCGCAGCGCGGGCGCCATGAAGAACTTTGCGATGCCCAGCGACGACCAGGTCGTCTTGGCGAGCGACGGGTTCCGCCTGCTCGCCGATCCCACGCGCATCAAGATCCTCTGGGCGTTGCTTCAAGGGGAGTCGTCGGTGTCGTGCCTGGCTGAGCTCGTCGGCACGTCCCCAACCGCGGTCTCTCAGCACCTCTCCAAACTCCGGCTCTCCAAGCTCGTAAAGGTCAGGAGGGAGGGCACTTTCGCCTACTACTCGGCAGCCGACGACCACGTGGCCCGTCTGCTCGCCGAGGCGCTCTTCCACGCCGACCATCAGGTCCAAGACCTGCCCGACCACCCTTCGCGTAAGAAGGTGCTCTCGCAACGTGAACCTAGGGCCGCGGCCAAGCCGGGCAAGCGGACATGAAGACACTACGTCCTCCTCGTTAACGACCGGCGCCTCTGACGCAAGAGGAGGCCAATTACAGTGAGGGGGTGGCCTTCCTCGAAATGGTGACCTTGGCTGGCGACCTGGTGGTGTTGGAGCCGCTCAGCCACCAGCATCACGACGAACTCGTCACTGCCGTCATGGATGGCGAGGTGTGGAAGCTGTGGTACACGAACATCCCCAGCCCCGGGGAGATGAGCGCGGAGATCGACCGACGTCTCGGCCTTCAGGCCGACGGAGTGATGCTGGCTTTCGCTACTCGGCGTAGCGACACCGGCGCGGTGATCGGCATGACTACCTATTTAAACCCTGACCCGGTCAATCGCCGCGTTGAGATCGGTTCGACCTGGAATGCCCGTTCGGCCCAGCGCAGTGGCACCAACACCGAGAGCAAGCTCTTACTCTTGACCCACGCCTTCGAGGCCTTGGGCTGTATTGCGGTGGAATTCCGGACCCACTGGTTAAACCAGCAGTCGCGTGCCGCCATAGCCCGTCTCGGGGCCAAGCAGGACGGGATCCTGCGCAACCACTCCCGGCTTCCCGATGGGTCGTTGCGCGACACGGTTGTCTTTTCGATCATCGAATCAGAATGGCCGGCGGTACGCAATGACCTGGCCTGGCGTCTCACCCGCCACTGAGAATCCTCGCGACGGAACCAATTAGCCGAGCCACGAAGAACGATCGAACATTCCGGCCTCAGGATCCTCCTTGCTCGCTTCGAGGTACTCCGCGATTGCTTAGATCAATTCCGCTCCTGATCCAAAGACGCCGCGACGGATGGGGGCAGCCGAAGGCTAATACCCGTTGCGTCAGCCAGTGCAGGGTCCATGTACGCATGTAGCCGCCGGAGGTGCTCGTCGGCCGCTTCGAACGTTGTCCAATCAATGGCCCCGGTCCACTTTTGAGCGAAGCGAAGAACGGCGATCAGGGTCTCGCCGCGCCCGCTTCCATTGCTGACCCCGGCCAGTCCGGCGATGTAGTTGTTGCGGTACACGGTGGGAATGACGATCCGTACCTGACCGGCAGCGGAGAGCACTCCGTTCGACATGATGCGAGCGATGCGACCGTTCCCGTCGTCGAAGGGGTGGCATTCGGTTATCAGTAACATCAAGGCCAGTGCCCGATGCATCGGGTCCGTGACCGAGCCAAGGATACCGAACCCCCGTCGCAGGGTTCCGATGACAAGGTCGGGTTCCACAAACGCATAGTCCCCGGCGTAGTTGCGCCGCTCCTTGAACTCGCCGGGCCGCTTCTCGGGCCGCGCCTCCAAGAGGACACGGTGCTGGCCTCTGAGCTGGTCCAAGAGTTGATCGGCGCTCGCTGGCGCGAGTGCACGGGTGGCTGGGTCGGAGATGATCTTGTACGTGGCGGAAACGTCGTGGGCATCGGCCGGTCGTTCAGAGGGGATCACACCGTCGATGGCGATCTGGCGGGCCTCCTCGACGCCGAACTCTGTTCCTTCGATGAAATTTGAGAAGTACGCCTCAAAGAACGGCTCCCACATCCATCGCGTGGGCGGGCCGAGCGCAGGGCGGGGTTCGGGCGCAGTGTCGTCGAGCAGTTCGGCGAGGGATCTGAACATCGACAGACGGTGTTCGTCGTAGGGCTCGCCAGCCAGCCGCGCGGCCAGGCGTTCCGACGTGGGCGTGGCATCGCTGAAGGACCCCAAGACCGCGGCAAGACGGCTCCGTACCATCTCTACCTGTCCCGTCGGAAGTTGGCTGGCGATGGCGTCAAGCTGGCTCAGGACATTCTGGATCGCGCCCGCGCCACCATGAAGGGCCACCTTGTCGATCTCGTCTTCGACCATTTCGGTCCCGGCTTGGCGACTCGGGCGTTCAAGAGGAGGTCGTCCGGCGATGCCGATGTTCTCGACAAGTCGGCGAGCGGGACCAGAGATATGGAGGCCGTCGGGCATCAGCGTATCGCCCGGCAAGGCACCCGGACCGATGCGGGGTGAGACGGTGACCCCGGGTAGCTCCAGGTCGGAGCGCCGGATGGGGTCCGGGTGGGTGATGAAGATCCACCCCTCGAAAGGCATGCCTCCGGTTAGGGCCGTGCGATTGCTCAAGACAGCGCCCGGCCAGAACACGCCGATGATGGCAGTGCGGTGATAAGCGACTGCCTGCTCCGTGGACAGGTCGGCACCCACGATGTAGACGTTCGGAGCTACTCGCACAGCCGTGCCTGCCTTGGCCTGACGAGATAGGCGGGCCTTTGATTGCGGCGTGGCCACGGCCAGCCGGCCAGCCGGGTGGGGCAGAGCTAAAGCAACGGATGGACCGTTATCGGCCTTGTCCCGGGCCGGTCCAGCAACTGGAGGAGGGTTATCGGGCATTGAAAGCAACTGTAGGGCATAAATTGGGCGCCGCGGCCGACAGCGGCCCAGCCTTGGTCGGTGGGGCGGTTGGCTTGCACCGCCACCGTGACCTTGAGACGGTGGTTGTTACGCACCGCAATTGGCCAAGCTCTTCTCGAGATGGCGGCGCTGGGCCGTGTTTCCTGGAAGCGCCAAAGCGTCCCGGTATGCGTTTGCGGCTTCCTCGAACCTACCCAGCCGGTACAGAAGGTCACCTCGCACCGCCTCGACCGCGGAATAGCCAGTCAATGCGCCGACCTGGTCAAGTGCGTCGAGCCCAGCCTGGGGTCCGCTCACCTCGGCCAACGCCACGGCGCGGTTGAGTCGAACCACTGGCGCGTCGTGGATGGTTAGAAGCACGTCATACCAACTGACTATGGCCTCCCAGTTGGTGCTCAGCCATGTCGGGGATAGGGCGTGGCAGGCGGCGATCGCAGCTTGAGTGGCATAGAGGTCGGGGCGGGTCGGTGTGCGGCGCAGCGCGACCCCAAGCAGGATCATGCCTTCCCTGATCGACGCCTGGTCCCATTTGCCTCGGTCCTGGTTGGCCAGAAGAACTACCTCGCCCTGGTCGTCGAGGCGAGCCGCATGGCGCGATCCATGAAGTAGCAGCAGGGCCAACAGCCCGGTTGTGCTCGGCTCGTCGGGCAGCAGTTGGTGCAGCAGCCGAGATAGGCGTATCGCTTCACCGGTGAGTTCGCTTCGGATCAGGTCGTCACCGGCGGTGGCGTGGTATCCCTCATTGAAAAGTAGGTACACCGTTGTCAGTACGCCGCTCAGACGCTTCGGCAGGTCGGCGGGCTCCGGTGTCCGGTATGGGATGCGGGCTACGGCTATTTTCCGACGGGCTCGCGTGAGACGTTTAGCCATGGTTGCCTCGGGCACCAAGAGGGCGCGAGCCACCTCCGCGCAGGTCAGGCCGCACAAAGTGCGGAGCGCCAGCGCCGTTTGCGTCTCCACTTCTAGAGCCGGGTGGCAGCACGTGAAGAGCAGACGGAGCAGGTCATCGGCCACCACTTGAGGTCCAGGCAGATGGGTGTCGGTTTCGGCCAAGGTGAGCTCGGCGATTCCCTCCTTGTCTGCTCGCTGCGACTCGCGGCGCATCAGGTCGATGGCTCGGTTTCGGGCCGCGACGGTCAACCAGGCGCGTGGTTCCGGTGGCACACCCTTCCGGGACCAAGCCTCAAGTGCCTTGATCACGGCGTCTTGTACGGCATCCTCGGCCACCTCCAGGGATCCGGTGGTGCGTACCAGTGTCGCGAGGACGCGCGAGCCCTCGTCCCGGACCAGCCGGACGAGGGCGTCGCGTCCAGCGGCGTCTGGCCAGTCCTTAGGAGTTGCCGGCACCAAAGTCGATTATTGGGCGAACCTCGACTTTCCCTGTCCATGCGGCAGGAATCTGGGCCGCCAACCGAACCGCCTCGTCGAGATCGGCGCACTCGAACTGGTAGAAGCCAGTAAGCACCTCGGTGGTCTCGGCGAACGGGCCGTCGGACGTGACGACCTCGCCCCCCTTGCCCCCCTTGACTTGGACAGTCGTCCCCGTCGAGGTGGGGTAAAGGGCCGCGCCGCCACGCATGACGGCTGAGGCGGCGGCTCCAAATGCGCCGTACTCGCCCATGGTGGACTGCTTTTCCGGAGTATCCAGGACTGACCAGTCGGGATCGCCCGACTCGTAGATCAACGCTGCGTACTGCGGCATCAGTGTCTCCTTCGTGTACCGCCGGCTGGCTGCCGACTCCACTCTAAGAACGATCGGGCAGACTCCAAAAGGACAGCATATTTAGCATCGCTGGTGGCGCAAGGATTTTCTCCCGGCTGCGCTTCGGCGGCCGGATCTTCGCCATTCTCAGGGACTAGGATTTGGTGGTGTCGGACTCCGCTCCGAAGTGCCCCGGTCTCTGAAATGACGGATCGGGCCCAACAGCAGCAGGTTGCGCTCGACGCTTTCCTTGCCGTGCTGCGTCACGAACGGCGAGGAGACACGGCGGTCGGACGGACACCTGACTTCGACGGACCGGCGGTGTTCGGTGGGATCGGGCTGGCGATGACCATAAGTGCGGCGTGTGGTGACGCGCCCGCGGGCAATCGGCTCCACTCCCTCCACGCCCATTTCCTGCGGCCGGTGCTACCTGGGAACGAGATTGTGTTTCGCACTGAGGTGGTGAAGGAGGGAAAGGCGTTCTGTCTACTCCGGGTAACGGCGGCTCAGGACGCCAAGCCGGTTATCACCATGAGTTGTTCCTTCACCACTGACACGACGGGATACGTGTACGACCTGTCCGGAATACCTGATGGCGTGGCCCTTCCAGACGAGCTCCCCGAGCCTGACGAGATGGAGGACGAGGTCGGACCATGGGAGATCCGTTGGCTCGGGCCCAGCCCAGCACGACCCGACGGGACGAGAGAGGCGACACACCGCCACTGGTTTCGCATGCCCCGCCGGCTCGGCGATGACCCGCACTTGCATGCGGCCTTGCTCGGCTACGCGACCGACTGGACAGGGCTGGGTGGGCGACCACTCCACCTTGAAGGCGACATTACCGGCATGATCAGTCTCGACCACGCCGCCTGGTTCCACCGGCCCGCCCGCGCCGACGACTGGCTCCTTCAGGACGTGCAGAGCCTTGTGAATGCCGGCGGCCGCGGAACACTACGAGGCGTGATCCGGAGCTCAAATGGTCAGATCGTCGCATCGATGGCCCAAGAGATGCTCCTTCGGCCGGTGATGCCATGACCGACTCCTAGGCATCGGATGTCACCAAGGAATTGATGCCGCCCCAACAGAATGCGGTCAGAAGGGTCAGTGCCTCGGCCTGGCTGACCCGCCCCCGGTCGTCCCGCCACACCAGACCGAGGTTCTCGGCTGCACCCTGTATGAGTGCCGCCAGCAGTCGTGGGTAGGGCTCGAGCGTGCCGGGGGCGGCGGCACGGATGGCTTCGGCTATCACCTCGCGCAGCGAATTGCGCAGGCTGTCGTAGGCGTTGTGCGTCCCCGGATCGGTGAGGTTGAACGCCGCGGTCGGATCCCCCATTTTGGCCAGCCAGAAGGACAGTCCGGAGCGGAGGGCCTCCTCGGGTTTGGCGGTAACGTCTGAGCCGGCCAGGGCGGTGCGCAGTTCGGCCGCGAACGACGCTCCCTGCCGCTCGACCAGGGCCCGGAACAAGTCGTCCTTCGACGGGAAGTGCTTGTACAGCAGCCCCTTGGAAACACTTGCCGCCTTGGCCACGTCGTCCATCCGAGTGGCCTCGAATCCCAGCCGCCCGAAAACCTGGGCGGCGGCATCCAGAATCTGTTGGCGCCTGGCCTCCCGGCTCAATCGGGGTTTTCCCATGTGTCGCAACAGGCTATCGCCTCTTGACCTGGAGGTGACCGACGGGTTACCGTATAGGTGACTGGCGGGACACCGAGACTCACGAGGAGTTTCCGTGTGGAGCCAAGTCGGCCGAGCGGGGGAGAATTGAGCCAGACCACGACCATCGGGCTCGGACTCGACATGGTGGCGTCCAAGATGAAGATCGGACTCGACGGGCCGGAGCGCTGGCATCCATGACCAAGCTGCGACGGCCATGGAGCGAGTGGGGCCTGACCGGAGGCATCTATCGGGCTCTGTGGCGGGTGCTGGGCTTGTGGAACGAGCGCATTGGAGTAGTGGTCTGATGCCCGAGACCTGGGAGCCAGGGGCACCCTCGCTCCGGGCCATGGGCCCGGGCGCCATTGGCGGCGCCGTCATTCCCTTGGGCGTCTATTACCTGGTCCGCTCCCACGTCGGGGGGGACGCGCCGGCGCTCATGATCGCCGGCTGTCCGGCGGCAGCCTGGGTAGGGGTGGAGTGGGTCCGCCGGCGCCGGCTGGATCCAATCGGCTCGATAGTCCTGTTCGGGTTCATCGCGGGGCTACTGGCTTCGGTCCTGCTGGGCAACAGCGCCTTCGTGCTCAAGGTGCGCGACTCCGCGTTCACCGGCCTGTTCGGTCTGGCATGCCTCGTGTCGCTCACCCGCCGCCGCCCGCTCATGTTCTTCTTCGGTCGGGCGCTCTCCGCTGGAGACGACCAGGCCAAGCTGGCCGCCTACGAGGAAATGTGGCAGATGCCGAGCGTTCCCCGAACGTTTAGGCTGATCACTGCCGCCTGGGGTGTCGGGCTTCTGGCCGAGGCAGCGGCTCGTGTGCTGCTGGCTTTGGCCCTGCCTACTGGAATGTTTTTGGCCCTCTCGCCCGTCCTGGGCGGAGTCGTCATAGGTGGCCTGTTCGCCTTCACCTTCTGGTTCGCCAAGAGGGCGCGGAGGCTCGGTGAGGCCAGGTTCGCCGGCCTTGGCTTAGCCTTCCCATCTGTGCCAACCGGAGAAGGAGATCTCGGAGCGGCCCCGTCGGCTTTGCAGTAAGGATGGCTCCGCTCAGGACCTGATAGTCAGCTTCACCAGAGCGTTCGCCGTAGCACCTCGATCCACCGGATGCTTCGCCTACAACTCACCGGCCGGCCGCCTCCCGCTTTGCTTGTTTCGGGTTCGTAGTTGTGTTCGCGCCGCCACCCTCGGCTTGGCGACCAGCCTCACACAGCAACGGTCAGGGGCGGGGTCAAGGCAGGCTGTCGACTCTGCCAGCCCAGCTGCGCGGGCGGCAGCAGCGAGGAGCCAGTGGTTCATCGAGCAGGTGAGCTGGCGGTGTTCCTCAACGAGGGCATGGAACGGGCAGTTGAGCAGGACCCCCCCGGTGCCGTCCATACTGGGCTCGTACCCGTAGCATTCCAGCACACCCGCCAGGCGCACCAGCAGTTCGTCGGGGCTCGCCTCGGCATCGCGCGCTTGGTCTCCGATCTCGACACCGTTCCGGCGTGCCGCCCGGCGAAGGCTGGTATCGAGGTCGTTTGAGCCCTGGCTGGCGGCTTCGACCGCTTCGGCCAGCATCGAGGCGGCGAGTTCGTAGCGCCGCGGAGGGACCGAAAGGTCGAATTGCCTTTTCGAACGGCGGTACCACTTGGCCGGCCGGCCGGCGCCCGGCCCGCCTACCCCCGAGGGGCGTCGGTAGTAGACCTCGAGCAGGCCGAGCGCGGCGAGCTTGTCGAGATGGAACGCTGCGACAGACCGGGCCACCCCGGTCGACTCCGACGCAATATCACGGGTGACTCCCGGGGGAGCCGCGACTGCCAGGCGGTACATCTTGAACCGAAGCGGTTCGTCCAGTGCGGCCAGCGCTCTCAGGGTGTTCTCGCTGTCCATTACTCCTATTCTAAAGCATATTCAGGTTGATGTTATAGCGAGCGAGGTATCCACCGGGATCGTGGGTCATCCGCTCTCGGCCATGGCCTGCTGCATGTCCGCCAGGTCGTCTCGACCGAACCCCAGCCCGCGTATGGCCCGGATGGGAGGGCGGTCGCCGCGTATGGAAGCGACCATGTCGAGCACTTCCTTGGTCTGTTTGACCTGGTGGGCGCGGAAAACCCGGGCGCCGAGCCAGGCGCAGGTGGCGGTGACCGCCAGAGTGCCCGCAAGGCGGTCGTTCACGTCCAGGTCGAGGGTTTCTCCGATGAAGTCTTTGTTGGACACGGCGACCATCACCGGCCATCCAGTCGCAACCAGATCGCCGATGCGCCTGGTGATCTCCAAGGTCTGGGAGGTGGTCTTGCCCATATCGTGGCCGGGGTCGATACAGATGGCATCCGCCCGCACCCCGGCCTCGAGCGCTTCGGCGGTCAGCGCTGCCAGTGTGGAGGTCACGTCCCCCATGAGGTCCCCGAAGTCGGGGCGGTCGGGGTCGGTCCGCGGGGCCAGGTGGCCCGCGTGGGTGCAGACCAGGCCGATGCCTGCACGTGCGGCGACAAAAGCGACTAGGGGGTCGTGGCCTTCCCAGCAGTCGTTGATCAGGCCGGCCCCGGCCCGGGCCGCCTCAGCGGCGACCTCGGAGCGCCACGTGTCGACGCTTATGACCGCCTCTGGGTGGGCCGCTATGACAGCTTCGATGACCGGGACCACCCGGTCGATCTCCTCCGAGACCGACACCGGCTCGCCCTTCCCTGCTTTGACCCCGCCAATGTCGAGGATGTCCGCCCCCTGAGAAAGCGCAAGGTCGGCCGCCCTGAGCGCGGTGTCGAGTGCGTAGGTGGCCCCGGCATCGTAGAAGGAATCCGGTGTGCGGTTGACGATGGCCATCAGGACCGGCTGGCTCGGAGCGAAGGTTTTGGCCCCCAGACGCAGAGGCGCTTGGCCCTCAGCGGGGTTGTCGGGCATCCCTGGCCACCTTCCGGCCCGACCGGCCAGCCATCAGCTCGACAGAGTCGTGGCGGTGCAACAAGAGCACCTCGGTCTGATCCAGCACTGGCTCGCGCCTGTCCAGCCACTCTGCTGTGCTCAGCCGGGCTCGGTCTATTAGTTCTGACGTGTGGTTGAAATCGACTGCTGACACAGACAGCGGGCACAGCGGGGGCAGCACCTTGAGATCGATGTCGTGCTGGTACGCGGCGACATCGGCGAGCAGGCGGCGGTGAAGCATCAAGGTAATCGACTGCATGGTGATGCCCAGCGCGGATCGCGGTGGTCGTTCCAGGGCGCACGCGTATCCGGTCGGCAGGACATACACACGGGTGGCGCCGGCCTCTATGGCGTGAGACAGAGGCGTGTTGTTGAGCAACCCACCGTCGACCAGGACGTGTTGACCGATGCCCACGGGCGGGAAGATGCCAGGTATGGCGGCGCTGGCCGCCACAGCGTCGATCACGTCACCGTGGCCGAGTAGCACCTCGATCCCGGTGCCGAGTTCTGTGGCGACCACCAAGAGGCGCACCGGTGCTTCTTCGATCCTGTGGTACGTGAGGTGTTGCGCCAGCAGAGCTCGCAGGTGGGCGGGGGGCACCAGGTAATTCCTGGCGCCCACGAACCCGAGCAACCCGGCCAGGGGCCGGATGGGGAAGACGTCGTGTCTGTGAACCACCTTCCACACCTCGGCCAGATGCCGGGCCCCGT
>JBOGIG010000070.1:0-11664 GCA_050742455.1 Acidimicrobiales bacterium
ATCGACGCCGAAGGCGCCATCGTCACCCCAGGCTTCGTCGACATCCACACCCACTATGACGGCCAGGTGACTTGGGATACCACCCTGGCCCCATCCTCATGGCACGGGGTGACCACGGCTGTCATGGGTAATTGCGGGGTGGGCTTCGCTCCCGTGCGGCCGGGTGACCACGATGCTCTGATCGAGTTGATGGAGGGAGTGGAGGACATCCCCGGAGCGGCTCTGCACGAGGGGGTCTCCTTCGACTGGGAAACTTTCCCGGAGTATCTCGATGCGATCGAGCGCATGGACCACGACATCGACTTTGCCGCCCAGGTACCGCATGGCGCACTACGCCTTTACGTAATGGGGGAGAGAGGCGCCAATCGAGACAAGGCCAGTGCGAAGGAGATCGCCAGGATGGGGGAGTTGGTGGCTGAGGCCTTACGGGCCGGCGCATTGGGCTTTACCACTTCGCGCACCTTGAACCACAAGACGAGCAAGGGCGATGACACGCCGACTCTCACAGCAGCCGAGGATGAGCTGGTCGGTATCGCTCGGGCCATGGGGGAGGAGAGGGCCGGCGTGATTGAGGTCATTTCGGACTTTCCGGATGGCCAAGTCGAGTTCGGACGCCTGCGCAGAATGGCCGAAGTCTCAGGTCGACCGCTCACCATTTCGCTGGCCCAGACCCGAACGAGTTCCGGGTTCCGAGCGTTGTTGTCGATGATCGAGGAGGCCGGGGCCGACGGCTTGGACATCAAGGGCCAGGTTGCGGCCCGGCCTATCGGCCTGCTGTTTGGCCTTGCGGCCTCCCACAGTCCCTTTTCCGCGAACCCCGAGTACAACACCATCGCCGACCTGCCCCTGGCCGAGAGGCTGGCCGCACTGCAGGAGGGAGCAGTGAGGGATCGGATCCTTGATGCCGAATCGGTGGGGGGCTCTGGTCGCTTCGAGAACCTGTTCGACCTGGGGGATCCGCCCGACTATGAACAGCCTCCGGAGAACTCCATCGCCGGGCGGGCCCGGAGGGAGGGCCGGGTTCCGGCTGAAGTGGCCTACGAGGCCATGATCGCCGATGAGGGTCAGGGCCTGTTGTACTTCCCGTTCGCCAACTACGTGGACGGGGACTTTGAGGCGATCCGGGAGATGCTGTGCCATCCCCTCACCTTGATCGGACTGGGGGACGGGGGAGCTCACGTGGGGACCATCTGCGATGCCAGCAACGTGACTTCGATGCTGACTCACTGGGTTCGGGACCGCAGCCGGGGGGACAGGCTGGACCTGGCCTGGGCCGTTCACGCCCTCACCCGGCGCAATGCCGAGGCGGTGGGCTTGTGGGATCGGGGTCTGGTGGCCCCGGGGTACAAGGCCGACCTCAACGTCATCGACATGGAAGCACTCCGGCTTCACCCGCCCCGGATGTGCTTTGATCTGCCCGCCGGAGGAAAGCGACTGCTCCAAACGGCCGATGGCTACCGGGCCACGGTGGTCGCCGGCCGGGTCACGTATCGTGATGGGGAGGCTACCGGCGCCCTGCCCGGTCGATTGGTGCGGGGGGCCCAGAACTCACCCCTGTACGCCGCCGCCAACTGAGGGACATACGACATGCGCTTGGATGCCCACTGCGATCCGATCACTGAGGACGACTCTTTCATCGTCCAGGCTCTCGACGACGCCGAGGTTCATCCTCTCCTGGTCGCCGTGGCCTACACCACCGGCGATCTCTCTTTACTCGAGGAGGAGTTCAGGCCAGATCCGACACGGGTGCTCGAACCGGGAGCGGGCCTGGAGGCCGACGTGCAGACACGGGCCCGGGCTCGGGCGGCGGAGGCCCTCGGTCGTCACCGCGACGCCGGAAGCCCGGCGCCGGTTGGCCTTGGCCCCGATGAGTTGCGAACCCTGATCGCATTTCTGGTGGGTGCCGAAGATCTGGACCGCTACCTTCCCCTGCTGGAGGAGGAGCTGTCCTTGGATGGTGTGGACCACCGAGCGCCCAGTTGGCACAAGGACGACATCGCCTCCGATCGGGCCTTTACCGTGGCTGTCATCGGCGCGGGGATGTCGGGAATAGTGATCGCTCACCGCCTGGCCCAGGCCGGTGTCGACTTTGTGATCCTGGAGAAAAACGCCGAAGTGGGCGGGACCTGGTTGGAGAATACCTACCCCGGATGCCGGGTGGATGTGGCCAATCACCTGTACAGCTACTCATTCGCCCAGACCGGTGACTGGCCTGGATTCTTTTCCACCCAGGATGTCCTGCTCGACTACTTCCGCTCCTGCGTCGACCGATTCGGCTTGCGCCGCCACATCCGGTTCGAGGCCGAGGTGATTAGCGCCACCTTTGACGAGGCACGCGGATTGTGGACCGTGGTGACCAGGAACGGCCAAGGTCTCGAGGAGGTCATGGAGTGCCAGGCCGTGGTCAGCGCCGTCGGCCAGCTGAACCGACCCAGCTTTCCCACTATCCCGGGTCAGGATCGCTTCACTGGTAGGAGCTTTCACTCTGCTCGTTGGGAGGACGATGTCAACCTGATCGGTCGGCGGGTGGCGGTGATCGGGACCGGGGCCAGCGCGGCCCAGTTCATACCGCATGTCGCCGAACAGGCCGATACCACGGTGGTGTTCCAGCGGACCCCGCCTTGGCTGATCCCCACCCCCGAGTACCACGCCGGCCCGGCCCCCGGGTTGCGCTGGCTCCTGGGTAGAGTGCCCAGCTATTCGAGCTGGGACCGCCTATGGCTCTTCTGGCGGACCCACGAGGGCCTCCTGCCCATGGTCATCGTAGATTCCCAATGGGACGACGGAGGTCGATCGGTCTCGGCTCTCAACGACGTGGTCCGTCAACTGTTCACCGCCCACCTGGAAAGCGAGTTTCCCGATGCCGAGCTGTTGAAAAAGGTGTTGCCCCAATACCCGCCGGGGGCCAAGCGGGTGGTGCGAGACGACGGGTCCTACTCCGCCGCCCTCGCTCGACCTGACCTCGAGCTGATCACCGAAAGCATCGACTGCATCACCGAGGGGGGAGTTCGCACTCGCGATGGCGTGGATCATGACGTCGACGTGATCATCTATGGCACCGGTTTCCAGGCTTCTCATTTCCTGATGCCGATGACCGTCACCGGTTTGGGTGGCGTCGACCTCCACCAACGCTGGGATGGCGAGGCCCGAGCCTATCTGGGACTGACCGTTCCGGGATTTCCGAATTTCTTCATGCTTTACGGACCGAATACGAACATCGTGATCAACGGGAGCATCGTGTATTTCTCGGAGTGCGGCGCACACTTCATCCTCGAGTGCATCAGGACCCTTCTGGAGTCCGAGCATCGGACCATGGAGTGTCGCAAGGACGTGCATGACGCCTACAACGAGCGCATCGACGTCTCGAACAAGGAGATGGCCTGGGGTGCCTCGGACGTTCATAGCTGGTACAAGAACGCCTCGGGTCGAGTCGCCCAGAACTGGCCCTTCTCGCTGTTGGAATACTGGCTTCAGACCAACCGGCCCGACCCAGCCGACTTCGTTTTCGACTGAGGGAGGAGCTGCTGACCTGGGGATTTGGCCCTAGTGATGTAGAGGCCAGGGTTGCTTTCAGAGGATTCTCAGGTTGGCTCGCCTAGCTTGGCTTGGTGTTGTTTCGCCCGCCAAAGGCTAATCGGCGGTTGGATTGGGTAGAAGTACCACGGTGACGGTGATCTCTCCCCCCCGCCAGCTAGATACTCTCCAGCCAACCGCCTCGAAGCGAGCGCGGCCATCGGTCGGCGCGGTCCACCTTCTGGGCCACAACCCGGCTCTGGATGGCCTGCGGGCCCTGGCAGCCCTGGCCGTGCTGGGCTACCACTTCAGCCCTTGGGGAATGGACCCCGGGGGCTGGCTGGGTGTCGATCTGTTCTTCGCCCTGAGCGGGTTTCTGATTACCAGTCTGTTGATCAAGGAAAGGGCCCAGGAGGGGCGGGTGTCGCTGCTGCGGTTTCACAAGCGACGTCTGCTGCGCATCCAGCCGGCCCTTTGGTTCTTCGTGGCCATTTGGGTGTTGGCGCTGCTGGTTTTCCATGAGCAGGCCTGGTTCTCCACCGTTCCCAACCTACCCATCAATCCCCACGGAACTTTGGGTATCGGTGTGGGAATCCACGGCGTCGAGGGAGTCGCCGCCCAGGTTTATAACTGGGTCAGCCTCACCAGCATCCACCTGCCCCCGTTGGGTCAGGTGTGGTCACTGGCCGTCGAGGAACAGTTCTATCTGTTCTGGCCCCTCCTCCTCCTGTTGATCTGGCGCTACCGGCCCCGTTGGACCCTGCGGGCCACACTGCTCCTGGTCATGGCGTCAGCCGTCGAGTGCCTGTTCCTCTGGCACGCCGGCGCCGGGTCGAACCGCATCTACTTCGGCACCGACACTCGGGCCCAGGCCCTGTTGTTGGGAGCAGCAGGGGCCCAATTGTGGAGCTCGGGGCGTCTGGATGGCTTGGTGGCCCGGCGGGGTATAGGGCCCGGACTAACCGCGCTCGGTGGGGTGGCGATGGTTTATTTTGCCTTTACCCATCACTTTGCCGTCCGGGGCCTGGGTGGCCTGACCCTCATCGACCTTTCCGCAGCGGTAATTGTGGTGCTGTTGGTGGCCCGGCCCGGCTGGACGGCGCGCTGCCTGTCGGTGCGACCACTTGTCTATCTGGGACGGCGTTCCTATGCCATCTACTTGTGGAGCTATGTGTTTGCCACCTGGTTCCACATGCTGGGCAACCTGGGCGCTGTGATCGGCATCGGCGCCACCGTGGTCATGGCCGAGATCTCCTGGCGGGCGGTGGAACGCCCTGCCCTGGCCCTGAAGAAGCGGTGGGCGCCCTGATCACTGTCCGAAGAGTCATCAGCCTTGGGTGATTGAATCTCCTACCCACTGTTGTCACTAGGGTCAAGAGGTAGCCAATGTCGTGGGGTCAATAAGCTGGTGACACCACGAAATATCACACCAGGTGGGTGACCAAGACAAGCGGGTGACGACAAGGATCGATGGTGACGACTTCCAGGACAACCGGTAAGGATCCCAGGACAACGGATCAGGGCAAAGCGGGCGCCGGGACAAGTTTGAACAGTTTCTCCAGCGCCGGGGCGATTGAGGTGGGGTCGTCCACCTATGCCATCCACCGGCTCACTGCCGTGGGCAACGTCGACCGGCTGCCCTACTCCCTCAAGGTGCTACTGGAGAATCTCCTGCGCCACGAGGATGGCGCCTCAGTGTCCGAGAGCCACATCGCTACCCTGGCCGGATGGGACGGCAAGGTCCCCGATCTGGACGTGGCCTTCCGGCCCGCCCGAGTGCTTATGCAGGATTTCACCGGCGTACCGGGCGTGGTCGACCTGGCCGGAATGCGTGACGCCGTAGCGGCCTTGGGCGGTGATCCCGGGGTGGTCAACCCCCAGGTTCCTGTGGAGTTGGTAATCGATCATTCGGTCATTGCCGAGGTGGCCCGAGCTTCTGACGCCTTCGCCCGCAATGCGGAGTTCGAGATGGCTCGCAATCAAGAGCGCTATGCCCTGTTGCGCTGGGCCCAGCAGACCTTCGAGGGCTTCGTAGTGGTTCCTCCCGACATCGGAATCTGCCACCAGGTCAACCTGGAGTATCTGGCCCGGGTGGTCTTTTCATCCAAGACCGGTCAGGCCTACCCCGACACCCTGGTCGGTACCGACTCCCATACCCCCATGGTCAACGGCCTGGGCGTGTTGGGTTGGGGGGTGGGGGGGATCGAAGCCGAGGCGGCTATGTTGGGCCAGCCAGTTTCCATGGGTGTTCCGCCGGTGGTCGGTGTGCGTCTGACCGGAGCCTTACCGGAGGGTTCGACGGCCACCGATCTGGTCCTGACCATTGCGCAGCGCCTCCGGGCCCACGGCGTGGTGGGCAAGTTCGTCGAGTTCTTCGGACCCGGAGTGAGCGAGGTGGCCTTGGAAAACCGGGCCACCATCGGAAACATGTCGCCCGAGTACGGCTCGACGGTAACCATTTTTCCCATTGACGCCGAGACGCTGCGCTACTTGAAATTCACGGGCCGATCCCCCGAGCAGGTGGCCCTGGTCGAGTCCTACGCCAAGGAGCAGGGTCTTTTTCACGAGCCGGGGATAGAGCCCCTCTTCACCGAGACCATTGAGTTCGATCTTTCGGAGGTAGAGCCTTGTATCGCCGGGCCGTCACGGCCCCAGGATCGGGTAGCCCTCGGGGACGGTCCCAAAGCCTTTCGCCGAGCCCTGGCCGATCTCGAGCGGGCCTCTGAGAGTCGCGCCCAAGGTGCCGACGAGGCCTCGGCTGAATCGTTTCCCGCCTCGGATCCCCCTGCCAGCAATGCCGGGCGAAGCTTCGCTGGATCTCCGGAAACGCCGAGCGGGGAAGTCAACGTCAGTCAACAGGACCCATCGGCCGCGGCGGGTCCCGAATACCCGAGCCGGGCAGTTTCCCTGCGGTTGGGTGGCGAGGAGATGAGCATCGACCACGGCGCGGTGGTCATCGCCGCCATTACAAGCTGCACCAATACGTCCAATCCCCAAGTCATGATGGCGGCCGGACTTCTGGCCCGCAAGGCAGTCGAACGAGGGCTGCGGACCAAGCCCTGGGTGAAGACCTCGCTCGCCCCCGGGTCCCAGGTGGTGACCAAGTATTTAGACCGAGCCGGCCTGACCGAACCTTTGCAGGAACTGGGCTTCTTCCTGGTCGGCTACGGCTGTACCACTTGCATCGGCAACTCCGGCCCATTACTGGCCGGGGTGGGCGAGGCGGTGTCCGAGGGGGATTTGGCCGTGTCGGCCGTCCTGTCGGGAAACCGCAATTTCGAGGGCCGCATCCATCCCCAGGTGCGCATGAACTGGCTGGCATCGCCTCCCCTTGTAGTCGCCTACGCCCTTGCGGGCACCATGGCGACGGATCTGTCGAGCGAAGCCCTCGGGATCGATCCCGAGGGCCGGCCGGTCTATCTCCGCGATATCTGGCCATCCCCGGTCGAAGTGACCGATGCCCTCAGGGACGCTTTGGGCTCGGAAATGTTCTCCGACACCTACGCCGAGGTTTTCACCTCGCCCGCCTGGGAGGCCATGGAGACGCCTTCGGACCAGCTCTATGCGTGGAACGAGGCCTCGACCTACATCCACCGGCCGCCCTTCTACGACGGGATGTCCCCGCTTCCAGAACCGGTTACCGACATTTCCGGAGCCCGGGCCCTGGTCGTTTTGGGCGACAGCATCACCACCGATCACATCTCTCCGGCCGGATCGATCGCCCCCCAGGGCCCGGCCGGACAATGGCTCATCCAGGCCGGAGTGGACCCTGACGATTTCAACTCCTACGGCGCGCGGCGGGGCAATGACCAGGTGATGGTGCGCGGCACCTTCGCCAATACCAGGCTGCGCAACCAGTTGGCCCCTGGGACCGAGGGCGGTGTGACCACCTACCTGCCCGACGGGTCGGTCACCTCCATATTCGAGGCCTCCCGGGCGTATATGGAAGCCAAAGTTCCCTTACTGGTGCTGGCGGGCAAGGAGTACGGCTCAGGGTCGTCCCGGGACTGGGCCGCCAAGGGCACACTCCTGCTTGGGGTCAGGGCAGTGCTGGCCGAGAGCTACGAACGGATCCATCGATCCAATCTGGTGGGCATGGGAATCCTTCCGTTGGAATACCGCCAGGGACAAAGTGCCGCCGAATTGGGCCTCACCGGGCAAGAGACCTTCTCCATATCCGGGTTGGACGTACTCAACCACGGACGGATTCCCGACAGCGTGGCCATCGACGCCGACGGGATCACCTTTGACGTGCACGTGCGTATCGATTCAGCCCCCGAGCTGGCCTACTTCTGTCACGGTGGCATCCTTCCCTTCGTGGCTCGACAGTTGGCCGGCATCCACGGCTAGGGTCCCAGGCATGGCTGGCCGAACCGGTGATATGAAAGCCGACGAGGGTCGTCCCGAGATCGTCACCCGCCCCGAGACCGTCGCCCGCCCCGAGGCTCTCGCTGCCTTGATGGCGCAGCTCCGTGACGCTGGGCTGCGTCTCACTATGGCTCGGCGCATGCTGTTGTCCGCTCTATTGGAAAGCCCCAATCACCCCAGCGCGGAGAATCTGGCCGCCGCAGTCCAGGCCATGGCGCCGGACGTCAACATGTCGACCGTCTATCGCAATCTGGACGAACTGCAGCGACTCGGTATCGTGATTCACACCCATCTGGGTCACGGGGCAGCCACCTACCACCTGGCCTCTGCGGCCCACGGCCACCTGGTGTGCGAGCAGTGCGGAATGACCTTCGACGCCGGGCCCACACTGTTCGAGGGACTGGCTGGCCGGGCCATGGCCAGCCATCAATTCGAGATCCACCCGTACCACTTTGCAGTACCCGGCCGCTGCGTCGCCTGTCGCTAAATAGAACACGTTCTGATAACGTTACCTCCTGTGGCTCGTTAGCACTAGGGGAGCCGACACACCTTCTTTCCCTCTTACCTATCGCCCAGGAGGCAATGTGATCACAAAGGACAAGCTTTTCATCGGCGGCGAGTGGGTGAGCCCGGCCGGTTCGACCATGATCGAGGTGATCTCGCCATCCACCGAAGAAGTCATGGCCGAGGTGCCTGACGGGTCGAGAGCCGACATCGATCGGGCCGTGGCCGCTGCGCGTCTCGCCTTCGATCAGGGCCCGTGGCCGACCATGACCCCGGGCGACAGGGCCGACATCATGGCCGCGGTGTCGGCTGGGATCCAGGCTCGCTACGAAGAGTTCGCCCGGACCATTTCAGAGGAGATGGGCTGTCCCATCTCATGGTCCATCATGGGACAGGTCTTTGCCGCCACCATGGCCCTCGACTACTACGTGGGCCTGGCCCGCCAATTCGCCTTCGAGGAGATGGGACCGGGGATGTTGGGTCCGGCCCTGATCCGGCGGGAGCCCGTCGGAGTGGCCGGGGCCATAGTGCCCTGGAACGTGCCCCTGTTCGTGTCGATGCTGAAGCTGGCCCCTGCCATGGCCGCCGGCGCCACCGTGGTGCTCAAACCAGCACCTGAGACGCCACTCGACTCCTACCTGTTGGCCGAGGTTTTGGTGGAGGCTGGTTTGCCGCCAGGAGTGATCAACATCGTCGCCGCGGGACGAGAGGTGGGGGAGCACCTGGTGACCCACCCCGACGTTGACAAGATCGCGTTCACCGGTTCGACCGCGGCAGGCCAACGGATCGCTTCCCTGTGCGGCAGCCAACTCAAGCGGGTGACCCTCGAGTTGGGGGGGAAGTCGGCCGCCATCATTCTCGACGATGCGGACCTGGACAGCCTGGTCCCAGACCTGCTCCAGGCCGGGATGATGAACAACGGTCAGGCCTGTGTGGCTCAGACCCGGATACTGGCCTCGCGCCAGCGCTACGACGAGGTGGTGGAAGCATTGGTCGAGGCCACCCGGGCCTTGAAGGTAGGCGACCCCCTGGATCCCGAGACGCAAGTCGGGCCATTGGTGGCGGCACGGCAGCGGGAGCGGGTCGAGGGTTACTTTGCTCTGGGCCAGGAAGAGGGAGCCAAGATCGCCACCGGTGGGGGCCGGCCCGACGGTCTGGACAAGGGTTGGTATGTGGAGCCGACGGTATTTTCCGGCGTGGATAATTCCATGCGCATCGCCCAGGAGGAAATATTTGGCCCCGCCCTGGCCGTTATTGCCTACGACGACGCCGATGAGGCGGTAGGCATCGCCAACGACTCGGTCTATGGACTATCAGGTTCGGTTTGGACCGCGGATGTGGAACGCGGCCTCGACGTGGCCCGCCGGGTGCGGACCGGCACGTTCACCGTGAACGGCTTCGCCCTGGAGTTCAGCGCACCGTTTGGCGGGTTCAAGCACTCGGGCGTGGGCCGGGAACTGGGACCCGAGGGCCTGGCCGCCTACCTGGAGACCAAGACCATCAACTTGCCCGCCGGATACGGGGGTTAGTACCTCCCGGTCCGTCCTCGATTGGTGGTCGATGTGCCAGGATGGCCGATGTGACCGGCCATTCGGTGCGAGGCGGCGCGGCAGGGCTGGTCGTGGTCGCCATGATTGTCGGTGGATGTGGGGTGATCCCGGGGCACTCGGAATCGCTGCCGGTCCTGGCGCCGCCCAAGCCCTCGGTGCTCACTGTGGCCCCGACCACCACCACGGTGGCGCCCACCACAACGACTACGGAGCCACCCAACCTGGCCCGTGGCATAGCCCCCACGGCCCAGTCCTTTGTACCACCAGGTCCCTACGCCTCTGGATTCGAGACCGAACAGATACCGGGCGGCCCCCTGTTGGATCTGTGGTACCCCTCGGCCCTCTCATCGGTTCAAGGTCACACCAAGGCCACCTACGACGTACGCGATTGGCTGCCGCCTTCGCTTGCGTCCCAACTCCCTCCAGCCGTGGACACTAGCTTCGTCATGAACGCCTATTCCCGGACCAAGGCGGCGAACGGCCGGTTCCCCCTGGTGGTGTTCGGGCTTGGCTATGCCGGGATACCTGTGGAGTCGAGCTTTCTCACCACCCACTTGGCCACCTGGGGATTTGTTGTGGCCGCCCCGGACTTCAGCGATCGGGACCTCAGCGCGGTGCTGTCGGGAGCACCGTCCAACGACAACTCTGATGTGGCTGATGTGCAAAAGACCATCGACTTTCTGACCCTCGCCAACAGCAATCCGACTTCGGTGTTGGACGGCCACATAGACGTGGGCAAGATCGCTGCTATCGGCCACTCTGACGGGGCCCGGACAGCGGTCCTGGCCGCCGGCGACGGCCGAGTGGCGGGCTTCATCGGCCTGGCTGGAGCAGCCGGCGCATCCAGTGACGGACCTGATGGGGAGGCAGCGCCGCCCAAGCCGGGGATGATTCTGGCGGGCAGCGTGGATGGAGTCGCACCTCCGGCCCAACTGCGTGCCGCCTACGACACCATGAGGGCGCCGAAGTATTTTGTCGAAATATCCGGAGCGGGCCATCTTGCCTTCACCGACACGTGCTTGATCGCCCAGGCCCAAGGGGGCATATTCAACGCCCTAAAGGACGTCGGAGTGCCAATTCCCCCCGCTCTCTTGGCGTTCTCAAGCGATGGCTGCAGCCCTACGAACCTTGGAATCGTTCAGGGATGGCACGTAATCGATCAGGCCGTCGTGGCCCAATTACGCCTGTTCATGGGAATTGACCACTCCCGGGCCGGCCTAGACCATCTCGGTACAGCCTTTCCCGGCGTTGCCGTGGTCAGCGAGCTGGACTGAGGCCGGTCGGGCCACGACCCGGGTGGGGCAGGGATGCGGGCCGCCAAGCCCCGACGACACAGTTGGGCCTAATGTCGACTCATGGATTTTCGACTCACTTCCCTGGCCGGTCTCGCAGATGACATCCGGTCGGGTCGAATCGGGGCCAGAGAGGTCATGGCCCACTGCTTGGAGCGGATCGAGTCCCTCAACCCCACATTGAACGCTTTTGTGGCATTGGATCCCGAGCGGGCGATGGACAGCGCCGCTCAGGTTGACACAGCCGTGGCCTCGGGCCAGGAAACCCGCCCGTTGGCCGGGATCCCCCTGGCAGTCAAGGACACGGAAGACGCCAGCGGATTTCTCACCACTACCGGCTCTTGGGTGGTGGCCGCAGCCGACCCGGCCTCAACCGATTCCATCCTGGTGGCCAGGCTCAAGGCAGCCGGTTGCATCGTGGTGGGCAAGACCAACAC
>JBOGIG010000071.1:0-16907 GCA_050742455.1 Acidimicrobiales bacterium
CAGGCCATGCCCGCCAACGAATCCCTCACGCTCCCCGGCCTCGGCCGAAGCTACAAACCGACACAAGCGACGGGGGGTGCGGTTACCCCGGGAATCCATCCGGGCCACTAGCTCCTGTCCTGTGTAGCAACCTTTGGTGAAACTGACAGCGCGCTCCAACAGACCTGTCTCTGCCGGAATGGCCCCTGGCAGGACGTCGATGCCAAAGCGAACCCTCCCGCCCTCTATCCGCAAATGTTCCCACACCTGCCTCGTGAGGATCTCCAACTCGGACCCGACATCGAGCGCCGGACCTACGGCGATGATGCCGATCGATCCGCCCCAGGAATCAGACACCACCAGTTGGGCCCCCAAACGCTGGGCCCAGCGATCGGAGCCCGGCTCTTGATCCACAAGGGGACCCCGCACGGCGAGGGCCCTCCATTGGGACAACGGCTCGATGGTTACCTTCGTGCGCAAACGGAACCGGCTCAATCGTTCGATAACCGCCTGGCCAAAGGGCTGGTCGACAAGGATCACAAACTGCTCGACATCCACCCGGATCACCCGCACGATGGCGTCGACCTTTCCCTGGGGCGACAGCACCAGCGATAGAGCGCCGGCCATTGGCGCCAGGGCTTGTATGTCCTGGCTGACCTGGCCATGGAGAAACGATTCTGCCTCCGGGCCTGCAACGGAGATAAAGTCCTGGTCCAGCCAGGCGCCGACCGGGCTGATGGTTCCCGGAGGGTTCACGAAAGCGGGCCGTTGTGGCTGGGCAGGCGGGTATGGCTGGGCGGGCCAGGGTGGTTGGGCCGGCTCCCGGTCGATCCTGCCAACTGGTCACGAGCTGCAGTCATGCGCCGGGCCGCCGGAACGGCGGCCAGCAGGGCTGCCGCCTTGTTGGCGCACTCGGCATCCTCAGCCGCCGGGTCGCTGTCGGCCACGATGCCCGCCCCGGCCTGAACCGAAGCCCGGCCGTCAGGCATTACCACCATGGTCCGAATGGCGATGGCCGTGTCCAGGTTGGACGAGAAGTCGACATAGCCGACTATCCCGGCGTAGACACCCCGACCGGTCGCCTCCAACTCGTCGATGATCCTCATGGCCATGACCTTGGGGGCGCCTGAGACCGTCCCGGCCGGCAGGGTGGCTCGCAATACGTCCACGGGTCCCACACCCGGGGCCAATTTGCCCGAGACCTGCGAAGTGAGGTGCATCACATGGCTGTAGCGCTCCAGGGTCATGAATTCATCCACGGCCTCGGTCCCAAATTCCACCACCCGCCCCACATCATTGCGAGCCAGGTCTACCAACATGACGTGCTCAGCGCGTTCCTTGGGGTGCTCGACCAACTCGGCCGCCAGGCGTCGGTCCTCGGCATCGGTGGCGCCCCGGCGTCTGGTACCAGCAATGGGGCGGGAGATGACCCGGCCGTCGAGCACTTGGACCATGGGCTCCGGTGAGGAACCCACCAGGGTGATATCACGGTGGCGGAGGAAATACATATACGGGCTCGGATTGATCTGACGCAGGACCCGATAGACGTCGAAGGGATCGGCATCGAGGTCCATGTCGAAGCGCTGGGACAGGACCACCTGGAAGATGTCACCGGCCCAGATTCGCTCCTTGGCCGCTTCGACGGCCTTGGCAAAGGCCTCGGGAGAAACGCTGCGCTCGACATCGTCGGGCAGCTCCCCAGGCTCGGGGGGCGCTGGCAGGACCTCAGACCACGGTTCAGCCAGCTCCCGGGCCAAAGCCTCCAGGCGGGCGCCGGCGGCGAGACGGGCAGAGTCCAATTCGTCCGGGCGCCAGCGGGGGTCGATAACAACATTTTCGATCAGGTAGACCCGCTGGAGCCAGTGGTCAAAGGCAGCCAGTTGACCGATGACCCACAGGACGGCGTCAGGTTGGTCCTGGTCCTGGTCAGGACCAGGACCGAGCTTCTCCACCTCCCTGACCACGTCGTAACCGATGTAACCGACCACCCCGCCGTGCAAGGGCGGGAGATTGTCGATAGGCGGGGAACGGAATTTGCCCAAGAGATTCTCGAGCGCCTCCAAGACCCCCCCGTCGGTGCCAACCCCCTCGCCCAGGTTCCCCTCCACAAACACCTCACCGTGGCGAGCAATGAGGGTGGCTATGGGATTGCGTCCCACGAAGGAGTACCTGCTCCAGCGTTCCCCGCTCTCCACCGTCTCGAACAAGAACCCGGGCCTGTCCCCCACCACCCGGGCGAATGCAGCGACCGGGGTTAGGGTGTCGGCCAGGAGCTCTCGCCACACTGGAACGATTGTGGCCCCCAGGGCCAGCTCGGCGAAGGCCTCGGCGTCGGGGCGAAGGGTCACGGACCGGCCCCGATCGACCCGCTGTTCGCGATCGTCCCGTTGGTGTCCCCGCCTTCCCCGAAATCCCGATAGAAGCAACTCCAAGCACCGGTGTGACAGGCCCCTTTGCCCTCCTGATCGACCTGAACCAGAAGGACATCGCCATCGCAGTCGTAGCTGACGGAACGCACGTACTGACGATCGCCCGAGGTCTCGCCCTTGCACCAGTACTCCTGGCGGGATCTGCTCCAAAACCACGTCCGACCCGACTCCAGAGTCTGGCGCAGGGCATCAGAGTTCATCCAGGCCATCATCAGCACTCGCTGGCTGGCTTGATCCTGGACGATGGCGGGCACCAGCCCGTCGGAGTCATATGACACCGCGTCCAGATCCTCCGGACGCACCTGGATCGGAGTGGTTACAAATTTGCTCATAGGTAAAGACCCGTCCCTCCCTCGTTGTCGTCGGTCGCCACGGCATGGATATCTCGTTCCCGCAGGATCAGATAGTCATCGCCTCGGACCTCGACCTCGTAGCGGTCCTCGGGGTTGAACAGGACCTGATCACCCAGTTTGATGGAGCGCACGTGTGGCCCTACGGCCATGACCTCGGCCCAGGCCAGGCGCTTGGATACCTGCGCCGTGGCTGGGATCAGGATACCGGCCCGACTACGCCTCTCCCCCTCCGTCTGGGGTATTTGGACCAGAACCCGGTCCGACAGCATGACTATCGACAGTTTGCTCGCTTTATTGCTGGTTTTGGCCTCCACCCCAGGCACGGTACCGTCTCTGGGGCCTGGTATCGAACCGGGTCGCCTCAGGGCGACCCCACCGGCTTGGTTTTTGGGGGATGGAATCGTCGCTCAACGGGGAACGTGGCGGGCTCAACGGGGAACGGGGCGGACCGAGATGCCGCTCGCGGCCATGTAGTTCTTGGCCTGGGCCACGCTGAAGTAGCCATAATGGAAGATGGAGGCAGCGAGCACGGCGTCGGCGCCGCCTTGGCGAGCCCCCTGGACAAGATGGTCCAGTTCGCCGACCCCACCGCTGGCGATGACGGGAACACCCACGGCGTCGGTAACGGCCCGGGTCAGGTCAAGGTCGAATCCGTCCTTGGTACCGTCCCGATCCATCGACGTAAGCAGGATCTCCCCCGCCCCGGCCTTGGCCACTCGCCTACACCAGTCCAGGGCGTCTGTTCCCGTGGCGATCCGGCCGCCATGCGTGAAGACCTCCCACCCGGAGCGGCCGGGGGTCCTGGCCTTGGCATCTACGGCCACCACGACGCACTGCGACCCAAACTCGCGGGCCAGCTCGCCAACCAGCTGAGGACGGGTGACCGCCGCCGTGTTTACCGCAATCTTGTCCGCTCCAGCTCGCAGCAAAGCGCGGGCATCATCCACGCTGCGTACCCCACCACCGACGGTGAGGGGGATGAACAGGGTGTTTGCCGCCCGCTCCACCGTATCGAGAATGGTCCGGCGATCCTCCGACGAGGCCGTGATGTCCAAGAAGACGACCTCGTCGGCGCCCTCGGCGTCATAGAAACCGGCCAACTCAGCCGGATCACCGGCGTCGCGCAATGCGGTGAAGTTGATTCCCTTGACCACTCGGCCCCGATCGACGTCGAGGCAGGGGATCACTCTTACGTTGCGCATGCCGCCAGGGCCTCGTCGATCCCCATGCGCCCCTCGCTGAGCGCCTTGCCCACGATCACTCCAGCGAGAGTTTTGCCATCGACTTCCAGGCGCGCCAGGCGACGCAGGTCCTCCAGGTCGGCCACCCCTCCCGACGCCACCACCTCCATGGAGGTGGCGCTCAGTACTTGGGCAAGTCCGTCATAGTCGGGACCGGACAACATTCCGTCCCGACCTATTTCGGTCACCACTACGGCCCCCGCCCCCGATCGGCCCACGTCGTGAAGGGCGTCGAGCAACTCCATGCCCGAGGTTTGCTGCCACCCCCGGACCGCCACTTGCGACCCGGCAGCTTCACCGCTGGCGCAGGCTCCGCCATCGCCAGCGACCCCAGCACCTGGTGCGCTCTTGTCCAAAGCGGCGCTGGGGGGCCTGGGTGCCCCCGTATCGATGTGACGGTGGTCCAGACCGGCGGCGATGCGCCCGGGAAAGGTCCGAGCCAACGACGCAAGCAGATCGGGGTTCTCGATCGCCGCCGTGCCCAGAACCAGTCGGTGTACCCCAACATCAAAGAGACGTTGGGCATCTAAGGCGGTGCGCACTCCCCCTCCGCACTGGACCCGAGTCCCCAAGGCCGCCACCGCCTCGATGACCTCCAGGTTATGGGCCACCCCGCTGCGGGCCGCGTCCAAGTCGACAATGTGCACCCAACCGACCCCGGCGGCCACGAATCCACGAGCCACCTCCAGGGGGTCCCCATAGTCGCTGACCTGCCCGAAGTCGCCCTGGGTAAGGCGGACGCTACGGCCTCCTATCAGGTCGATGGCGGGAAACAGTTCCATCACCGGCTGGATGAAGTCGGTGTGCCCGTAACCCGGATGGAGGCAGCCAGTTTGACGAAATTGTGCAGGATCTGCATACCGACCGGTCCCGACTTCTCCGGATGGAATTGGGTGGCCCACAGGTTCCCACGCTCCACCAGGGCGCAGACCGGGCCGCCGTACTCGCACGTTGCAGTAGTGGAGGAATCGATCGGCGCGGCATAGGAGTGGACAAAGTAGGCCCAGGGATCGGGATCAAGGCCGACCATGGCCCGGCTGGGCCTACCCGTGGGCGTCAGGATGTTCCATTGCATTTGGGGCGCCTTGGGGCCGGGGGGCAGCGCCGTCACCTTTCCGGGCAGCATGCCCAGTCCGGGGACGTCGGGATTTTCCTCCGAACCTGCGTAGAGCATCTGCATGCCCACGCATATCCCCAAAAAGGCACCTCCCCGTTCCACGACGTCAAGGGCCACCTGGTCCAGTCCGCGACGGCGCAAAGCCTTCATGGCGGGTCCGAAGGCCCCCACCCCGGGTAGGACCACAGCGTCGGCGCCCGATGCGAGAGCTGGATCCGAGACCAGTTCCGACGGCGCGCCCAGATGGGCCAGAGCCTTCTGGGCGCTGGCCAGATTGCCGATCCCATAGTCCAATACGGCGATCATTTCGTTCAGATCACGCCCTTGGTCGAGGGGATGGCCACGCCCTCCACCCGCACCGCGTCTCGAAGGGACCGGGCCACCGCCTTGAACGTGGCCTCCAAGATGTGGTGGGTGTTGCGTCCACGGCGCTGGACGATATGCAGCGTCATGGCGGCCGACGTGGCAAAGGCTCGCCAGAACTCCTCCGCCAATTGGGGTTCAAAGGGGGGAGCGCCTAGCGGCATGGCATCAGGGGCCATGTTGACCTCATACACCAGGTAGGCCCGTCCCGACAGATCCAAAGCCACGTCGACCAAGGCCTCGTCCAGTGGCAAGGAGATGGAGGCGAAGCGCCGGATACCGGCTTTGTCCCCGAGGCACTCAGCCAGGCACGATCCAAGGCAGATGCCCACGTCTTCGACGGTGTGGTGGGCATCAACGTCGAGATCGCCCTTAGCGGCGATGGTCAAGTCAAACCCACCGTGGCGACCCAGTTGGGCCAACATGTGGTCGAAAAAGGGCAGACCGGTCTCGACGCGGGCCTGACCCGCGCCATCCAGGTCGAGTTCGATGGAGATCGTCGTCTCCTTGGTCCGCCGCTCGGAGCGCGCCGCCCGTGAATCGGTCATCCGAGCACCTCCTCCAAGGCCGTCAGGAACGCATCGTTCTCCTCCGGCGTACCGACACTGACCCGCAAGCAACCCCCAAGCCCCGGCCACGAGCTGCAGTCCCGGACCAGGACCGAACGCTGCACCAATCCCTCCCAGACCGATCGGGCCGGGCGGTCTGGCCGGAACAGGACGAAGTTGGCCCCCGATGGCCAGTAGTGAACCTCCGCCGCCGCCATCCCTGCCTCCAGGACCTCTCTGCCCTTGATGAGTTGCGCCACGCGCTCTTCCATGTCGGACCGGTAGGACAGGGCCAGCCGACCCGCCTCTTGCTTGAAGGCGTCAAGGTGGTAGGGCAGCGCCACCTTTTCCACCGCCTCCACGATCGGCGCCGGCGCCACCAAGTAGCCAATTCGCCATCCGGCCATGGCCCATGTCTTGGAGAAGGTACGGATCACACCCAAGTTGGGAAAATCGTGGATCCAATCCACCACCGAAGCCGAAGCGAATTGCCCATAGGCCTCGTCGATCACAACCAAGCCCTTGGCCCGGTCCAGGATCTGCTTGGTGAGGCCAGGAGAATCCTCGCCCCCAGTGGGATTGTTGGGCGAGCACAAGAAGACGACATCGGGCTGCTCGCGGTCGAGGACCTCGTAGACGGCTCGCTCATCCAGCGAAAAGTCCGCGGGACGTCGGGCTCTGGACACCACCGCCGTGGACGTCAGCCTGGCAATGTGGGAGTGCAGAGCATAGGTTGGCTCGAACGTCGCCGCCTTACGGCCGGGACCCCCGTAGGCCAGGAGCAGGCACTCGATGACCTCGTTGGATCCGTTGGCGCAAAATACGTTCTCGGGCCCCACCCCGTGAAGGTCGCCCAGAGCCTGTCGCAGGGTCGTGGCTTGGCGATCCGGGTAGCGGTGAAAGTCGATCCCGGCCAGGGCCTCGGACACGTCGTCCCGCCAAGCCTGGGGCGGCGGGTAGGGCGACTCGTTGGTATTTAGCCTGACCCTGACGTCGAGCTGAGGCGAGTGGTACCCGGCCATGACGGCCACGTCGGGCCTCGGTCCCGGCGAGGAGGCCGCGGCTTTGGAGGCCGGCTGTTCCCCAGGCGCGGCCATGGACGTCACCGCGGCGCCGGCTCCGGGCCGAGGAAGGGCCGCACCGGAGTCGTCTTGGCGGATCAGGACCGAGGCGGCATGGGCCGCCAGGCCCTCGGCCTGGGCGATGGCCGCCACGTGGGGAGCAACCCGGGCCAGCCCTATCCCGTCCATGGTCACAAAATGCACGGCTTTGGTGAAGTCGCTGGTGCCCAGGGCGCCCGCGAATCTTGCGGATCCGTGGGTGGGAAGCACGTGGCTCGGTCCGGCCAGGTAGTCCCCCACACTTGCGGGAGCGTACGGGCCCAAGAACACGGCCCCGGCATTGCGCACCAGCCCCGCCAATTGTTCCGGTCGTCGACACATGAGTTCCAAGTGCTCTGGGGCGATGGTGTTGGCCACATCCATGGCCTGGGCGGGTCCATCGACGATGACGGCATAACCCCCGTCGGCGAGGGTAGATCTGATCTCATCCCGACGGGGGGACTCATCGACCAAACGGCGGACCTGCTCGTCGACGGCCTCGGCCACCTCGTTGGACCAGGTCACCAGCCAGGCCAAGCCGTCGGGGCCGTGCTCGGCCTGGACCACGATGTCTATGGCGGCGTAGACGGCGGGAACAGATTCATCGGCCACCACCACCACCTCGGATGGTCCGGCAAATGCCGAAGGCACTCCCACGTATCCGGCCACCTCACGCTTGGCGAGGGCGACGTATATGTTTCCCGGACCCGCGATCACGTCCACTGGGGCGATGCTTTCAGTGCCATAGGCCATGGCCGCCACGGCCTGGGCCCCGCCGATGCGATAGATCTCATCCACACCGGCGATTGCCGCGGCCGCCAGGGTGACTGCGGGAACCTTGGCGTCGGGTCCGGGCGGAACGCACAGAACGATCTCGTCCACTCCGGCCACCCGTGCCGGAATGGCGGTCATCAAGACGCTGGATGGGTACAAAGCCCTGCCCCCAGGTACGTACACCCCGGCACGTGCTACGGGGACCTGTGACGAGCGAACTTCGATGCCATTGCGCTCATACGGGCCTATCTCAGACATCTCATGGCGGTGAAATTCACCAATGGAAGCAGCGGCCTCCTCCAGCGCTTGCCTGAGAGGCGGATCCAGGGCATCCAGGGCAGCCAGGGCCTCGCTCCGGGGCACGGCCGACACATAAACGTCCACACCGTCGAACTTCTGGGTGAACTCTCTGATCGCGGCATCGCCGCGGGCTTTCACCTCGGCCAGGATGGCTCTCACCGCTTCGATGGGCGGGTCCAGCGCCGACTCGGGTCGAGGCAGGACCCGAGTCAGGTCTCCGAGCACTCCGCGCAGGTCAAGTTGCTTGAGCATGGGTTGGACCATGTTACTCGGGGCGTCGAGGGCGATTATCCCGTGTTCTCGGGGCATCCGAACCTCGGGGGCATTCGAACCTCGGGGGCATCGAGGGCGATTATCCCGTCTTCACAGGCCGACGGCGCCCTGTGGGGGCGCCGTCGGGGAGTTGGCCAGATTGCGGGCCGGCCAACTCATAGGAACCAGGTGGCGGGAACCGGTTCCTGCTCCATTAGAACACTTTCCCGACCCGCTTTGTTCCCGGCCCCGCCTCACCACCTCACCGCGAGACGGCCGCGGCCGAAGGACAGAAGTCGGCCAGCAAGCAGCTATGACACAGGGGGCGCCGAGCCTGGCACACCGCTCGGCCATGAAGAATCAATCTCAGGCTCAAGGCGCCCCATTCTGATTCGGGGACCATGGCGCAGACATCCCGCTCCACTTTTACCGGGTCGATCTCCTGGGTGAGGCCCAATCTGCGGCTCAGCCGTCCCACGTGAGTGTCCACGGGAAGACCGGGCAGCCCCAGGGCCACGCTGCGCACGACGTTGGCCGTCTTGCGCCCGACGCCAGGCAGACCTACCAGGTCTTCCATCGAAGTGGGCACCACTCCGTCGAATCGTGCCACCAAAGCTTGGGCCATACCCTTGAGACTGGCTGATTTGGCCCGGAAGAACCCCGTGGTGCGAACCAGGTTTTCGAGCACGGCCAGTTCGGCGCCGGCCAAGTCGACGGGGCCGGGATAGGCGGCGAACAACGCCGGCGTGACGGAGTTGACCCTGTCGTCGGTGCACTGGGCCGACAATATGGTGGCTACCAGGAGCTGGAACGACCCATCGTGATGAAGGGCACAGAGCTCGGCCGCGGTCCCCGGGTACTCCTCGGCCAGACGCTCCACACTCTGGCGGGCCCGTCCTTTGGGGCTGCGGGGTCGGGACACGGCGCCCCAAAATACTCCGTTAGCCTGCCCGAGTGCACCACATCGAGATCAAGCGCCGGATGGGAGAGGCCGACATCGCCTCTATTTCGGAGCTACTCCATGCGGCAGCCCTGGCCGATGGCCACCTGCCCCTCGGGGAGCACCAGTGGCTGGACCTGGTCCAGGGTGGCCGAGAGGGATTCGCCGGCTTCGTAGCCAAAGCCGGCCACCATCCGCACCCGGTGGGCTATGCCCAGGTCAGCCGAGGACCCAACAGTTGGGCGGTGGAATTCGTGATCGACCCACACCACCGCGACTCCGACGACAACATCGGAACCGACCTTCTGGGCGCAGCTCTGGCCGAAGTGGCCCGATGCGGGGGTGGCCACGTTCACCTATGGGTACCCAAGCCCACTCCGAGCAATGATTTCATAGCCACAGCCAATGGCCTGGTCAAGGGCCGCGATCTGCATCAGATGCGCCGAAGGCTGCCCATCGATGCCGCCGGGGCGCCGCTGGCTACGCGCCAGTTCGTGCCTGGCCAGGACGAGGCGGCGTGGCTAAAGGTCAACAACCGGGCCTTCTCCTCCCATCCCGAACAAGGCGGCTGGGATCTGACCACCCTGGCTCACCGGGAGCAGGAGCCCTGGTTCGACCCGGCGGGCTTCCTCCTGCTGGAGCAGGGTGGGCGGCTGGCCGGCTTTTGCTGGACAAAGGTTCACGCCGAGAGCGAGCCTGCCATAGGGGAGATCTACGTGATCGCCACCGACCCGGACTTCGCCGGCCTGGGCCTGGGGCGGGGCCTGGTCGAGGCCGGACTGACCTACCTGTACGAGGCCGGACTGAAAACGGCCATGTTATACGTGGACGCCGACAACGCTCGGGCCCATGGCCTCTATGCCCGAATGGGCTTTGTGGTCGACCACATCGACCGGGCCTACGTGGGTGATGTGGCGCCGGCCGTTACTCCCCCATCCCCCCTCCGCGATCCCCTGACCCCCAACAACTCCTAACCAATGCCCGAGACACCGGCCCAGGTTCCAATCCCGTAAGGAACGGCGGCAGCGACCGCAGTGATCCCTAGTTGTCGAAGCGTGGACCAGACCCAGGACCGTCCGGTGAACACCGACAGTCCCGCTCCCACCACCACGGCGCCGAATATCCCAGAAGCCACCGAGGCCACAAGTGCGGTGTTGCCCGTCGTGACGAACCAGGCCACCAACGGAACCAGCGCTCCGATCGCGAAGGTGATAAAGGACGACACTGCCGCGGCGATGGGAGAGCCCAGTTGCTCAGGTCGAATCCCCAGTTCTTCCCGGGCGTGCGTGGCCAGGGCCACCTCAGGGTCCCGGTGCATCTCGGTGGCCAGATCGGATGCCACCACGGGGTCCACGCCCCTGCTCTCGTACAGGCGAGCCAGTTCCCGACGCTCCCACTCCGGCCTTCGATTTATCTCGCGGCGCTCGACATCGATCTCGTGCTGGAGCAGCTCCTTTTGCGCCTGCATGGACACGTACTCCCCTGCCGCCATAGAAAAGGCGCCCCCGACAAGCGAGACCAACCCGACCAGACGAACCACGCCTGCTCCGGGGTGGGCTCCGGCCACCCCCAAGACGATGGACACATTGGTGACCAGGCCGTCGCTTACCCCGAACACCGCCGCCCGGGCCGCCCCGCCCCCGATGTTGCGGTGATTGTGCTCGTAGGGTTGTCGCTCGAGGCGGGACAGGGAGCGGGCCGCCCGAGACCCGTTTGTGGCCCGGCGTGGCGACTCGGCCCGCCAAGCCCCGACAAGGCGCGCTCGCCAAGGTGCCCGGCGGGGCGCGGAACCCGGAGCCGAGGCCGACGACATGGTCTTATGGTACCGGCGGACCGGTAGGACCGATGGCATGAGACCAGGTGACCCGGCGGGCCGGACCGGACCGGAGACCGCTACGGTTGGGGTGTGAGCCGCTACGACTTGGACCAGGACGGCCTGGCCCGGATCCTGGATGGCCAACCTCCTTACCGGGTTCGCCAAGTTTGGCGCCACCTATACCAGCGGGGAGTGGGTCCAGCCCTGATGACGGACCTGCCGGTGGCTCTTCGTCGAAGGCTGGCCGTGGAGAGCGAACTGGGCCCTGCCCTCGAATCCGTGGCCCACAGCGTCTCAGATGGTGGCCAAACTTATAAGTGGTCCTGGAAACTGGCCGATGGAGCCCGCATCGAGTCGGTGCTCATGGGCTTTGGTCGCTGGTCCACGGTGTGTGTCTCCACCCAGGCGGGCTGCGCCATGGCCTGTGGGTTCTGCGCCACTGGTCAGGCCGGGTTCACCAGGAACCTGTCCATCGGGGAAATCGTTGAACAGGTCATCGTGGCCCGAACATTTTGTGCCGAGCAGCCTGAGCTGCGGCCCCTGACCAACGTGGTCTTCATGGGGATGGGCGAACCGCTTGCCAATTTCGACCGGGTATGGGGGGCCGTCGGCCGTCTGTGGCGGGACGTGGGTATCTCGGCTCGCCACCTGACCATCTCTACCGTGGGCATGGTGCCGGGCATACGCCGTCTAACCCGGGCCGGCCTACCCGTAAACCTGGCTGTTTCCCTCCACGCGGCCAACGACCAACTGAGAGACCGCCTGGTACCCATCAACCGGCGCTACCCCCTGGAGGTGCTGCACCGGGCCTGCGCCGACTACGTCGAGACCACAGGGAGGAGGCTGTCATTCGAGTGGGCCCTCATAGCCGATACCAACGATTCACCCGATGACGCCGCTCAGCTGGCTCACTTGGCCATGTCCCTCGGCGCCCACGTCAACCTCATCCCGCTGAATCCGACCCCGGGTTGGGGCACCCTCGGAACGCCACCGGAGGGAATAAGGAGCTTCCGACGTCAACTAACGGCGCTGGGCGTCAATGCCACGGTGCGCCGGAATCGGGGCAACGACATCGATGCAGCCTGCGGCCAACTGGCTGCCGTCCCCACGGGTAGCCTGCATTGAAGGCCGAGCGCAGGTGGCTGAACCAATCCCAGCCTCAGACCCTCCAGATCGCCGTCATCCTGCTCTACCTCAATGCCGGCCTGAGCCTGATCCTGGGCGGGTTCTTGTTCGTTCCGCTCCTGTTGTTGAACCTCGCCACCATCGCTGCGGGATATGGCATCGCCAACGAGAAGAAGTGGGCCTACATACTGGGCCTGATCGTGGCCCTAATCCCGCTTGTCCCCGTGGTCTACGACCTGTTCAGCGGTGGCCTGGGGCTGCTCGGTGGTAACAGCATCCTCAACATCATGTTCGAAGTGGCACTCGTGGCCCTACTGATTCACCCCCAGAGCCGGGATTATCAACGCATCTGGTTCAAGTAGTCGCTCCTGAACGAGCTGCGGCCTGGCCCGGTGGCCAACCACGCCTTAGCCTGGGCGCCATGACCACCGTTATCAATGACCTGGACGGATTCCGCGCCAAGCTCGGTGAACACCTGGGATACAGCGACTGGCACGACGTCACTCAGGACCAGGTGAACCTGTTCGCAGATGCCACCGCTGACCACCAGTGGATCCACACCGATCCGGTTCGAGCCAAGGCCGGTCCCTTCGGAGGCCCGATTGCCCACGGCTACCTGACGCTCAGCCTCGTGGCTGGCTACTTCCCCGAAGTGATCCAGGTCCACGGCATCTCCATGGGCGTGAACTACGGGTGCAACAAGGTCCGCTTCCCTGCCCCCGTTCCCGTGGGATCCCAGATCCGGGTTGGTGGCACCCTGGCCTCGATCGATGACATCGCCGGGGGCTTGCAGGCCTGTATCGACGTGACCGTCGAGGTCAAGGGGCAGGAAAAGCCCTCGTGTGCAGCCCAGGTGGTGTTCCGCTACTACACCTGATCTCACCTGGGGCTTGAGTCCGGCCCGTCGAATGCCGAACAATACCCATGAGCAAAATGGGCGACAAGGCCCCCTTTATTCCGGTCGCCGCTGATGGCAGGGATACTTCGGGAGCCATCACCTCCACCATTGTCAGTTGGGTGACGAAAGAGTGCGGCGCCAAGGCTGTCAAGCAACTTCTAAAACAAGCAGGTGCAAAGCGCCCTATCCAGGTTCTGGGGGACGAGACCACCTGGAGTGGCCATCAAGAGGTGACCGACCTGCTGGAAGCGGCCATCAAGGTGTCGGGCGAGCCCGAGGCGGCCTATCTCATCGGCGTCGACATGCTGTCCGAGGTCATGGGCAGCGAAGTGGGCGGACTATTGCGCTCTTTGGGTTCAACCGGCGCGGTGCTGCGCCAAATCGCCGAATCGGGTGCCAAGTTCACCACCACGCTGGATATGCGGGCCTCGAAAGTGACCGATTCCTCGGCGGTGGTGTCGGTACACACCGTCAATGACATTCCCCGCCACCTGGTGGATTGCGATCTCACCCGGGGCATGCTGTCGATCGCTCCTGTCCTTTTCGGCCTGGACCCGGCTCGCATCGACGAGACCAGGTGCCAGGCCAAGGGAGATACCGAGTGCCTGTACAAGATCACCTGGGACCCGTCCACCGCGGCGGGCGCGGACTCGGATAAGTCGACCAGGCAGGCCCAGGCCGAGCTGGCCGATCTCAACAAGCGGTTCCGATCGCTTCAGCAGATGGCCACAGAGCTGGTATCGGCCGAAGACGTCGAATCCCTCCTGGGGCTCGTCACCCGCCGGGCCGGAGTCGCGGTTCGGGCCAACAAGTACCTCCTGGCAGTTCACCTGGATGGCCGGCTGCGCATCCATTCGGACGGCTTCAAACCCGCCGAAGCCCAGGCCGTGGCGATGGAAGTGTTGAGCAACGATCCCGACGACCACGACGGTTCCCGACTCATGGTCGATGTCACTTCGGGCAGCCACCACTACGGACGTCTGGCCGCCATCCACCCCGAGGGCTCTCGATTCTTTCCCCAAGAGCGCGATTTGCTGTCCGTGTACGCCGCCCACGCCGCCGCCGTCCTCAACACTGCCGCGGCCCTGGAGGAATCCCGCCGCCAGAACCAAACTTCCGCCGCCCTGTTGTCGTTGGCTCGCACCCTGGCCGAGGCATCCTCGCCGGAGATCGTGGCCAACAAGGTGTCCTGGGCCGTGACCCAGATCGTGTCGTGTCTCACGACCTGTGTCTTCTTGTGGGACAAGGAGGGGCGGAGCCTGGTCCTGTCCTCCGGCATAGGCGTGCCGGCCAGGATCGAAAAGCACCTCAGTGAGGTGGGCATAGGAGTGACCGACACTCCCCAACTCGCCCGGATGCTCGAGTTTCATGAGCCCATCTTGTTCAATTACGAAACGGCCGACGACTACCAGCGCAGCCTGATGAAGCCGGGAGAGAATTGCATCGCCATCGTCCCCATTGTGGCCCGGGGCGAGTTCTACGGCGCCATCTCGGTGACGATGTCCGAGCCCCTGGCTTCCGTGCGCCAGGACGCCGATCTTCTCCATCGCCTGGGAGGAGTTGCCAGCCAGGCCGGCACCGCCCTGGAGAATGCCCTCTTGTTGGAGCAGGTGCGCCATCAGGCCCTGCACGATCCCCTCACCGGCCTACCCAACCGTTCGCTGCTCAACGACCGGGCCGGGCGTGCGCTGGTCGAGGCCGTCCGCAGCCGCGACCGGGTGGCCCTGGCCTTTTTGGACCTGGATCGTTTCAAAAAGGTAAACGACACCCTGGGGCACCGTGAAGGCGACGACCTGTTGACTCAGGTGGCCGGGCGCCTGAGCGACTCCTTGCGGGCATCGGACACCGTCGTTCGCCTGGGTGGCGATGAATTCGTGGTCCTGATACCTCACATCAGCGAAGCCCCCGAGGCCGTTGCTGTGGCTGAGAAGGTCCTGGTCGCACTGACCCCGCCCTTCCAGGTGGACTCCCATGAGATCTTCGTCACCGCCAGCGTTGGGGTGAGCGTCAGCCCCAAGTCGGGCGGTGTGTTCGAGACACTCCTCAAACAGGCCGACATGGCCATGTACCGAGCCAAATCCGTCGGCGGTGGTCACGTTCAGCTGTTCGAAGCCTCGCCGAGCGAGCCCCGCTCGGACGTGTTGGCCCTGGAGGCCGATCTCCACTCGGCCATCGAACGGGGAGAGATGCGAGTGCTGTACCAGCCACAGATCGAGCTGACCACGTCGCAGATCGTGGGAGTGGAGGCTCTTGTTCGATGGTTCCATCCCCGCCTGGGCCTGCTGGAGCCCAGCGTATTTCTCCCCTTGGCCGAGGGCAGCGACGTCATCATCGACATTGACCTTTGGGTCCTAAAGGTAGCCCTGGAACAGGCCGCGGCGTGGAGCAAGGTCGTGGGCCACGATCTGCGAATGGCCGTCAACCTGGCCAACCGCACAGCCCATTCCACCCGCCTGGAGCCGGCGGTCAAAGGCTGCCTGGAAAATACCGGTGTGCCTCCCGCAGCCCTGGAGCTGGAGATCACCGAGTCGGTAATCGACTACGGCAACGACGTCCTGCGCCAAAGGGTCGGCGACATCCGGGCCCTCGGGGTGCAATTCGCCATAGACGATTTTGGGACCGGGAGCTCCTCGTTCGGTCGTATCAACGGCATAGAGGTGGACAGCCTCAAGATCGACCGGAGCTTGATAGTCGATCTGTTGGTCAACCCCCAAACCGCACCGCTCCTATCGGCCATGCTCAATATGGGTACCGCGCTCGGCCTGCGAGTGATCGCCGAAGGCGTCGAGAAGCGCAAGCAGGCCGTTTGGCTCCGGGAGAACAGCTGTGCCTTGGCCCAGGGATATCTCTTTGCCCGGCCCTCCTTCCCCGACGTGATCGACGAAATGCTCTACCAACAGATGGCCCAGCGCGTCGACGCTTAGTGATCCTGGTCTGCGCTGCTCCAATTCTTTGAGTAATTGCTCCTAGTATTGATGGCGTGACAATCACCGGCGACGACCACGAGCTGCGGGTCGATCAATTGGCCGCCCTGTGCCAGGTGTCGGTCGACACCATCCGTTTCTATCAGTCTCGCGGCCTCCTCCCCCCTCCCCTGCGCAAGGGCCGCATCGCCCTGTACGGATCCCTACACGCCCAACGCTTGGAGCGGATCCGTGCCCTCGCCGGCGAGGGCCTGACGCTCGCCACCATCAAGCGCCTGCTCGACGGCGACCTGGACCGAGCCGATGCCGCCCTGGCCTCGGCCCTTTCCGAACACCTGGGCTCGACACCCGCTCGGGGGGGCCAGATCACCATTGAGGAGTTGGCCCGACGCTGCGGGGTACCCATTGTGATCCTGGCCGCCCTCGAAAAAGAGGGGCTGCTAATCCCCCGCCTGGTGGATGGCCAGTCCTGCTACACCGAAGACGATGCCGCCATGGTGGGAGCGGGTCTGGTCCTCCTCCAAGCCGGTCTGCCCATTGCCGAACTGATGAACCTAGCCCGGGAGCACGACGGGGCCATGCGCCGGCTGGCCGAGCGGGCCGTGGCCATGTTCGACGACCATGTCCGTCACCCGTTGCGCAGTTCGAATCTGGCCGATGCCGACGCTGCCACCCAACTGGTGGCAGCATTCAACGCCATGCTTCCCGCCACCGTGGCGTTGGTGGCCCATCACTTCCAGCGCAGCCT
>JBOGIG010000072.1:0-11055 GCA_050742455.1 Acidimicrobiales bacterium
CGGCGGCAAAGGCCATCCCCGCCACCAGCTGGGCTCCAGAAACCATGACCGTGGTCAATATGACGATGGCAATGATCAGCTCCACCAGCCCGAAGCCGTCCTCATTGACACCTCGCCCCGGCTCGCCGTTGATGCGGACCGGCCGTACCCGGATGTGGCGCCGTACCGGGATGTGGCGCCGTACCCGGATATTGGGCCGCAACCGGATGTGGGGTTGCCTCCTATCCATGGGTTCGACTGCCGTCATCCTCACTCCAGGGCCTTGCCCGGCCCGAACGCGCCTCGATGGAAGTTCCACCTTGAACATCGGCTTGCCGGGGCCAAACCTGAAGAATGCGCGGCGGGCCTAGGGCGGGAAGGGTCCGGCCTTGGCCAACAGACCGGGCACGGCCCGGCCCAGCTTGGTCTCCAGCCACTCCACGGTTCCCACCAGGGCGGCAAGGTCCAATCCGGTGGAGACTCCAGCGCGCTCGAGCAGGTATACGAGGTCCTCGGTGGGAATGTTGCCGGTGGCCTTGGGGGCAAAGGGGCAACCCCCGATCCCCCCCAGGCTGGCGTCGAGGGCACTGACCCCTGCCTGGACTGCGGCCCAGGCCGAGGCCAGGCCGGTATTGCGAGTGTTGTGGAAGTGACCTCTCAGCGTGATGTTGCCGTGGCCGGAGTCATCCAGGGCCGAGCGCACGGCGCCGATGCGCCGCATGGTGTCGGTGGGTACGGCAACCCCGATGGTGTCGGCAAGGGCGATCTCGACCGGTCCCGACTCGGCCGCGGCCCGGGCCACGTCAACAAGGCGGTCGATCGAAACCTCTCCCTCGTAGGGACAGCCGAAGGCCACGCTGATGGTCACCGTTGGGGTAATCCCAGCTCGGCGGGCGGCCTCGGCGATCTCGGCCCATACATCAATCGACTGTTCCCAAGTGACGCCCTGGTTCTTGGTCCCAAAGGTGTCGGTGCATACCACCACGGCGTTGATCTGGGACAGTCCCGCCTCTGCCGCCCGATGGAGCCCCACCAGGTTAAGGACCAGGCCTATGTAGGTGACCTCGTCGCGCCGGCGGAGTGCGGCGACGACGGCCTCGCCGTCGGCCATCTGGGGTACCCGGTGAGGATTGACGAAACTGGCCACCTCGATGCGCCGGATCCCGGCGTCGACGGCCGAGTCGATCAGGTCCACCTTGTCCCGGGTGGAAAAGGTCACGTCCTCGTTCTGGAGCCCATCCCGGGGAGACACTTCTACCACTTCGATGGAGCCCAAGGAGGGGGTCCGGGGTCCTGGGGCGGGGTCGGTTGGGGCCATGGGTCAAGTATGCCCGTCGGCGCCTGGTGACCTCAGTTCGACGGGGTCGGGCAAGCGGGTCGGCGGCGCCGTCAGGCCGGCGGCGTCAGGCCGGCGGGGGCGGAGGCGGGAAAGGGGCCCGGTTGGCCACCATATCCCGGTAGGCCATCATGCGAAATGCCCGATTGACCCCGAGCGCTCCCACCATGGTCCCTCCTCGACCGTAGGCGGCAATGAACTTGTGGTCCTCGACGCTGCCCTCAGCCACCCTCATGTCGTCGTCGGGGCGACACGTCCCCACGAACTGGATCTTGGCCCCGTACTGGTCTGACCAGAAAAAGCCGACCTCCTGGTAGGGCTGCACCTCGCGCTCGGCCCCTCCACCTGCCCCGTCCCCGGCCAGCAGCGTGCGGGCGGCGTGCTCGGCCTGGAGGATGGCATTGTCCCAGTGTTCGAGACGCATGCGCTCGTCGAACAGTCCATGGTGCCAGCGGGCCACGTCCCCGGCCGCCACCACGCCGGGGGCCCGCTCACCCGAGACCAGGATCGCGCCGCAGGCCGGATCGCACACCACGCCGTTGTCGATGGTCAGGCCCGATCCCTCCAGCCACTCGGTGTTGGGCACTACGCCGATACCCACGACAACCACGTCGGCCCCGATGACCTCGCCCCCGGCCAGCTTGACCCCCTCGACCCGGCCCGAGCCCACCAGGGAGTCCACCCCGATACCGAGGCGCAGGTCGGTTCCGCCCTGGCGGTGCAGGCCGGCCAGGATGGCCCCCATCTCGTCACCGAGCACCCGCGACAGGGGCTGGGGGAGGGCTTCGATAACCGTCACCTCCAGCCCAAGCCCTCGACATGTGGAGGCCACCTCGGACCCGATGAACCCAGCCCCGATCACCGCCACCTTGGGCTTGCGAGCCAGATCGGACTTGAGTCGATCGGCGTCGGCCAGGGTGCGCAAGGTGTGCACGCCGCCCAGACCTTTCGAGCCGGGTAGCTCCCGCACCCGGGCCCCGGTGGCGATGAACAGCCCGTCGAATCCGATGCTCTCGCCCGCGCCCGATGAACCTGTCCCTGAGTCGCCCTCCCCTGAGGGACCCGCCCCCAAATCGCCCGCCCCCGAGTGATCGGCGTGCACCGGCTCGACCAGGACCCGGCGACCATCGAGATCCAAGCTCAGCGCCACTGTGCCGAGGCGGATTTCAATGCCCAGATCGGCGGCCAGGTCCCCGTCGGTACGAAGGAACACCCGATCCCGGTCCCACTTGCCCGACAGGTACTGCTTGGACAGCGCAGGACGTTCGTAAGGAAGCTCGGTCTCCGCTCCCACCATGGTGATAGCGCCGGTGAAGCCTTCCCGGCGGAGAGTCTCTGCCCCTCTGGTTCCAGCCAGGGAGCCCCCGACCACCACGATGTGGTCCAAGGCCAAGGCTCAGTCCTCTTGCAGGCTCAGGGCTCCGGTAGGACATAGGCGAACGGCCTCTTGCACCTTGGACCGCAGGGCCTCGCCGGGATGCTCGTCGAGCACGTACATGAACCCGTCCTCGCGCACCTCGAAGACCTCGGGCGCGGCCCCCATGCACAAGGCGTTGCTCTGGCACAGGTCGTAGTCGACAACGACTTTCATGTCGCTTCCTCCTCGTCCAGACCCTGGGCCAGCGTGTTCCAACTCAGGGTGGCGCATTTTATGCGAACAGGGAACTTAACCACTCCCTGGAGGGCGGCCAGGTCGCCCAGTTCTTTCAGGTCCACCTCGGTCTCGCCCGACGGCCCGACGTTGGTCCCGGACTCCCCGCCCGGATCGGTCTCCGGGCCTACTCCGTTCCCCTGGGCATCCCCTGGGGCGGCCGGCTCGAGGCGGGCCTCGTGGATGGACATGAGCGATTTGAAGGTGCGGATCAGGTCCTTGGCCGCGGTCACTGACTTTCCCTTGACCGCAGCCGACATCATCGACGCCGAGGACTGGCTGATGGAGCAGCCCTGGCCTCCGATCTTGACGTCGGTAACGGTGTCGTCCGCGATGTCGAGAAACACTACGATCTCGTCGCCGCACAGGGGATTGAAACCCTCCACCCGGCGGGCGGGCGGTGAGGCCAGCTCACCTCGGTTGCGGGGGTTGCGGTAGTGATCGAGGATTATTTCGCGATAGAGGTCTTCCAGCCCGGGCATGGTGTAACCGATCTTACGGCCAAACAGGCCCTGGGCAGTCCGGTTGGCAACGGGACCCGGGGGCGCAGAAGATAAGAGGACTAGACTTAGTCCATGGTAAACATCCATGAGGCCAAGACCCACTTCTCGCGCTTGGTGGCACGGGTCGCGGCGGGGGAGGAAATCGTCATCGGCCGGGCCGGGGTACCGGTGGCCAAACTGGTCGCTTACCGCGCTGATGCGGACCCCCGTAAGCCCGGCGCTTGGAGGGGGCGGGTACGCATTGCTTCGGACTTCGATCAGCTTCCAGCCGAAATAGCCGACGCCTTCTCACGCCCATGAGCTATTTGCTCGACACGCATGTTGTCTTGTGGTGGCTGGCCGACGACCATCGGCTGTCGGCAGCGGTTCGCGGCCTACTCGAAGACGGCACCCAGCAGGTGGCGGTGAGCGCCATATCGGCGTGGGAGATATCGATCAAGAAGGCCTTGGGCGAGCTGGATGCTCCCGATAATCTGTCCCAGGTCCTCAACGACAGCGGGTTTTCGACACTGGCCTTCGGGGTCGATCACGCCACCGTCGCAGGGTCTCTTCCCCCCGAGCACAGCGATCCGTTCGATCGGGCCTTGGTGGGCCAGGCCGTGGTCGAAAGGCTGACCGTGGTGACCTCGGACCCGGTCTTTGCCCGCTACGCCGTGCCGGTGTACTCGGCCTGACGGGAGCGGCGCCGGGGGCCGATCAGAAGAGCCGGGGGCCGATCAGAAGAAGAGCTTGTCGACGCCTCCGAGCGCATCCGCCAGGGCGTCGATGTCGGCCTTGTCGTTGTAGACGTACCACGACGCCCGAGCCGTGGCCCCCAATCCCAGGTGGCGCATGAGGGGCTTTGCGCAGTGGTGCCCGGCGCGGACGCACACCCCGGCTTCGTCGAGGACCTGGGAAATGTCATGAGGGTGCACGTCTCGGTAGGAGAAAGACATCACCCCGCCGCGGTGGGCCGGGTCGCACGGACCGTGGATCTTGAGATCCGCTCCGAGGCGATCACCGAGCATGGCCAGGGCGTAGGCGCTGAGCTCGATCTCGTGGCGGCGCACCTCGTCCATGCCCAGCCCGTCCAAGTACGCCACCGCCGCCCCCAGGCCTATGGCTTCGGCTATGGGAGGAGTCCCGGCCTCGAACTTCCACGGGATCTCGTTGGGAGTGAAGCCATCGAGGCGCACGTCGCGGATCATCTCGCCCCCACCGAGGAAGGGGGGCATGGCTTCGAGGGTCTCGGCCCGGGCCCACAGAACTCCGATGCCGGTGGGACCGAGCATCTTGTGGCCGGTGAATGCCAGAAAGTCACAACCCAGGCTCATTACGTCCGTGGACATGTGGGGCACGAACTGGCTCCCGTCGGCCACCACCACCGCCCCGGCGGCGTGGGCCGCCGCGGCCAGCTCGGGCACCGGGTTGAGGGTCCCCAACACGTTGGAGGCCAGGGTCACACCCAAGAGCTTGGCCCCGTCCAAGAGGCGGTCGAGTCCCGACGTGTCGAGGTATCCGTCTCCGGTCAGGGGAATGTAGCGCAACTCCAAGCCCTTGTCCTCGGCCAGCATGAGCCACGGCACCAGGTTGGCGTGGTGCTCCATCTCGGTCAGCACCACCACGTCGCCCGAGGACAGGTTGGCCCGTCCCCACGACCACGCCACCAGGTTGAGGGCCTCGGTCGCGTTCTTGGTGAACACGATCTCCCGGGCGGGATCGGGGGCGCCGATGAATGCGCCGATGCGGGCACGGGCCGCCTCGTAGAGGCGGGTGGCCTCTTGGGCGGTGGCGTAGACGCCCCGGTGAACATTGGCATGGGTGCTGAGGTAGTAGTGGTCCATTGCCTCCAGCACGGCGTTGGGTCGCTGAGCCGAGGCCGCGGAATCCAAGAACACCAGGCGCTTGTCCCCATGCACGGTGATGTCGAGGATGGGGAAGTCCTTCTTGATCCGAGACACGTCCAGCGTTGTCCGGCTCCCATCGGCCGGTCCTGTCCCCGGATGCTGTGGGGCCGTCATGTCCGCCACGCCTCGTAACCCTGGCCTTCGAGCTGGACCGCCATCTCGGCCCCGCCGCTGGCCACCACCTGCCCGTCGATCAGGATGTGGACCCGATCCGGGGCCAATTCGTCCAGGATGCGTTGGTAGTGGGTTATCAGCAGCACTCCCAGATCGGGCCGGGCAGCCCGCACTTCATTCACGCCCCGGGCCACGATGCGCAAGGCGTCTATGTCCAGGCCTGAATCGGTCTCGTCGAGGATGGCCATCTCCGGTTCCAGGATGGCCATCTGGAGTATTTCGTTGCGCTTCTTCTCGCCTCCCGAGAACCCTTCGTTCAGATATCGGTCGCCAAAGGCGGGATCCATACCCAGGCGCTCCATCCACTCCATGATGGAAAGGCGCAGTTCCAGGATGCTCAGGTCCAGCCCCCGACGGGCCGACAGGGCCTGGCGCAGGAACTGGATGACCGGCACCCCTGCGATCTCTTCGGGGTACTGGAAGGCCAGGAACAGGCCGGCTTTCCCCCGGACATCGGTCGGCCAGGTGGTGACGTCCTCGCCCTTGAAACGGATCTGGCCCGAGGTCACCTCGTAGGCCGGGTGGCCCAGCAGGGTGTTGGCCAGAGTGGACTTGCCCGAGCCATTGGGCCCCATCAGAGCGTGGACCTCGCCCTCGGAAACGGCCAGGTCGACCCCCTTTAGGATCTCGGTGCCTTCGACGCTGACCCGCAGGCCTGATATTTCGAGAAGTGGCGTGCTCACGCCTCCCATTGTATTAGCACTACGGCCGTAGGAGAAACCCCCAAATTCCTGGCACTGGTGGATCGTTCTGCCGCTGATGGCGTCTCCAAAAACTTTTTCAAAATATCGCTAAAGGTTCTCAACGACGTGGCCGACGATAAAGAGGTACGAGTAGGCCTGGCGGCCGAGCGAGAGGCATCGGAGAACTCGTGGAGGTAGTGGAGACAGCCGACATGGGTCGTGGCGACCTGGTAGTTGGGGTAATGACCGCCCTGAACCAGGCCCGGGCCGGCGCTGGTCGTTCCCCCCACCTCGACGACATGGCCGAATGCGACATGATGGCCGCCCTCCTAGACGGCCTCCTCGCCCCTGCCCCCGGCGCCCCTGCCCCCGGCGCCCCTGCCCCCGGCGATCTGGCGGCCCAGTTGGCCAAATGGGCCTCCACCGCCCGCTCCGTCCAGGACGCCGTGGCCGACCTCACCATCCTGCGCGAGGTCCTGCACACAACGCCTGGCCTGCACACAGCGCCTGGCCTGTACGCCGTGTTCGATGCCGCCATGATCAGCGTGGCCGAGTCCATGACCTCCCGCCTGGCCGAAGAGGCCCTCCTTGACCCGCTGACCGAGCTGGGCAACAGGAGAGCCCTGGACTTCCATCTGGATCGGGCAGTGGCCATGATGGGCAGGTCCGAGACCCCGATCAGCGTTGTTTCCGTCGATCTCGACGGACTCAAGCAGATCAATGACACCCAGGGCCACCAGGCCGGTGACGAAGCCCTGACCGGCCTCGCCCACGCCCTCAATGTTTGCCTGCGCGATGCCGATGGCGCCTACCGGGTGGGTGGAGATGAATTCGTGGTGGTGCTCATCGGCACCCCGCCAGGAGATGTCGCCACCGTGATGGACAGGGTGGTCGCGGCCGGGGCTCCCAGGTTCAGCTGGGGTGTGGCCAGCGCGCCCATGGGGTTGGTCGACCACGCCAGCGTGGTCGAAGCCGCCGACCGCCAACTCTACGAGCGCCGCCGTCACGAGCGACGTCCCTCCGTGGCCGCCCGGTTGGCCAGTGCCTTCGCGCCGGTGCGCTCCGGGGCAAAGCTGACCCTGGCCGCCGCTGCCGGGGCGGCCATCGCCCTGGCCCTGGCCGTGTCCCAGTCCACCCCGGCTTACCCACCCATGGGCCTGGCGCCCAATGCCGGTGGTCCCATCCCCAACGGCGGTGGGTCATCTGGCGTCGCTCCGACGTCGGGCGCCAGCGGCAGGTCCACCGGGACCGCCACTGGCGGCTCCACCCACACGGCGGGGCGGGACCTCGTCGGATCGTCGTCGGACTCCTCCTCGGTCCTGGCTCTCCGGTCCCCGTCCCTGGTACCGACCCTGCTCCCGATCCAGTTCGGGTCGCCAGGATCCGTGGTGGCCGCTTCGTCCACACACCCGGTCACGGCAGTGTCCCCCGTGTCGCTCCCGGCTCCCGGCTCGACCGGCACGACGCCACCGGTCCCGGGGTCAGGCCACCTGACTAAGCCCCCCCCATCAAGCCATCCGGGGGGCAATGTACCCGATCAGACATCCACGATTGGTGCCCTGCCCGTTGGATTTACCGCCGCCGCGGCCCTCCCCTCCGCCAGCCACGGTCACGGCCACGGCTGGGGCCATGAGCAGAGCCCCGGCCCCGGTCACGAAGGCCACGGCCACGGCCACGGCCACGCCTGGGGCCATGAGCAAAGCCCCGGCCCTGGTCACGAAGGCCACGGCCACGGCTGGGGCCATGAGCAGAGCCCCGGTCACGACGGCCACGGCCACGGCTGGGGTCACGGTCACGGTCACGGCTGACCCCTCAAACCAGGGCCGGGGGGCGGTCACCAGCCCCGGTCGATCCACTCCTGAAGGTGGGGCCGCTCCGAGCCGATGGTGGTGTCGACGCCGTGGCCGGGCATCACGATGGTGTCGGGCGCCAGAGGGGCGAACAGACGCCTGTCGATCGACTCGATGATGGCGGGAAAGTCCCCCCCCGGAGCCGCCGTGTTGCCCGGCCCACCGGGAAATAGGGTGTCACCACTGAACAGCACCGGCGAGCCCTCCAGTAGGAAGCACATGGACCCGGGGGTGTGGCCCGGAGTCAGCAGGGTGTGGAGCTTGAGACGCCCGACCGTGATGACCGAGTCGTCCTCCAAGACGAAATCGTAAGCGGGCAACATCGCAGCATCGGCGGCCGCCACTCCCACCTCGATGCCTGCGTCGCGCACCGCCGGCACAGCCTGGATGTGGTCCCAGTGCCCGTGGGTCTCCAGGACCTGGCGCACGTTGAGGCGCCGGCACAACTCCAAGAGCTTGTCGTGCTCGTTGGCCGCGTCGAGCAGTGCCGCCTCGCCCGTCTGCTTGCAGCGTAGGACGTACACGTTGTTGTCCATAGGACCCACGACGAGGTGGTGGATCTCGGCTTGGCTGTCTTCAAAGTGGTACTTGACCATACGGTCTAGTACAACATAGGAAAGCGCCGGGTGCCGCTAGCCCATCCGGCATTACTCAAGGGGAACCCCGACGTGAACTTCGCCTTTTCCGAGGAGCAGGACGAGCTGCGCAAGTCCGTGCGCCGCTTTCTGGACGACAAGTCGCCCATCAGTGAGGTCCGACGCCTGATGGACGGAACCGAAGGCTACGACCCGGCGGTGTGGTCCCAGATGGGATCCCAGCTCGGTCTCCAGGGCCTCATTATCCCCGAGGAGTTCGGCGGCTCGGGCTACACCTACGTGGAGTTGATCGTGGTGTTGGAGGAGATGGGACGCTCCCTGCTGTGCGCGCCGTATTTTGCCACCGTGGCCCTGGCCACCAACGCCATCCTGGCCTCGGGGGACGCCGGTGCGGCCAAGGACTACCTGCCTGACATCGCCTCCGGATCCACCGTTGCCACGCTGGCCTTCACCGAGGACAACGGTCGTTGGGACGCCGCTGGCATCGAATGTGCGGCAAGCGCCGATGGCGATGGCTGGAAGCTGGATGGACACAAGATGTTCGTCATCGACGGGCACGTGGCCAACCTCATCGTGGTGGCGGCCCGCACGGCCAAGGGAGTAAGCCTGTTCGCAGTCCAGGGCGATGCCTCAGGCCTGGAGCGCAAGGCCTTGTCGACGATGGACCAGACCCGCAAGCAGGCCCGGCTGGAGTTCAGCTCCACCCCGGCCCGCCTGATCGGGACCGAAGGCGAGGCCGAAGCCGTCCTGACCACGACGCTGGACCTGGCCGCGGTGGCACTGGCCGCCGAGCAGGTCGGCGGGGCGCAGTGCTGCTTGGACATGAGCGTGGAGTACGCCAAGGTCCGGGTTCAGTTCGGACGACCCATCGGCAGCTTCCAGGCCATCAAGCACAAGTGCGCCGACATGCTATTGGAAGTGGAGTCGGCCAAGTCGGCCGCCTACTACGCCGGCTGGGCCGCGGCCGAAGACTCCGACGAGTTGCCGGTGGTGGCCAGCCTGGCCAAGGCTTACTGCTCGGACGCCTACTTCCACGCCGCGGCGGAGAACATCCAGATCCACGGCGGCATCGGATTCACCTGGGAACACGATGCCCACCTGTACTTCAAGCGGGCCAAGTCTTCCGAGTTGCTTCTCGGTGACCCCACCTATCACCGCGAATTGCTGGCCCAGCGCATCGGGATTTAGAAGGCTCGGCCCATGCTTGGGTAGAGGGTCGGTTGGAATAAGCCAGGAACAGTAACGAGCCAACCGTTCCCGTACGAGGAGCGGAGGCGGCCACCTTTGATATCATGTGATAACAAAGGAGCTGGAGATGGCAAACCTGCTGGTCCGTGACATACCTGAAAACGTTGTGGCGGCCTTGGATGCCCGCGCCGGACGCCTGGGGCTCTCGCGCAGTGAATACTTGCGCCGCCGGTTGGCCCAGGAGGCCATGATGCTCGAGGGCTCCGTCAGCACCGATGACCTCGTCCAGTTCTCGCAGGCGTTCGCCGACCTCGCCAATCAGGAGGTGATGGGCCAGGCGTGGGAGTGACGTCATCCTGGCTCATCGACAAGTCGGCGCTCGTCCGTCTCTCAGCGAGCCCTGACGCGGCCACGTGGGCGACAAGGATTGAACGCGGACTGGTGAGGATCGCGACGGTCACGCGCCTCGAGGTCGGCTACTCGGCCCGATCGGGGCCGGACCTGCGTTCCTGGATGGCGCGGCCACCGTTGTCGGCGCTGCCGATCGAGTACCTCACCCCAGCTATCGAGGATCGCGCCGTCGAGGTCTTGGGTCTGCTCGCCGACCGTGGCCGACACCGCGCTCCGTCGATACCCGACCTGCTCGTCTCGGCCACAGCGGAGCTCGCTGGTCTCACTGTTTTGCACTTCGACAAGGACTTCGACATCATCGCCGGGATCACAGGCCAGTCGGTAGAACGCCTAGCGGAAGTGGAAGGCGGCCGCTGACGCTCGGAGGCTCCGTCAGCACCGATGCCTGAGAGTGGTGAGGACCTACAAGGACCTGGCGCCATGCTTGAGACGGGGCCCTGCGCTGGCTATTGTGTGGGCACCAGAGAAAGGAGGTGGTCCAACTGATTGAACAAAGTTGCGGGACCCTGGAGGTGGCTGGCCGCTAGGCGGCAAGCTGGACCACCTGGTTATTCCCAGCCAGACACCGACCGTCGCTCCTGATCGGGGCTGGTCCCACTCGATGTAACACGGGATAGGCGGTTTCTTTCCGGCAATTACTCAACAGTTTCGGGGGCGCTGCGGCGCCCCCGAAACGCGTCAACCCTGCCCAGTGGACCTTGCCCCCCCGTGGACCCCGTGCCCAGTGGACCCTTGGCCATGGGCAATCCCGGCAGGTCACGTAAGGCAGGTGATCCCCGTTAGCGTTGTATCCGTGCT
>JBOGIG010000073.1:0-12834 GCA_050742455.1 Acidimicrobiales bacterium
CGCAAACGTTCGCGCGCTTGACAGGCCGAGTGGCTCCCGAGATCATCGTGTCAGCCGGTCGAAGCGGACGCGAAGTGGTCCCATGCTTCTGGCAACGAGGTGGTCCCTTAAGACTGGCAAGCGACACACAAGGAGTCGCTGAGAATATAAATGATGCGCACATAACAGCGACTGGCTCGTCGTCTCATTCGCCAGTCCTGGCCATCGGTCAGCAACTCACCCTCAATCCGGCCGCTTGAGGTTCGGGACTTCGTCCCGAACGGAGTACCTGAAGTAATAGCATAACGTGCATGCGCACTACGATTCATCTCGACGATGACGTCCTGTTCGCGGTTCAGGAGCGAGCACAACGTGAGAAGCGCACCGCCGGTCAGGTCCTGTCGGATCTGGCCCGCCAGGCACTGATCGGCCATCCGGCGCCAGCAGAAGGACGGACGGAGAAGGGTGGCCATGGTTTCCAGGCACTGCCGCGGCGCGGCGTAGCCGTCTCCAACACTTTGATCGACCGACTCCGCCAAGACGAACCGGAGTGAGTCGGGCTGTGGACCTTTGCGCTACTTGACTGTTTGTTGACCCTTGCACAGCAAGAAGCTGGAGTCCCCGTACTGGAACTCGCCGCAACCGGTGGACAGCGATAGGGCTATCACTCGGAAGAACTGGTCGAAGACCTGGCCGACTCCCACCTGATAGAGCGTTCCGTCCACCCCGACACTGGCCATGACGTTGGATCCCGATGGGTAGACATCGACGACCTTGACCACGTGAGTGGTCGGCGCTGCAGGCGGTGGCGCGCCGCCGCTGGAAGGTGAAGTGGCCGGGGGCACGGTTGCCGGCGGCGAGCCAGCTGGTGGGGTGAGCCCGGTCGTGGCAGTCGTGGCTGTCGGCACCGTCGTTCCCCCTGTCGGGCTGGCCCCTCCGGACGGAGTGGTGGCCGAGGCCGCACTGGGACCCTGTAGGGGAATGAACGGATCCTTGAAGCTGGCCGCCGATGGGTTTTGAATCGTGGGCGGAACCGTGGTGGTGGTCGGAACCGACCCTGGATGGGTCGGTGGATGCCTGGGGGGGATGGCAGGGGGTCCAGAAGTCGTTGCACTGTTCGACGGGCTCGAACCCTTGGTCAGCTGGGTCAGGGCGAAGATGATGATGACCACGGCCAGGATGGCCCCGAGAATGATCACGATGCGGCGATTGCGGCCCGCGTTGTCGACGGGACCGGGAGCGCTCACTGGGGCCTGGCCGTGGACGTGGTAGTGCGGGTGGTCGACGGCTTAGTGGTCGAAGTTGTCCCTGGAGTCGTCGCTTTGGTGGTCGTCGGGGTGCTCGTAGCGGTGGTCTTGGTGGTCTTGGGGGTACTTGTCGTGGTGGTCAGGGCCGATGACACCGCAGTGGCGGTGGTCACGAAGATGCGCCCGGCCAGCTGCACCGTGAGCGAAGGCGATACCCCGACCTGGGCGGTACTCTTGGCCGCACCGCCGCCCGGGTTGAGCGACACATTGTCGATTACCACCAGGCGGGGAAGGGCAGCCAGATCGTTCATGAACTGGAGGATCTGATAGAAGTTTCCGTCCACCGTCAGTCCGATCCTTACCGACGGCGGGGTCCCGGTGGCCGGCGGGGAGTCGGTGAAGTTGGTCAGGTCGATTCCGGCATCGCTGGCCGCGTTGTACAGCGATATCACCACGGAGGAAATGTCCGGCGTCTGGGGAATGGCGGCTCGCAGCCGGGTCAGTTCTATTTCGCGCTGGGTCTGGCCATGGGCCTGGGCCTGCAAGGCACTTAGCTGAGCCTGCAGCGTACTGACATCGGCCAAGGCGCTGGCAGTGTCGGCCTTGGCCTTCTTGATGGCGCTCTGGCGTGGTGACCACAGGGCCAGGTACCACACGATGATGACCACCACGATGGCCAGAGCGGTCACCACCATGAGCGGGCGGCGCTTCATTGACCAGCGCCCTTGATGTACTGGTCCACTCGTTGGGACGCGGCCGCAGACGTCAGATCGGCAGTAGAGGTGAAGGTGACGAGACGAGTCGCCCCGGCCTGGCCACCGCCTGGGGGCGGCGGGCGGGACAGCGCCGGCACATAAAGGTTGGTGATGTCGGGCAGGGTGGCCAGTCGATCAAGCCACGTAGCCAGGGCCGGGGTGTTGGCCAGGTTGGCAAACGGAGGGCTCGGCGCCGGGTCCAGTCCCGAGACGGCCAGGGTCAAACTCCCCAGGGTGGCGCTCCCGGTGGTGGTCGCCGCCTTGGTCGAACGCTGACCGGAAAAGCTGGTCAGCCAGGTATCGCTGGGCACCACTTGGGCCAACTGGGACAGGACCTGGCTCCAGGCCACGTCGCCGGCCAGGGCCGAGCGAACCAGACCCTCCTCGCTCGATACCAGGCTGACCTGAGCCGACACATTGGACAACGCGGCAATTTGACCGCGCAGGGTAGCCGCTCGGGCCTGAGCCTGGCTCTTGGATTTGTGCTGCTCTGCCACCTGGCTTCCCTGACTGGCCCACAGCGCCACCAGGCCGGCGATCACTGCGGCCACCAGTGCCGCTGCCACCAGTGCCTCGGACTGCTGTTGGCGGCGGATGACCGCGCCGCGGGGCAGCAGGTTGATTCGCCTCTGACCCTTTTCCAGAGGCACCGCGGCCAGAGCCAGGCCGACAGGGACAGCCATGAGGGGCGTGGCACGGGCCAGTTGGTCCGGGTCCAGCCCGATGCGGTTCGGATGGATTCGACCCGTGAGCTGCGCGAACTCAACCGGGTAGGCGGCCGACGAAGCCAGGCTCTCGGCCAGACCGGTTGTCAGGCTCGCCCCTCCGGTCAACAGAAGGCGGCGCAGGGGCAGGGCCTCAGGCCCGGTCGAGTAGAACTGGACCGAGCCCCTGATTTCCTCGACCAGGGGAGCCAGGCGCTGATTGACGATGGCCTGAGCCTGGGCAAGGCGGGGGTCCCCGCCCTGCCCGCTGCGGCGCTTCAGATCTTCTGCGGCGTCATGGTCGACACCCATGCCCGAAACGATGGCCTCGGTGATGCTCTCCCCGCCCGAGCTCAGCACGCGGACGAATCGGGGCAGCCCGTCCTCGTGCACCACCACGCTGGTCACACCCGAGCCCACGCAAACAATGGCCTCGGCAGCGGCTCCCTCGCCCAAGACGTCGAGGGATGGTTTGACCAGGGAGCGAACCAGGGAGAAGGGTGCGGCATCCACCACAGTGGCCCGCAACCCGGCCCGCCGCACGACAGCCAGGTGGGACTCCACCATGGCCTTTTGAGCGGCGGCAATCAGGACGCGCAGTCTGGTATCGCCCTCCGGGGTGACGAACTCATCGACAACCCGGAAATCGAGCTCGACATCCTCCAACGGCATAGGGATCAAGTCCTGAGCCTGGAAGGGCAGGGCCGCTTCGAGGTCGGCCATGCTCATATAAGGAAATTCGGTCTGGCGGACGATCAGGCGTTGGTTGGCTACGCCCACCACGACCTGCTTTGACTTGAATCGGACCTCCCGCCACAGGCGCTTGACGGCATCGGCCACGACATCCACGTCGTCCACCACCCCGGCCCGCACCGCCCCGATGGGCAGGGAGACCTGGCCGAAGCGGTCTACCGAGTAGTCGCCGCCATTGAAGCTAACTTCGGCAGCCCTCACGGCGAAGGTCCCGATGTCGAGACCGATTGCCCTACCGGCCATTAGGACGCTCCGCTCCTCCAGATGGCGCGATCATCCAACGAGATGGCGCGGTCATCCAACCAGATGGCGCTGTCATCCAACGTTTCCCTTTTGCAGGTAGTCGTCAACATCAACCGTGCCGATCCTCCAGGAACCGCCCACTCTGGTGGCTCGGAGCGACCCAGCCTTGATGAGTCGGTACACGGTCATGGTCGACACCCGCATCAATTCGGCCACCTCTTGGACGGTAAGAAATCGTTGTTCCATGTCCACGGGGCTCCTTGGCCGGGCAGGACCAGATCATTGGTAATGATTGCTACTCACGCGCAACTTTAGGTAACAGCTTGAACAATGTCAACACCTACAACAGGTGAATCGGCGCGTTGGGGGATCCACTTGAACGTAGAAAGCCTGGGCGACGTCGGTCCCTCGCTGGTCCGTCGCTCCACCCAGACGTCAAGACCATCCGTCCTTCTTGGCTTTGGGTGCTCTGTCCTGACGTGGGGGACCCCGTCGACTCCCACGAGGTATCAGGCGTCCAACCTTCGGTTCGGCGCGGTCACGAACTAGTTGAAACCAGATCCTCGACGGGTGTTGACATTCCCGTGCACATCAGCCCAGTCGGAACGGGCATGTCCGCTGCTGTTCTTACCCTGAAACTCTTTCTTTTGGAGGTTCCTTCGCTGATATCAGCTCGGTTGGGCGTAGTTGCCCATACCGGCGAAGTCGATGACGATGCACGGCTCTTCGCCGACTGTCCAACCATCGTGACCCGGTGGAATCGAGACGACGTCACCCGGTCCAATCTCGAGTTCCTTGCCGTCGTCCATCCGTACCAATTGACGACCGGACACCACATAACCGAGATGTGGAGCCTGGCAGCTATCGGTGCCGGCGATCGGCTTTACATGGTCCGACCACTTCCAACCAGGGTGAAAGGTCGCTCGACCGACCACCCCTCCACCTACGTTTACGAGTTCAACGTGTCCCTTGTCGTCATTGAATGCCCGCTTCTCATCCGCAGAATCAAAGCTCTTCCGCTCGAGGTCTGCCATTGCACCCTCCCTCATTGGTGGAGCCATTTTCTATCCCACCGATGCTCACAAGACAAGGGACTCCTTGGCAAGTGACACGACCGACCCCACGACTGACAAACTGCTTGTTTGGAGGAGCACGGAGTTGGATCTGACCGCACTTTCCCCAGCAATCGGGGCGGAAGAAGTTTATGTCTGCCTACGACGCCTGCGCCGTCACCCAGCCCAACTCCGAGACGATCCGGACCCCTAGACCCGAGTCGTACAAAGGCGTAAGGGTCTCCGCCAACGCCGCGAAGAAGGCGTCATAGCCGATCAACTCGATTGCCGGGATCGCCGGTCCGGCAGCGGCCAGGGCACGGACCTGTGGGAACGTCCGGCCACTCGTTGATCGCCTCGACGGTGCCCCGTTCGACCACGTCGAAGCTATCTGGTACGAAAGGAAGGTCGAACATGTCGCCGACCCGGAAATCTCCATCCGGGGTGCGTGCCCTGGCGATCTGGATCAGCGCCTCGGAAGCGTCGAGACCGGCCACTTCGGCACCTCGCCGCCGCGCCGTACTTGACGCCAGACCTGACCCACATGCGATGTCGAGGTAGCGGGTGCCAGCACCCACCTCGACGCGGTCGAAGATCAGGTCGTTGGCCGCTCTCGCGTAAGGCTCATTCAAGTAGGCCCATTCCAATGCCCTGGCTCCCCAGCCTTGTCCCGCTTCTTCCCACCCCACCTACTAACGCCTCCTCTTGGTGCCAGCAGATCAAACGTTACAACTTCTCCTGTTCAAGTGACCCACCTTGTTAGCGCCGAACCTTCGGTTCGGCGTGGTGGTCACGACCTGGTTGACGCCAGGTCCGGGGCAGGTGCCGACATTCCGTGGGGCATCACCCCAGCCAGAAATGGACGATCTGTCGACCCCATATGACGGTCAGAAATGTGCCCAAGGCTAAGAAGGGAGCAAAAGGGACCTTGGTCTTGGCTCCTTTGCCGGCAAATACGACCAGGGCCGACCCAATGACACCCGCAGTAAGGAAGGCCAGGAACAGGCCCACCAAGACATCGGCCAGGCCCAGCCACCCCAAGTAGATGCCGACCATCCCAGCCATACGTACATCACCAAAGCCCATACCCCGGGGCTGGATCACGTGGATCGTGCCGAGGGCAACAAAGCCGATCACTCCCCCCAACGCGGCCCGACCTAGCCACTCCCACTTGCCGCCGGCGGCGGCGGCGGCGACCAGAAGCCCAACCGTGAGGACCAAGGTGGGGTACACCAGGCGATTGGGCACGATGAAGTGCTCGATGTCGATGGCACTGACGGCCAAGAGGAACGCCATCAATACGCAGAAGGCGGGCACCGCGGGATCCACGCCGAATCGGGCCACCATCAACACGAACAGCCCGGCGGTCAGCGCCTCCACCATCGGGTAGCGCCAGGAGATGGGCTCCGAGCAGGACCGGCACCGGCCCCTCAGCACCAGCCATGAGATGAGCGGAATGTTGTCCCGGGGGGCCACCGCCACCTGGCACCGGGGACAGCGAGAGCGGGGCTTAGATACCGAGATCCGGAGAGGCACCCGGTGGATCACGACGTTGAGGAAGGAACCCACGGCCAGTCCGGCCACGGCCGAGATCACGACCACCAAGGCGTAACTGCTCACCGTTGTCCTCCGCCGTGGCGCAAAATCACTCCCGTGCCGATGGCTCCCCGGTCCTCGGGTGCCATCCCAAGCTATCGGCACAAAGTTCGGGTCACCTGATCTTCCCCGGCCGGGCCGATCCACCGGGCCGCCATCCGGCCCCGGTAACCTGCGCCGGTGAGCACCATGGACCAGGCCGAAAGCCCGGCGCGATCTTCTCGTCTGGCCGGACAGGCCCCCATGGCCCTCCTGGCCATGGCCATCGGCGCCCTGATCCCGGTAATGGTTACGTCCTCGCTGGATGTCCCCTCCTGGTCCTTGCGCCAGAGCTTGCTCCCCATCATCGCCGTGGTGGGCCTGTGGCAACTGGTGGCGCTTTACCGCACCGAACTACGTCGCAGCGCCCTGGTGGCCACCGCCTTTGGGGCTTGGTGCGTCGTGTCTGCGCTGGCCTCGCCCGTTCCCTCGGTGGCCATCTGGGGCCTCTACGGCATCGGTACCGGCCTGGTATTCGTTCTCGCTCTGATCGGGGCGTGGGCCATCGGGGCCTGCGTTGGTCACCGTGGTCGGACCCTGGTGCAAGACGCCTTGTTGTTCGGGGTTCTGGCCAACTCCGCCTTGGCCGTGATCCAGATGGTGATCCCCAACGGGCCGGGGGTTCTCGGGCTTTTCCAGGGGCGCTCCGACGGCTTCATGGGCAATCCCGTCTATCTGGCCGAACTCCTGGCCGGTGGCTGGTGGTTGGTGGCCAGCCGCTTCGCAGCCAAGCCCGCCCTATGGGCCATCCCGGCCATAGCCGTGGCCGCCGGTCTCCAGGACTCGGGCAGCCGATTCGGCCTCATCGTACTGGCTCTGGCCGTAATAGTTGGCTTTGTCGCCTTTCGGCGGCGCATCGCCCTGGCCCTGTTGGGGTTGGCCGTGGTCGGGACCCTGGCCGGCACTGGCCTGGCCCACCTCAACGGCGGTACCACCAGCTCAGCCCGAGTCGGTACCGACAGCGGCGTCACGGCGCGGATCGACTCGTGGCTGTCGGCCCGTCACAGCGTGGCCCGACGGCCAATACTGGGCGAGGGACCGGGTACCTACCTGGCCGCTACCGCCCCCTACCACCCGTTGGGAATGGCCCGGACCGAAGGACCGGACAAGCTCTTTGGCGGGGCCCACAACATCCTGGTCGAGTACACCGTAACCACCGGTATCCCGGGCATCTTGCTCCTGTTGGCCTGGTTCATCCTCATCTTGCGGCGATCGGGGTGGCGAGATCCCCTGGCCGGATTCGCCCTCGGCATGCTGGCCGTGCACCTGGCCGAGCCCCAGTTGGTGTTCACCACCCCGCTGGCCTTCCTGGCCCTGGGGGGCGCCGTAGCCCTGCGTACCCCTCCGGACCCGGTAGTGCCCCGGCCGGCCCGAGCAATCCTCGGGGCCGGGGCGGTGGCCGCCACCGTTGTCCTCATCGTCGGATCGGTCCAGTACAAAAACGCCCGGCTGAGCGAATCTGTGGCCCAGGCCAAATCGGCCATTGGACTCATGCCTGCCTGGTATCAGCCCCGCCTGCAACTGGCCCAGGACTACCTGTTCCTGGGCGACACTCGAAATGACCCCTCATACCGGACCCTGGCAGTTCGTGCCTACCTGCAGGCCATTGCCGTGGACCCGGCCGAGCCTCAGCTGTGGATCGGGTTGGCCGGGATTGAGTCCAAGCTTGGACACCCGACCCAGGCCATCAACTACTACCGCCAGGCCCTGACCAAAAACCCCTGGTCGCGTCTGGCCCTGGAGTCTCTGGTCAAAGTGGAAAACCAGACCGGCAACACCGCGGCCGCTCACCATTTCGAAGCCAAGGCCCTGATGTTGCCTCACCCCTCGGGTGATGTTGCTTCCACCCCGGGGTAATAAGGTCGAGCTATGACCACCGGTAAAACCGTTCAAATCTCCAGCCCCGAAGGAGACTTCCCGGCCTACGAGGCCTTACCTCAAACGCCCTCCGGCAAGGGGGTCATCGTGGTCCAGGAGGCCTTCGGCGTAAACGACCACATCGAGGAAGTAGCCGACCGCTTCGCCGAACAGGGCTACCACGCCGTCGCCCCCCATCTCTTCCACCGCAGCGGAAGCCCAAAGCTCGGCTATGAGGACTTTTCCAAGGTGATGCCCCACATGCAGGCGCTGGACGACGACAAGATCCTGTCCGATGTCGACGCCACCTTGGTCCACCTGGCCAGCCGCGGTCTGAGCGGCACACAAGTCGGTGTGGTCGGGTTCTGCATGGGTGGTCGGGTCAGCTTCCTGGTCGCCACAAAGCGCAGTCTCGGGGCAGGGGTCGGTTTCTACGGCGGTGGGATAGTGACCGCTCGGTCCGAGGCCATGCCCGCCCTGGCCGGTGGCATAGCCACCATGACCACACCGTGGCTCGGACTGTTCGGCGATACCGATCAGTCCATTCCGGTTGATGACGTCGAGACGCTGCGCTCCCAGTTGGCCTCGAAGGCCAAGGTGGAAACAGACATAGTGCGCTATGCCCAGGCCGGTCACGGATTCTTTTGCGACAAGCGACCGTCCTTCGACGCCGAAGCGGCTGCTGACGCCTGGCCCAGGACCCTGGCCTGGTTCTCGGACCATCTCACCTGAAGGCCCGTCTCCCCAATAGGATCGCCCCGTGGGCTTGATGCGACGGCTAATCCTGGCCGTTGTTGCACTTGTCGGGGGGCTGGGACTCTTCTTCTACCTGGGTAGCCGACCTGGTCCCCCGCTGGACAGGATCCAGGTGTCGCCCCCCTCCCCTACCACCACCACGGCGCCCTATGCCGCGTCGAGTCGGGACCCCGTCGGCCACGCCGGCTGGATAGCCATCGAGAACGCCAAGCCGGGCACAAGCGCTTGGACGATATCCAAGCCGCAACGGCCTCACTCCATCGAAGGCTACGCCGACCATGTCAGCGCCCAACGGGGGACGGCTGTGCAACTGTTCGTATCGACCACCGCCCCCACCTTCCACGTCGAGGCCTACCGCATGGGCTATTACCAGGGCTACCAGGCTCGTCTCGTGTGGAGGTCGGCTGAGGTCCCCGGCATGGTGCAACCCATCCCTCACGCGACGGGGTCCACCCATACGATCGAGTGCCACTGGAAGGCCTCCTTGGCTTTTACTGTCGGCCAGGATTGGCCCCCGGGTGACTACCTGCTCAAGCTCGTTGGGGCCGGACTTCAACAGCAGTACGTGCCGCTTACCGTCAGGGACGACTCCAGCCACGCCACCTACCTGGTGGTGAACGCCGTGACCACGTGGCAGGCCTACAACCAGTGGGGCGGCTATGACCTGTACTCCGGTCCTTCGGCCACAGGCTCGGCCGCCCCGGGGTCCAGCTACGCCACCCGCTCCAGGGCAGTCTCTTTCGACCGGCCATACGACGCCAACTTCGGCCAAGGGGCGGCTGACTTCTTGGGCAACGAGTTACCCCTGGTTTCGATGGTCGAGCGCCTGGGGCTGGACGTCACCTACACCACCGACGTGAACTTGGACCTTCGACCCCGGCTCATCCTCAACCATAAGGCCCTGTTGTCATTGGGACACGACGAGTACTGGTCGGCCTCGATGCGCCAAGGTGTAATCGATGCCGAACAGGCCGGGGTGAACATGGCCTTCCTTGGGGCCAACGCCATCTACCGCCATATTCGCTTCGACTCCACTGGCCTAGGTCCCGACCGCCTGATCATCTGCTACAAGGTGGCCACCGAGGATCCCCTGTACGGGACGAACAACGCCGCCGTCACCACCCAGTGGGCCGACCCCCCCGTTCCTCGACCGGAGAGCACCATCATCGGCGACATGTACTCGTGCAATCCGGTCCGAGCCGCCATGGTCATCGTCGATCCCACCAGTTGGCTCTTCGCCGGTACCGGGGCCAAGGACCGGGCCCGCCTGTACGGCCTGGTCGGCAGCGAGTACGACCACTATGACCCCGCTCTACCCGGACCCCGCAACGTGGAGATCCTGGCCCACTCGCCTGTGTCGTGTGGGGGAAGGTCCGACTACGCCGACGCCACCTACTTCACCGCTCCGAGCGGCGCCGGCGTCTTCGCCTCGGGCACCAACTATTGGGTGCCTGCCATCGGCAACGGCTGTAGCGGAACCCAGCTCTGTGCCGCGGCCGTGGCCAACAAGGTGACCGAGAACCTCCTGGCCGCCTATGCCACCGGGCCGGCCGGCGTGATTCATCCCTCGGTGTCGAACTGGCAGAAGTTCCTCCGCTACCGCCCGGGCCGGGGCCCGAGCGAAACGACCACCACCATCTCGCCGGCCCAGGGGTAGTCACACACGGGGGCGAGGCGGGGGCAGCCGCCTCTACGGCCGATCCCGGCCCTCTTTATGGCCCCTGGCCCGCTAGCCCTTTATGGCGTCTGGCCCGCCGGCCCCTTTGGCCTACTTCTTGGCCGATTCAAAATACGGATTGGCCCCGCTGGCGTGGTCGGTCACGTCGACCACGGCCGTGATCTCGGCCACCGCCTCTTTGATGGCCACCTCGATGCCCTGGGACAGGGTCACCTGGGCCATACCACAGCCCTGGCATCCTCCACCCAGGCGCAGGTACGCAGTGCCGTCCTCCACGGCCACCAGATCGGCCCGGCCACCATGAGAGGCGATGCTGGGGTTGATCATGGTCTCGAGCACCTCGATGACCTTTTGCGCGACCGGGCCGGAGACGTCCCCCTGCGGACGTGGCGACCCTGAACCCGGACTAGCGGGGGTATTGGGGTTGACCACCACCATGCCGGCAGAGTCGCCCTGTCCGGACACGTCCAGCGTGGCCCCGCGTATGCGATCAACGCTGGCCTGGGGGACAACCACAGCGAGGTCATCGTGATGGGTGACCGAATCACCGGGGGCCGCATCGGAGATCGCTTGGAAGTACATGTCGTAGGTGAACCCGGTGGCCGATACCCCGCTCACCTCCAGCCACAGGGCAAGCCGTTCGGCGTCAGGCTCAGCGGCCCGAACCTCCCTCACCATGGCACGGGCAGTGTCGGTGACCTTCAGTACTGTCATCGCGGTCTCTTCCTCAACAGCCATTTGCCACCTCTAGGGTCTTGGTTCGTCTCTCGGTCCTGGCATGCTCCCGGCCTTGGCCGGGCCCACAGAGCCTCGCCCGCCTCCCGGCCGGTCTGGCGCCATGCGACGTGTCGAGCACTCGATAAGAGCCATGATAGGTCGTGCCTCGTGTCGTGCTGCTCGTGCCCTCGGCCACCTATCGTGCCAGTGACTTCATGGAGGCGGCCAAATCTCTTGGTATCGAGGTGGTGGTGGCCAGTGACCACCGCTCCACGCTGGCTCCGATCATGGGGGATCGGGCGCTTGTCATCGATCCATCTCGGCCGGAGGAGGCTGCCGCAGCCATTGCCGAACTGGCTCGCCGGCTACCAATCGACGCCGCCGTTGGAGTGGATGACACCACGGTGCTGGCCGCGAATTTGGCCAATGCCGCCCTGGGCCGGCCCCACAATCCACCCGAGGCCGTCATGGCCACCCGGGACAAGCTCGCCCTGCGTGCAGCCTGGAGCGCCGCCGGGGTCCCCCAGCCTCGTTGGCATCCCCTTGACGCCGGTGATTGCCCCGCCGATGTCGGACGCGCCATCGGTTGGCCGTGCGTTGTCAAACCGGCCGGACTGTCGGCCAGCCGGGGAGTCATAAGGGCCGACGGTCCGTCGGAGGTCGCTGCGGCGGCCGATCGGGCCCGGTCCATCATCGAATCGTCCGGCGGGGCCCACGACCAGACCCTGGTCATCGAAGAGTTCGTCCCCGGCCCTGAAGTGGCGGTCGAGGGACTGATGCGCAGCGGAGACCTCGAGATACTGGCCATATTCGACAAGCCCGATCCCCTCGACGGTCCGTTCTTCGAGGAAACGATCTACGTGACGCCCTCGCGGCTGGAGAACTCGGTTCAAGCCGAGCTCGCCTCAGTTGTGGCCCGGGCCGCCCGCGCCCTGGGGCTCGTCGAGGGACCGGTTCACGCCGAGGCCCGCCTGGGGACCGATGCGATCACCGGGTCTGGTGAAGCCGGAGTCGGAGTCGATCAGGTGGCCGGGCCCGCCGGTGCCGGCTTGCCTGGCAGCGGGATCAAGATGCTGGAATTGGCAGCGCGCTCCATTGGTGGCTTGTGCTCCAGGACCCTTTCGTTCGGGTCGGGCATGAGCCTGGAGCAGGTCATCCTGGCTCATGCCCTGGGGTTGGCCATCGAATCCATCGAGCGCGAGGAAAGCGCTGCCGGAGTGATGATGATTCCGATCCCCCAATCTGGCGTGCTGATTGGCGTGGACGGCCGGGACGAGGCCCGCGCCGTTCCCGGGGTCACCGGCTTGGAGATATCAGTGGCGCCGGGACGCCTGGTCGAGCCCCTACCGGAGGGCAACCGCTACTTGGGTTTCATCTTTGCCAAGGCACACACGACATCGGGGGTCGAAGAGAGCCTGCGCCGTGCTCATGGCCTTCTGGAGATCAAGATCCAGGCGT
>JBOGIG010000074.1:0-49073 GCA_050742455.1 Acidimicrobiales bacterium
CCGCCATCGGAGAGGACCCCCAGCGCGACGGCCTGAGCGACACTCCCCAACGCGTTGCCGCCATGTACCTGGAACTCTCCGAGGGCATGAGACAGGACCCTCGCCACCACCTGGTGGTCACCTTCGACGCCGGACACGACGAGATGGTGATGGTCAAGGACATCGCGTTCGCTTCCCTGTGTGAGCACCATCTGATGCCCTTCATCGGCAAGGCCCACGTCGCCTACATCCCGAACGGCGATGGGCGGATAACCGGGCTTTCCAAGTTGGCCCGGCTCGTTGATGGCTTTGCCCGCCGCCTCCAGGTGCAAGAAAGGCTCACCACCCAGGTGGCCGACGCCATAGAGGAAGCGCTGGTGCCCCGGGGAGTGCTGGTGGTCATCGAGGCCGAGCACCTGTGCATGTCCATGCGGGGCGTTAAAAAGACGGGCGCATTGACGGTGACCTCGGCCGTAAGGGGCTTGTTCCGTACTGATGCTTCCACTCGAACCGAGGCCATGCAGTTCATTCACGGCAGGTGACGGCCCTGTTCGCGGCAGTTGATGGCCCGGTCGGGCCTACTGTAGTTCCGGTGCGACCTTTGGTTATGGGTGTGCTTAACGTGACGCCGGACTCGTTCTCAGATGGAGGACGGTATTTCGATCACGACAGCGCGGTGGCCAGGGGCTTGGCCATGGTGACGGAAGGTGCCGATATCATCGACGTAGGTGGGGAATCCAGCCGCCCCGGGGCCGACCCCGTCACCGAGGAAGAGGAAAAGCGCCGCGTCCTGCCCGTGGTGGCGGCGCTCGCCCCCCATGTTCGGGTGTCGATTGACACCGTAAAAGACGGGGTGGCCGAGGCGGCCGTGGAGGCCGGAGCCACCCTCATCAATGACATCGGAGCCCGCCTGGCGCCGGTGGCCGCGGCCTGTGGTGTGGGATGGGTGGCGATGCACATGCAGGGCAAGCCCTCTGACATGCAGGTTCACCCCCACTACGAGGACGTGGTCGGCGAGGTGGTCCAGTTTCTATCCGATCGTGCCGTCGAGGCCGGCGTGGCCGGTGTGGATGAGGTCTGGCTGGATCCCGGCATCGGGTTCGGCAAGTCCCTTTCCCACAACCTGGCGCTACTGGCGGAACTGGATAGAGTGGTGGCCCTGGGGTATCCGGTATTGGTGGGGACGAGCAGGAAGCACTTTTTAGGCCTGATTGGGGCGGGGCCGGACGGCGACACACTGAAGGTCACCGATCGGCTCGAAGGATCGTTGGCCAGCTCGGTGTGGGCCATGACCAAGGGAGCATCAATGGTAAGGGCCCACGACGTGGCGGCCACGGTGATGGCCGCGCAAATCGTTGGACCAGCGTCGTGAGGGGTCGCTGGGCGGCGGGCATACCCCCACGCAACTTCGCCTGGGTCATCCAAGGGCAACTGGCCATAAGTGAACGACCGGGCGGCTACGCCCGCAATCACCGCCGGGTGCGCCGCCATGAGGAGATCCTGTGGCTGCGGGAACAGGGTTTTTCCCGGGTGGTGTCGTTGCTACCGTCTCCTCACAATCTCCATGCCTACACGGAATTGGACATGAATTGGGCCCACTTCCCCCTTCCGGCTACGGCCGAGATGAGGACGGCGCTGCCTGAGCTGTTCGGCCAGTTTGCTGCGTGGCTCGGCGCCGGCGAGACCATCCTGGTGCACCAGGAAGAGATGGGTGATCGCCTCATGGGCGTGATGGCCGGTTTCTTGGTCTGGTCGGGCCGGCTCGGCGACCGGCCGCGAGCCATATCGGCCCTGGAGCAGATCACCAAGCGCCAGATGGGACCTCCGGGTCGACAGTTGGTGACCCTCACCCCTGATGCCAATCCCGAGCAACATCCCGGTGCCTGACCAGATCCTGGTTAGCGGACTTCGAGTCCTGGGAACTCACGGCGTGTTGGCAGAGGAAGCCGCTAGGGCCCAACCGTTCCAATTGGATCTGGCTGTCGACGTTGACCTCGGGCCGGCCGTCATCAGTGATGCCCTGGACGACGCCTTGGACTATGCCTGGGTGGCCGGAGTGGCAGCCGCAATTGTCGCCGAGCGGCACTTTTCCCTGTTGGAGGCCCTGGCCGAAGCCATAGCCCAGGCCATCCTGGCCGATGCTCGAGCAAGTGCTGTGGCCGTCACCGTGCGCAAGCTGCGTCCCCCGGTGGCCCTGGACATGTCCTCGGCCGGGGTGAAGATAACCCGTCGACGCAATTGATCGTTTCCTGAGTGGGTGGTCTGTTGAGAGCGTTTCTGGGAATGGGCTCCAACCTCGGGGACCGCTGGAGCCATCTTCGCCAGGCCGTTGAATCCCTGACCGTTGAATCATTGATTGCCGTGACGGCCGTCTCGCCCGTGTACGAGACCGAGCCAGTTGGCGGGCCCCCAGGGCAGGGGCCGTACCTGAACTTGGTGGTGGAGCTGGAAACTGCGCTGTCACCTCGGCTGCTGATGGGGGTGGCCCACCGACTCGAAGAGGCCGCCGGTCGGGTACGAGCCGAACGGTGGGGCCCCCGGACCCTGGATGTGGACGTGCTGCTGGTCGGCGACCTCGTTGTACAACAGGATGATCTTGTGGTGCCTCATCCCCGCATGTGGCGCCGTCGTTTCGTGGTCGAACCCCTGGCCGACGTCGCTCCCGAACTGGTTCCTAAGGACTGGCAGGGCCAGGTTGACGGGGTCGTTCGCCAGGTTGGTAGCCTGTAGGGAAGCGAACGGCACCCAAACCGGGGCCGGAACGTCGGGAAGGTCGATTGACTTGAGATCGCTGCGAGTGGTGGGTGCCGGTCGCGCCGGGAAGTCCTTGGCTCTGGCTCTGTGTCGGGCCGGTTGGACCGTCGATGTAGTCGAGGGACACGACCCGGCGACACTTGGTCAAGCCTCCAGTGGTGTCGACTTTGTCGTTCTGGCCGTCCCCGACGACTGCATCAGCCAAGTCGCCACCCAGGTGCATCCCTGTCCCGACACCGTGGCCGTCCACCTGGCCGGCTCACTGGGGGTCGATGTGTTGTCGGGTCACGTCCGGCGAGCTGTTGTTCACCCGTTGGCCCCCTTACCCGAACCCGAGATCGGATCTCGCCGGCTGGCGTCGGGCATCTTCTTCTCCCACTCGGGCGACGACGCCGCTATTGAGATCGTCACGGCCCTCGGGGGCCGGCTCATTGCGCTCACCGGGCAGAACCGGGCGGCGTATCACGCCGCGGCCTGCGTCGCCTCGAATCACGTTGTAGCGGTGCTCGCCCAAGCCGAGCGGATCGGCGCCGGCGCCGGCATCGGTCCCGAGCCCCTGGCGGACCTGGCTCGATTCTCCCTTGATGACGTGTCGGTGATGGGTTCTCGGGCGGCTCTGACCGGGCCGGCGGCCCGGGGTGACCGGGCCACGCTCGATCGCCATATCCGAGCCGTTGGCCCCGATGAGGCTCCCGGCTATGTGGCCGGCGCCGACCTCGCCCGGCGCCTGGCTCGGCCCGAGCGCGAACGGCCCCAGCGCGAACGGCCCGAGCGCGAACGGCCCGAGCGCGTACCGGCCCCCTTGATGGTGACCAGTGGAGCGGAACTCGCGGGATTACTGGACCAGGCCCGCCGTGGCGGAGGTACCGTCGGGTTCGTGGCCACCATGGGCGCCCTGCACCGCGGCCATGAGAGTCTCATCGTCCGAGCCCGCTCGGAGTGCGACCTTGTAGTGGCGAGCATCTTTGTCAATCCGACCCAGTTCGGTGCTGGCGAAGACCTGGCGGACTATCCGCGAAACCCTGAGAACGACACCGCTGTTGCGGCCCGAGCCGGGGCCGACGTGGTTTACCTGCCTGAAGTGGACGAGATGTACCCGCCAGGTGCGGCGACAGTCGTGCACGTGGGCGGACCGGCGCTGGCGTTGGAGTCCGATTGGCGCCCCGGGCATTTTGATGGCGTAGCCACCGTGGTGACTCGACTGCTGGCCACGGTGGGCCAAACCAGGGCGTATTTTGGCGAGAAGGATTTTCAACAGCTGGCCGTGATCCGCCGGCTGGTGAGCGATCTGGGTCTGCCTGCCACAGTTGTGGCCTGTGAGACGGTGCGCCAGGCGGACGGCCTTGCCCTGTCCAGCCGCAACGCCACGCTTTCCGGCCCCGAAATGCTGGCGGCTCCCGCATTGCACCGAGCCCTCCTGGCAGGCCGGGGGGCGGTTGAATCAGGCGCCACCGACCCTCACCAAGTGATCGGAGTGATGGCCGACGCCGTGGCCCTCGAACCCCTCTTGAGCCTGGACTACGCCACCGTGGTCGATCCCGAGGACCTGTCGATGCCGGCGAGACTGGCTGGACCGCTGCGGCTGCTCATCGCCGCCCGGGTGGGTGGGGTTCGCCTTCTCGACAACATGGCGGCCACTTCTCCCCTCGGTTGCCCTTCACTCGATCGGGATCCCCGCATAAGGGGTGGGGTCTAAGCGTTATGTTCTGGCTTCGACAGGAAAGAGGGTCACCTTGCTGCGCCGCATGATGAAGTCCAAGATCCATCGGGCCACGGTCACTGATGCCAACCTCAACTATGTAGGATCGATCACCATCGACTCGGAGCTGATGGCTCGGGCTGACATCCTCGAAAACGAACAGGTGACCGTCGTCGATATCGACAACGGGGCCCGGTTGGAGACCTACGCCATCGCCGGAGGCCCGGGACAGTTCTGTCTCAATGGCGCAGCGGCTCGCCTGGTCCAGCCCCATGACAAGATAATTGTCATCTCCTACGCCGACTACACCGAGGCCGAGCTGGCCGCCTACGCGCCGGTTGTCGTCCACGTCGACGGGGCCAACAAGGTTGTCGCCCACGACGACGGGGCCAAAAGGGTTGTCGCCCACGACGACGGGGCCAACACGGTTGTCGCCCGGGCCACCGAGACGGGTTGATCCGTCGCCGTGCACCTGGACGTCCTGGTCGTGGGTAGCGGTGTCGCCGGACTGACCGTGGCAATCAAGGCCGGTTTACCCGGGGGACTGGACGTGGGCGTGCTGACCAAGGCGGAGCTGTCCCAGTCGGCCACCCGCTGGGCCCAGGGGGGGGTGGCCGCCGTGCTGGGCGCCGACGAGGACTCTACGGATTTGCACCTGGCCGACACGTTGGCCGCCGGTGTAGGTATGTGCGACGCCGACGCCGTCCGGGTTCTGGTTGACGAGGGACCGGCCCGGGTGCATGAGCTGATCGCACTGGGCGCCGTCTTCGACCGTCGGCCGGAAGGACATCTGGCCCTGGCCCGGGAGGGAGGCCACTCTGTGGCCCGGGTCGTTCACGCCGGCGGCGCTGCCACCGGCGCCGAAATAGAGCGGGCCTTGGTCGACGCTGTGCGCAACAGCGCCGCCGCGGTGATGGAGGGTTGGCTGGCCATCGACCTGGTCGTGGCTCAAGGCCGCTGCATCGGGGTCCAGGCCCTGAACCCCGAGGGCGCTCCCGGGATCATCGAGGCCGACCATGTGGTGCTGGCCACGGGCGGGGCCGGCCAACTCTTTGCCGTCACCACAAATCCGAGCCAGTCCACCGGTGACGGACTGGCCATGGCACTGCGGGCCGGGGTGCCCTGTGCCGATGTTGAGTTCATGCAATTTCACCCCACGGCCCTACACCACGCCGCCATGCCCCGGCCTCTACTGTCCGAGGCCCTTCGCGGTCACGGGGCCAAGCTTCGTGACAGTGCGGGCCACCGCTTTGTCGAAGAGCTTTCGCCCCGGGACGTGGTGTCTCGGGCCATGACGGCACGGATGGCGGACCAAGGCGTAGATCACCTGTGGCTGGATGCTACCGACCTGGCCGATTTCGACATTCGCTTTCCCACCATTGCCGCCTCGCTGGCTGGGGCGGGATTGGATCCATCCCAGGACTGGCTCCCTATCGCACCGGCCGCCCACTACCTATCCGGTGGTGTGGTCACCGATCTTTCGGGCGCCACCTGGCTCCCTGGTCTATGGGCCTGCGGGGAGGTCGCCTGTACCGGGGTGCACGGAGCCAACCGACTGGCCTCGAACTCCCTACTGGAAGGCATGGTGTTCGCCCCCCGGGTGGTCGAGGCCATCGAGGCCGGAGTCGATGGACCGGTCCCCACCGGGGCTATGCGCTCGGTGTTTGCCACGCTCGACAATGAGGGCGGCGATATTGGGGCAGTGACTCACCCAGCTCAAACGTCGGTCGGGGAAAGGGCGCGGGGGTTGGATGAAGACATAGGAGCTCGACCCTTGCCGGCGTCGGGAATCCGGGTGGCCCCCTTGGACGCCTGGGAGCCCCCTGCCTTGCCGGTCCGGACCGAGGCGCCATTCGATCTGATCAAGGCCAAGGACCGCTTGCAGAGGGCCATGACGGCGGGAGCCGGGGTGCTCAGGAGCCGGGCCTCGCTGGACGAGACCCTCCGGGTTGTGGATTCGGTGGGAGAAGAGACCGGGAGGGTCTATGCCCAACTGGCCGGAGGCTCCCACCCAGGGCACGGGGGTTCGAGCCTAACGGCAGGCGCCCGCCGAACGGAAGGTCTGACGGCGGGGGGAGCTCTGGAGCTGGCCAACCTGGCCGTAGTGGCCCAGGCCATGCTGGCTTCGGCCCTGGTTCGCACCGAGAGCCGGGGCGCTCACACCAGGACCGACTTTCCCCAAACCGATGACGGCCAACGCCATCGCTTGGTTCACGGGTCGCCCCTGGCGGTGCGTCCGTGACGACCCCGGGCCGATCGAACTTAGACCCACCCAGATCGGCGGTGGTCGCAGTTGTGGCCCGGGCCCTGGCTGAGGACCTTTTGCCCCTGGGCGACCTCACTGCCGGCCTCGTACCGCATGACTCCCGGGGACGATTTGTGCTGGTGACTAGGGTCCCGGGGGTGCTGGCCGGCATGGCCTGTGCCCGCCAAACCCTGGCCCAGGTCGACCCGGAGATCGACTTTGTGGCCCATGGCTTCGATGGTGACCACGTCGGGCCGGCTACGCCGTTGGCCACGCTGGAAGGTTCCCTGCGGGGTATCCTGAGCGCCGAGCGTACGGCCCTCAATCTCCTCGGCCATCTCTCGGGTGTGGCCAGTCTCACTCGCCAGTATGTGGAAGCGGTCGAGGCTGTCACCAGGCGGACCAGGATCCTCGACACACGCAAGACCACGCCGGGTCTCCGAGCCCTGGAAAAGGCGGCGGTCCGAGCGGGCGGCGGGCTCAACCACCGCGGGAGCCTGTCCGAGGGGGTGTTGGTCAAGGACAATCATCTGGCTGGGGTGAGCATCTCCGAGGCCGTGGACCGGGCCCGCTCCATGTGGCCAGGTCGCATGGTCGAGGTGGAGTGCGATCACCTCCACCAGGTGACCGAGGCCGTGGAAGCCGGAGCCACCATGGTCCTCCTGGACAATATGACGCCGCTCGAAGTCACCGAGTGTGTGGCCGTTGTCCGCTCGGGCTCCTCACCAGCGCTGGTGGAGGTTTCGGGGGGGATCTCCCTGGACACCGTGGCCCGGTATGCGGCGTGCGAGCCCGACTTCATATCGGTGGGAGCCTTGACCCACTCGGCGCCGGTACTCGACATCGGGCTGGATCGGAGGGTCTGAGACGGTGCTGCTGGCCCTGGACGTGGGCAATACCCAAACGGTGGTAGGCCTGTTCGATCCCGACACCGGGGGAGGACTCGCCGACCTGCGCCATCACTGGCGGGTGGCCACCAACCGGGAGCGCACGGCCGACGAACACGCCCTCCTGGTCAGTCAATTGCTGGACCTGGTCGGTTTGGACATCGACGACGTGGTGACCGGGATCGTGGTGTCGTCCACCGTCCCCTCCCTTACCGCCGCCCTGCGGGACATGGCGTCGCGTTGGTTCGAAGTCCCCGTGGTCGTGCTCGAGCCCGGAGTGCGCAGTGGCATGCCCATCCTCTACAACAATCCCCGGGAGGTGGGAGCCGACCGGATCGCCAACGCCGTGGCTGCTTTCGATCTATTCGGTGGACCAGGCATCGTGGTCGACTTCGGCACGGCCACCACCTTCGATGTCATATCGGAGCTGGGCGAGTACCTGGGGGGCGCCATCGTCCCTGGAATCGAGATCTCGATGAACGCCCTGTTTGCGGAGGCGGCGGCCCTGAGCCGGGTGGAATTGGTCGAACCACGCAGCGTCATTGGCAAGTCAACGGTGGAATCGGTGCAGTCGGGCGCCATATTCGGGTACTCAGGCATGGTCGACGGCCTGTGTCGGCGCATGCAAGACGAGTTGGGTCCCGCTTCCATCGTCGCTACCGGAGGGCTGGCGGGCCTCATCGCCCCCTATTCCTCCTACATCGGGCAGCTTGAGCCGTGGCTAACCCTGCATGGTCTGCGCTTGATCTACGAGCGAAATGTCGAGGTAGCGTGACTGTCCTGATCGTTTGTCAACCGAGCCCGGCACCTGGCCCCACGATGGGACCCAACCGATGACCGGCCCGATTCCCTATACCTTCGCCAAGGATGCCTCCGCTCGGGACGTGTCCGATCGTTTCGACAGCCTCGAGGACGGTCAGGAATCCCAAGAGAAGGTGTCTGTTGCCGGGCGGATCATGTTGCTGCGATCCCAGGGCAAGGTGACCTTCGCCCAGCTCCGGGACTCCACGGGGTCGGTGCAACTGTTCGTCCTTGCTGCCCTGGCAGAGGACTACGAGGGCTTCGTCAAGCTGTCGCTTGGCGACTGGGTGGGGGCTACCGGTGAGGTGGTGCGAACCAGGCGAGGGGAGCTGAGTGTCAAGGTGGACCATTGGGTGCTGCTGGCCCAAGCACGCCGGGCTTTCGGGGACAAGTGGAAGGGCATCACCGACACTGAGACCCGCTACCGTCAGCGCTACGCGGACCTGTGGGCCAGCCCAGACAGCAGGCCCACCTTGGAACTGCGCTCCCGCGTCATCGCGGGGATCAGGGATTTTCTAGGAGCACGCGGATTCATGGAGGTAGAGACCCCCGTCCTGCACCCGGTCCCGGGTGGAGCGCTGGCCCGACCGTTTGTTACCCACCACAACGCCCTCGATGCTGATTTCTACTTGCGCATCGCTCCGGAGCTGTACCTCAAGCGTCTGGTCGTGGGCGGATTCGAAAAGGTGTACGAGATAGCGCGGGTGTTCCGCAACGAGGGTCTGTCCACCCGCCACAACCCGGAATTCACAATGCTCGAGCTCTATCAGGCCTACGTCGACTACTACGAGCTTATGGATCTGTTCGAGAATCTGGTGTGCGAGCTGGCTCTAGCGGAGAAGGGCGACGAGGTGATCACCTACGGCGGCAGGCAGCTCGACCTGCGCCGGCCCTGGCGCCGGGCCACCATGGTGGAATTGATCGCCGAGCATGCCGGCATGGATGTCTCATTGGAAATGAACCGGGCCGAGTTGGCCGAGCGGGCACGGTCGGCCGGGGTGGCGGTCAAGGACTCCTATGGCCCGGGCAAGCTGATCCTTGAGATCTACGAGAAGACCACCGAGGCCGAGTTGTGGGGTCCGGTGTTCGTTTGCGACTACCCCAAGGAGGTCTCGCCTCTGGCCCGCCATCATCGCGACAAGCCGGGATGGGTGGAGCGCTTCGAGCCGATCCTGGCCGGCCGGGAGTTGGGCAATGCCTTTTCGGAGCTAATCGACCCGGACGAGCAACGGGCGCGCTTCGAGGCCCAGGCCCGGGACAAGGCCGCCGGGGACGACGAGGCCATGGTTGTTGACGACGACTACCTGCGGGCCATGGAGTATGGCCTGCCCCCCACGGCCGGACTGGGACTGGGCATCGATCGCCTGGTGATGCTCCTGGCCGACGCGGCATCCATCCGTCAGGTCATCGCCTTCCCCGCACTTCGACCGGAGGTCCCAGGGCGGGAGGGACCCGAGCTGTCAGGCCGGGAAGGACCTGAGCGTCCGGGCCGGGAGGGACCCGAGCTGTCAGGTGGGGAGTGTGTCGAGTAGGGCGTGGCCCAGGCGGCCCAGCGCAATTCCCACTTCGCCGGGGGCGGCCTGCTGAGCGGCCTCGTCGGCCTTCTTGGCAAAGCCTCGTCCCACTGCCTCGGCCCCGGCGAGCCCGCTGGTGCCCCGAATGAGCCGGCGGGCCTGGTCCAGCCCGGCGCCGTCGAGCGGCCGTCCCAGCAGGTCAGCCAGTTCCCCCGAGGGACCTGCCTCGCTCAATGCGAGGAGGACAGGGAGGGTGTAGATCCCCTCCACCAGATCCTGACCGGGGGCTTTGCCCAAGTCGGAATCGCTGGCGACCAGGTCCATGATGTCGTCGCGGATCTGGTAAACCATGCCAAAATATTCGCCGTAGGCGGTGAGAGACTCTACGACGGATTGGTCCAGCTCCGAGGTCAGTGCCCCCACCCGACACGCCGTGGCCAGCAACGAGGCTGTTTTTCCCCTGATGGCGCTCAGGTAGCTCGATTCACTACGGGCGGTGTCGAAGGCCGAGTGGACCTCTTGGATCTGGCCTTCACACATGCGGGCCAAGGTGGCGGCCAGGAGGCCGGCAATCTCATTGCCCAGCCCGGCGGCGATGCCCGCGGCCCGTGCCAGGAGGAAATCACCGGCCACTATGGCCACCAGGTTTCCCCATTGGGCGTTGACGCTGGGCGTGTTGCGCCGGGTGGCGGCCTCGTCCATGACGTCATCGTGATAGAGCGAGGCCAAGTGGACCAACTCCACGCTCACTCCTCCCAAGAGAACTTCCGGGCCGGCCGGACCTCGCTCGGCGGCACAGGCAAGTGTGAGACTGGGACGCAGGCGCTTGCCTCCGGCCACCACCAGATGGGTGGCAACTTCGGCCAGCAAGGGGTCCTCGCTGGTAAGCGATCCCTTGAGGCATTCCTCCAGGCGCGCCAGATCCGCGTCCAGATCTGCCAGCCCCAGGAGATTATTGATGTTCACCAATTCAGGACGATAGGCGAATGAGCCGAGGAATAGACAATGGGTACGTCGAAACCCTCAGCGAGGATATCCGGGCCGGCGGGCTCCCGCTGGTGGAGGGAGGAGACGTCATGAGTGATGAGGTTGGCGATTAGACTTCGCAATATCCCTACAGTCTTGGGAGGCGGTCGCATTGTTCGAGAGATTTACTGACAGAGCCCGAAGAGTTCTGGTGCTGGCGCAAGAAGAGGCGCGCCTGCTCAACCACAACTTCATCGGCACCGAGCACATCTTGCTTGGCCTGATCCACGAGGGTGAAGGTGTGGCGGCCAAGGCCCTGGAGTCGTTGGGCATCTCGTTGGAGGCGGTGCGCGAGAAGGTTGAGGAGACCATCGGTCCTGCCGGTACGTCAACCACCGGATCGCCTCCGTTTACCCCCCGGGCCAAGAAGGTGCTGGAGCTCAGCCTGCGGGAGGCCCTCCAATTGGGCCACAACTACATCGGTACCGAGCACATGCTGCTGGGGCTGGTGCGCGAAGGTGAGGGCGTAGCCGCTCAGGTCCTTGAGAGTCTCGGTGCCGACCTCTCCCGGGTGCGCCAGCAGGTCATCCAGCTCTTGTCGGGAAACATGGGTAAGGAGTCCGCGCCTGGAGGAGCCGGGGCCGCAGGTACCGAGTCGGCCACTGGCTCGCCGGTACTGGATCAGTTCGGTCGCAATCTCACCGCTCTGGCCCGTGATCACAAGCTTGATCCGGTGATCGGCCGCGAACGCGAGATCGAGCGCGTCATGCAGGTACTTTCCCGTCGGACCAAGAACAACCCGGTTCTGATCGGCGAGCCCGGGGTGGGCAAGACAGCCATAGTCGAGGGTTTGTCGCAACGCATCGTGGACAACGATGTACCCGAAACCATCAAGAACAAACAGCTCTACACTCTCGATCTCGGCGCCCTCGTGGCGGGCAGCCGCTATCGCGGCGACTTTGAAGAGCGCCTGAAGAAGGTTCTCAAGGAGATACGAACCCGCGGGGACATTATTTTGTTCATCGATGAGCTCCACACCCTGGTGGGAGCGGGGGCGGCCGAGGGAGCCATCGACGCCGCCTCGATTCTCAAGCCCATGCTGGCTCGGGGGGAGCTGCAGACCATCGGCGCCACCACGCTTGACGAGTACCGCAAGCACTTGGAGAAGGACGCCGCTCTGGAGCGCCGCTTCCAGCCCATCAAGGTCGAGGAGCCCTCCCTGGCCCACACCATCGAGATCCTGCGGGGATTACGGGACCGCTACGAATCCCATCACGGTGTCACCATCACCGATCAGGCCCTGGTCGCTGCGGCCAACCTGGCCGACCGCTACATCTCGGACCGATTCCTGCCCGACAAGGCCATTGACCTCATCGACGAAGCCGGGTCGCGGCTGCGCATCAGGCGCATGGCCACCCCCCCCGACTACAAGCAACTCGAGGATGACATCCTGCGCCTGCGCAAGGACAAGGACGCGGCCATCGAGCGCCAGGCTTTCGACCAGGCCAAGAAGCTGTCCGAGCAAGAGAAGGTGAAGCTGGAACGCAAGGCGGCGAAGGAAGCCGAGTGGCGGGCCGAGGGAGTCGACCTGTTCGACGTGGTCGACGAGGAAGTAGTTGCCGAGGTCCTGGCCAACTGGACGGGCATCCCGGTATACAAGCTGACCGAAGAGGAGACCTCCAAGCTGTTGCGCATGGAGGAGGAGCTCCACAAACGCATCGTGGGCCAGGAAGCGGCCCTGACGGCTCTGTCCAAAGCCATCCGGCGTACCCGGGCCGGCCTAAAGGACCCCAAGCGCCCCAGTGGTTCGTTCATATTCCTCGGACCGACCGGCGTCGGCAAGACCGAGTTGGCCAAGACGCTGGCCGAGTTCTTGTTTGGTGACGAGGATTCGCTGATCCAACTGGACATGAGCGAATACATGGAAAAGCACACGGTGTCCCGTCTTGTCGGTTCCCCCCCGGGATATGTGGGCTATGAGGAAGGTGGACAGCTGACCGAGGCCGTGCGGCGCAAGCCTTTCTCGGTGGTGCTCTTTGACGAAGTGGAAAAGGCCCACCCCGACGTTTTCAACACCCTGCTCCAGATCCTCGAGGACGGCCGGCTAACCGACGCCCAGGGGCGCAGCGTGGACTTTAAGAACACGGTCTTGATTATGACCTCCAACCTCGGAACCGCCGACCTGCGCAAGACGTCGGTGGGCTTCGCCAAGAACACCGAGGCGGTCAGCTACGAGCGCATGAAGCTGAAGGTCAACGAAGCGCTCAAGGCTCATTTCCGGCCTGAGTTCCTCAACCGGATCGATGACGTGATCGTGTTCCACGAGCTGTCGGTGGAAGAGGTTACCGAGATCGTCGACCTCATGATCAAGAGGGTGCGTGACCAACTCGAGGGACAGGGCTTGGGTTTCGAGCTCACGGTGCAGGCCAAGGTCCTACTGGCTCAGAAGGGCTACGACCCCACCTTGGGAGCCCGGCCGTTGAGGCGGGCCATCCAACAGATGGTGGAGGATCCGCTCTCAGAGAGGATCTTGTGGAAAGAGTTCCGGGTCGGCCAGACGATCATCGTCGACGCCGAGAACGACGAGGTGGTCTTCCGCACCGTCGAAGGAGTGGAGCCACCGCCGGTCGAATTGGCCGGTGCCGGGCCGGTATCCGAGTAGTCCCGGCCGCTCGGTACGCAACGATGTACGCCCACATACTGGTCGGCACGGATGGCTCGGCCACGGCTGAGCGCGCCGTCGACCGGGCTGTGCAGGTGGCCGGGGTGACCGGGGCCGCCTTGGCCGTGCTTGGGGTCGGCCCCGAGCGCCAGGTGGGCCCGATCGTGGAGCGGTCCGCCTCCACCCACGACGGGTCTGGCGTGGAGATCACCACCATCACCGAGCAGGGCGACCCGGCCTCGGTCATCCTCGATGTGGCCGAATCAGGCAACTACGACCTGCTCGTGGTCGGGAACAGGGGCATGACAGGAGCCACCCGGCTCTTTTTGGGTTCGGTGCCCAACAAAGTGAGCCACCACACCCCCTGTCACCTGCTAATCGTTCACACCACCTGAGCGCTCATCGTTCTCGCCACCTGATCGGCCTGCCGGCGGCCCCTCGGCATCCGCCCGGCGTGGCGTCACACCCGGCCCATAGGATCGACTATCAATGACCCGGGCCCGAGCCGTCCATCTGTGCAGCCACTGCGGCACCGGCTGGCCCCAGTGGGCTGGGCGGTGCGGGAACTGCGGTGAATGGAACACCCTGTCTGAGGAGCCGGTAGCCGCCCCTTTGGTGTCCACCAGGTCCAGGGCCGCCCAGTTGGCGGCCCGATCATCGGGTCGATCCCGAGGGGTCGGAGGCGAGTCGACGCCGGGGGCGGCCTCAGGGGTTCTCGCCCCCATATCGGCCGTGGACATGGCCCGATGGGCACCCATGTCCAGCGGCATCGACGAACTCGACCGGGTCCTGGGGGGCGGATTCGTGCCTGGCTCGGTGACCCTGGTGGGTGGCGAACCGGGCGTGGGCAAGTCGACCCTGCTCCTCCAGGCTCTCGGTTCGGTAGCGGCCCGGGGTCAGATCACCCTGCTCGTCACTGCCGAGGAATCCGAGGGTCAGGTCCGCATGCGCTCGGACCGCATCGGGGTGACTTCCGACAAGCTCATGATCCTTGCCGAGACCGACATCGTCGCGATCCTCCAAGCCATGGGGAGCCTGCATCCCGCCCTGGTGGTGATCGACTCGATCCAGACCGTCGTCGATCCCGACCTTGGGGGCGGACCAGGCACATTGGCCCAGGTCCGCGAGTGCACTACCCACCTGGTTCGGGCGGCCAAGACATCGGGAACCAGCACGGTCCTGGTGGGCCATGTGACCAAGGAGGGCACCCTGGCCGGGCCCCGGGCCTTGGAGCACTCGGTCGACACCGTCTTGTCCTTCGAGGGAGAGCGTCACTACGCCCTCCGCTTGTTGCGGGCGACCAAGCACCGATTCGGCGCCACCGGGGAGTTGGGGCTGTTCGAGATGGCCCAAGAGGGACTGAAAGGGGTGCCCGACCCGAGCGTCATGTTGCTCGGCGACCGCCGCCCCCTCCATCCGGGCGGGGTGGTGCTGCCCACGATGGAGGGCCAGCGACCGCTTCTGGTCGAGATACAGGCTCTGGTGACCGAGTCCGGGATCCCCATTCCCCGCCGTTCGGCCCAGGGCCTGGACGCCGGTCGCCTGGCTCTCATCCTGGCTGTCCTGGACAAGTGGATGAGCCTCGGGCTCGCTAACAGCGATGTGTTCGCCTCAGTGGTTGGAGGGGTTCGCATCACCGAACCCGCCGGGGACCTGGCCCTTGCCCTCGCGCTGTGTTCGGCCGTCTCGGCTGTGGCCCTGCCGGAGGGGCTGGTGGCCTTCGGAGAGGTCGGATTGGGCGGGGAGCTGCGCCAGGTAACCCACGCCCAGAGGCGCCTGAGCGAGGCGGCCCGACTGGGCTTCGACACTGCAGTGGTTCCCTCCAGGTCGCCTGATGGCCCGCCTGGACTCAAGCTGGTCCGACTCGATTCGGTGGCCGCCGCCGCTGGATACTTTGGGTTGGACAAGCCTACTCTGACCCCCCCCGCCCTCTCGCCAGGCCGGAAGAGCGCGGTAAGGGCCGGACCATTGCCTTGTCGGACCGGGTGAAGGACCGGGTCAAGGACCGGGTCAAGGACCGGGTCGGGCTGGGGGGCCGAGCTCGATTGATCCTTGGTTGCCCTCCCCCCGCTACCATTCGAATGTGGTGGTGCTTCGAACCAAGGCCATGGATGATGCCCTCGGCCTGGTTGCGCCGGGCCAGCCCCTGCGGGAGGGTCTGGACCGGATACTCCAGGCCAACAAAGGGGCGCTCATCGTGGTGGGAGACGGCCCCGAGGTCCTGTCCATCTGTTCGGGAGGATTTCTGGTCGACGCCGAGTTCACTCCCCAACGGCTGAGCGAGCTGGCCAAGATGGACGGAGCCATCATCCTGACCGCCAACATGACCAGGATCGCCCGTGCCAACGTCCACCTGGTGCCCGATCCGGCCGTGCCTACCACCGAGACAGGAACCAGGCACCGTACGGCGGAGCGAGTGGCCCGATCCATAGACGTGCCGGTCATATCCGTGTCCGAGGACATGTCCATCATTGCCGTGTACCGCAACGGCTCCAAGCACCAACTGGAGTCGACGCCCAGGTTGGTCAATCGGGCCAATCAGGCTCTGCAGACGCTGGAGCGCTACAAGGAGAGCCTGGACTCCGTGTCGGGCTCCCTGTCGGCACTCGAAGTCGAGGACCTGGTGACGGTGCGCGATGTGGCTACGGTCCTCCAGCGCTTGGAAATGGTCCGCCGAATTGCTGCCGAGATCGACGGCTACCTGATCGAACTGGGAGAAGCGGGTCGCCTCATCGGTCTTCAGGCTCACGAAATGCTGGCCGGAGTTCAAGAGGGGCGCGGTCTGGTTATCAGGGACTACCTCCGCCCGGAGCGCGGTTGGCAGTTCGATCAGGCCGACGAGCAACTTGCCTCATTGTCGACCGAGGCCCTGCTGGAGCTGAAGAAGGTGGCCGGCATCCTGCGCAGCGGGGTGGTCGAGGAGGAACTTGATTCCGGAGTCCAACCTCGGGGTTATCGGCTCTTGTCCCGGGTTCCCCGTCTACCCGATGCGGTGATCGAGCGAATCGTCGACCGATTCTCCAGCCTGGCCAAGGTCATGAGGGCGACCGTTGAGGAGCTGGACGGGGTCAGCGGGGTGGGTGAGGTCCGAGCTCGCCTGGTCAAGGATGGTCTGTCCCGGCTGGCCGAGTCGTCCATCTTGGACCGGTACAGCTGATCTGACCCACAAGGCTGACGGACCCCCGGCGTCCCGATAGAGCTTGGCCCCGGCCTCTACCACCCACAGCACCAAGGGGTAGAGCAGGTAGCCGAACCGGGATTCGGGGGCCAGCACGATGACCGTGGCAAGGATGACGGCGCAGTACCGTCCGGCCGCGTAGGCGTCTTTCGGCGGATGGAACCACGTGTAGGCCAGGATGGCGATCACGGCAGCGGTGATCAGGGCTCCTACGATGAGGCGACCGTCAGGCAGGTAGGTGGCGATCAGGTGGCCGGGCAAGGGGCTCGCCGCGGGAGTTTTCACCCTGGTCAGGCCCAAGGGGAAGCGGATGAGGGCAGCAAAGGCATCCTGGGGTCCGGTGGCAACCCCCAAGGCCACGATGGGGACGGAGGTCAAGGCCGCCGTGGCCGTGTAGAGCATCGCCGCTTTGCGTCCGTAGCGCCGCAACAGGAAATAGGCCATGAAAGGGACCAGGGGCCATGCCATGGGTTTGAGGGCGCCCGCGAGGCCGCTAGCCAGGCCGGACAGGCCAGGGTGGGGCTTGCGAGCCAAGGCGACGGACAGCACCAACAGGCCGATAACCGGCATGTCGTCTCCGCCAGTGGTCACGGTCAGGGCTATGGGAGGCAGCACGGCAAGGACCTGCCAGGTCTCCATGCGCAGACGGGCCCCTTTGGGGTGCAGGGCGGCGGCGGCGGCCAGACATGCCAGGGTGACCAGGGCGAACCACAGGCGGGCGTCGGTGTAGAAGTGGTGGCCCAGCCACGCCGCGGGCAATCCGAAGACGACCATCCCCGGCAGGTATGGGTTGTAGGCCAGTGACGGATTGGCGCTCACGTGGGTGTCGTGGGGAACCTGGCGGTCTCCGGGCAGGGCGTAGGGGGAGCCGGCCACCTTCCAAAGCTCGGCCGAGCGCTCGACCACGTTCACTTCGGACTGAGAGTGGCTCCAGGGATTGGCTGCAGAGTTGCGGCTGCCGACCTGCAACCCGAGCGGGAGGCCGATGGTGAGCAGGGCAACCAGGATCACCACCGCACCTCGGTGGCGGGTTCGCCACACCAGGGTCATAACCAGTCCGGCCACGTATCCCCAGACCGCAACGTGGGCCCAGGCCAGATGGGGCGCCAGATGATCGAAGAGAGGGGTGGCTCCGGCCAGCCCGGCGGCCGCGGCGTAGAGCAAGGCGTCTCGCGCCCATGGAGCCCGCTGCGACACGCGCCGCAACGGCGCCCACAGGCGCGCCACAGCGAGCCTGGCCGCAAGCGTCGGCCGGTGGGCGCGGACCAGACCGGCTTCGGGCTTGAATCGAGTAAGGGTGCCTAACGCCATGGTTGGGGATTCCTAAGTCCTTTATACCCGGTCCGGGCCCCTCCCACCTCCTTTTCCAGGTTCTGGGCCGTGGGGTCAGGGCCGCGGGGTATGACTAGGTGGAACGCCGGCGCAGTTGGTTCCGGTCGACGATGTGGTAGCCCCGCTCTTTGGGCTCCATCCACCCCAGGCGCACGAAGGTGGCGATGGCTTTGTTCACCCGCTCGCGCGACGCCCCGATCAGCCCGGCCAGTTCCTCCTGGGTGACAGGCACTACGAACTCGTCGTCGTCGCCTGCGATCTCGAGAAGGCGTTTGGCAGTGCGCCCGGGGACATCGAGAAAGACGGTGTCGGCGAGAGCAGCGTCGGTGGCCCGCAGCCTTCGTACCAGGAGGGACACGACCCGCCACAACAGCTCGGGTCGGGAGCTGAACACCTCACGCAAGGTCTCATAGGGCAGGGCGATGAGCTCGGTGGCCTCGAGGGCCCGGGCCTGGGCCGAGCGGTTCCCACCCTCGAACAGAGCCATCTCGCCGAACACGTCGCCCGGCTCGATGAGGGCGACCATTGATTCACGCCCGTCCATGGAAATGTTGACGATGCCCACCCGGCCGGACACGACCAAGAAGAGGTCATCGGCCCCGTCCCCTTCTGCGAACACGATGTCGTTGCGGCCGAGAGTAAGGGATTTTGCCTGCTTGGCCACCGTTTGGCGGTCCTCGGGCTCCATGGTGGCCAGGAGATCGAAATGAGCCAGCTGAGCCAGGTCCACGATGGCTGGCACACTAGCCTCCCTGTGCCCGCCGAATCGGGTTTGTTATGCCGGTACAATGCTCGTAGCCTCCATATGGCCACTTTTTCCATATGGCATCATTTTCGCCTCGGGTTGGGAGTCAAATGTCCTTCGATGTCGGTGACAAGGTTGTGTACCCGCACCACGGTGCGGCCGTTATCGAGAAGCGGGAGCGCAAGGACGTCTTCGGGGAGAACCGGGAGTACCTGGTCCTGCGGCTGGCCTACGGGGACCTGACCCTCATGGTCCCGGCCGACAACACCGATGAGGTAGGCCTGCGCGAAGTCATCAACGACGAGGAAGTCGAAGAGGTCTTCGCAGTCCTGCGCAAGAAAGAGGCGCGCATGCCGACCAACTGGTCGCGTCGCTATAAGAACCACGTTGAGAAGTTGAAGTCCGGTGACATCTACCAAGTGGCAGAAGTGGTTCGCAACCTCTCCATCCGGGACAAGGACAAAGGGCTGTCGGCCGGGGAAAAGCGCATGCTCACCCGGGCCCGTCAGATCCTGGTGTCCGAGCTCACATTTGCCTGTGGGGTGAGCGAGGCCGAGGCAGAGGAGAAGCTGAACGGCGCTCTTCCCTAGCCCGTGCCTTCCCAGCCTGGCTGGTTGATCTTCGAACAGGTCCAACGCAGTGTTTGTTGAGATCACCCGACTCTTGGTCGTGTTCCTGGCCACTGCTTTGGGCTACGACATCGGGCGGGGCTTCCCAGGCAACTACACGGTCCTCGGGGCGGCACTGGGGGCATGCCTGGGCTACCTTCTCGGCGGTCTGGCTGGACGCCTCCTGCCCCGAGCGGCTCTGCGGGCCGGTCGGCGTACCGAGGGACTGCCTCCGGGCCCGTTGTTGGCCGGAGCGGTCGGGGGGTTGGCCCTGGGCGGATTCGTAGCGGTGATGGCCCTGCCCGTCGGGTTCGTCCTTCCGGTGGACGTGGGTTGGCCCATCTTTGCTCTGGTGGTGTGGGTGGCGGCTTATTTTGGGGCGTCCATCGGGGCGTCCAAGGCCGACACCCTGCTGGGCCTGGCCGGCCTGTCGACCCGCCCTCTCATCCGCGCCACCCCCTACAGCGAGGGCCACCAGACCGACGCCCGACTGCTCGATACCAGCGCCATCATCGACGGACGCATCCTGGGGCTGGTACGCAGCGGACTGCTGGAGGGCGATCTGCTGGTGCCGTGCTTCGTCCTTGATGAGCTCGGTGGCATCGCCGACGGCTCCGATCCGGTCAGGCGACGTCGGGGACGCCGGGGTCTGGACCTGTTGGCTTACCTGAAAACCTGCCCTGGGGTGGAGGTCCACGTGCTCGACGATGAAGTGCCCGAGCATGTCGAGGTCGACGCCAAACTGATAGCTCTGGCCCGCCGCATCGGCTGTGGGATCGTAACGGTGGACAGACCCTTGCAGAAGGTGGCCGAGTTGAGGGGGGTGACCTGTCTCAATCCCGAGGCCCTGTCCGAAGTCTTGCGCGACGCCTACGTCCCGGGAGAGACGATGAATCTGGACATCGTTCGCCCCGGTCGGGAGGTGGGCCAGGGCGTAGGATTCCTGCCCGACGGGACCATGGTGGTGGTGGGGGACGCCGCCGGCCTGATCGGATCCCAAGTCGAGGTGAGAGTCACGGGCAATCTTCAGACGTCGGTCGGGCTGCTGCTCTTCGCCAACCTGGCTGGGGGTGAATAAGTGGGGTCCGCCTCCAAGGTGGTGTGGGTGGTGGTGGTGGCCGGAGGTTCGGGCACACGCTTCGGCGGCCTCAAGCAGTTGGCCAGGCTGGGCGATCGACGGGTCATCGACTGGTCCATGGAGGTGGCGGGATCGGTGGGCGAGGGCGTGGTTCTCGTCCTGCCCCAAGCCGAGATCGGCGTTGTCCCCGGGTCAGGCTGGCCCGTGCACTCGGTGGTAGGGGGTGGGACTACCCGCTCGGACTCGGTGCGGTGCGGACTAGAGGCCGTTCCTGAGCGGGCCGAGGTGATCGTGGTCCACGATGGCGCGCGCCCTCTGGCCAGCCAGGCCCTGTTCCACTCGGTGCTGGCCGGTCTGGATGACCAGGACCTGGACGCCGTGCTGCCCGGAGTGGCTGTGACCGAGACGCTCAAGAGGGTGGTCGGGAGCCGGGTGGCCTGCACTGTTGATCGTTCCGACCTGGTAACGGTTCAAACGCCCCAGGCCTTCAGGGCGGGTTCCCTTCGCCGAGCCCACGAGCAGGCTCCCCAGGCCACCGACGACGCAGCCCTGGTAGAGATGGGAGGAGGGGTCATTGGCGTGGTCCTCGGCGAGACTTCCAATATCAAACTGACGACCCCGGAGGACCTTGTGTTGGCCGAGAAACTGATCGGGCCATGACGGCCGAGTCGAAGGTCAATCCCGGCCGTCGAGCTTCCCGGGTGGGAATGGGCTTTGACGTCCACGCTTTTTCCCCCGACCCGCAACGCCGCCTGATCCTGGGAGGAGTTCTTATCGAAGGGGGTCGCGGACTGGTGGGTCACAGTGACGCCGACGTGATTGTGCACGCCGTGGCCGACTCCCTGCTCGGCGCCGCCGGTCTGGGCGACATCGGCATGCATTTCCCCGACTCCGATCCTGCCTGGGCCGGAGCCGACAGCCTGGTACTGCTGGAGCGGGTCATCGACTTGGTGGGCCACGCCGGTTGGCGGGCCACCAACGTGGATGCCGTGGTGGTGGCCGAGGAGCCCATGCTGGCCCGGTGGCGGCCTTTGATGCAGGTGGCCATGTCCGAGGTAGTGGATGCCCCCGTGACCGTAAAGGGCAAGAGAGCTGAAGGTTTGGGCTCCATCGGTCGATCCGAGGGCATTGCCTGTTGGGCTGTGGCCCTCATAGAAGGGATCGACCCGTGACTCCGGCTCCCAAGCGTCGCCGCACTCCTCGGGCGGAGCACGCCCTCGGTGGGGACCAGATCGAGGGTCGCAGAGCCGTGGTCGAATTGCTCCTGGCTCAGCGCCGCCCGGTTCGCGACATCTGGATAAGCGACGCGTTGGAGGAGTCCGAAATCATCGCCCAGATCGTCGAACTGGCGCAGGCGGCCAACGTCCCGCTTCGACGCATCGGGCGTAGCCGCCTCGACGCCGAGGCCCGCACCGATGCCCCTCAGGGTGTCCTGGCTCATGCCGAGCCGTTGAGCGAGGAGTCGCTCGACGCCCTGGCCGCCGCAGGGCACGATGGAGGGTCAGGGCCCGATGGAGGGTCAGGGGTGGCGCCGTTCTTGATCGTCCTGGATCAGATCACCGATCCCCACAATGTGGGGGCCCTGCTGCGAACGGCCGAGTGCTTCGGCGCTACCGGCGTGGTGCTGGGACGACATCGCTCGGCCCATGTCACCCCCACGGTGGCCAAGGCCGCCGCCGGCGCCATCGAATGGCTTCGCTTCGCCGTTGTTCCTGGGATTCCGGGTGCTTTGGCCGAGCTGGCCCGGCTGGGTGTTTGGTGTGTGGGACTGGACCCCGGTGCGCCAACGACCATGGGCGATGTGGTGGTGGCCGAAGGACCGGTGGCGCTGGTGCTTGGGTCCGAGGATCACGGTTTGAGTCGCCTGGCCCGCCAGCGATGCGATGTGTTGGCCTCGATCCCTCGATCGGGAAGAATCGAATCGCTGAATGTGTCTGCGGCCGGCGCCGTAGCCATGGCAGAGATGGCCCGCCGGCGCCTGTCCGCATAGCTCTTGAGGACTAGTCCATTGGCGGCGGGACCCGGTGCGCGCTAATTTTATGTGGCAATTGTAAGACTTTAGGGCCGATTTGGGGCAATTGTGCCCCTGACCTGGGCTTTGTGACCATTGACACAGTGGCGGGATGTAGTTATAAAGGACTAGTCACAACGCCCGTCGAGCTCGTCTCGGGATCTCGTCACAGCATGAGGAGTAGACATGGCGACAATTGCAGGTTGGATGTCACGATCCGACCTTGAGGATGCCGAGTTGGTAGCCCGATATCACAGCGGGGATGAATTGGCCCTCGAGGTCCTCATGGCCCGCTACCGCCGTTTCGCGCTATCGAAGGCAAGGACTTACTTTCTGGTCGGCGCCGACTCCGACGACATCGCCCAGGAAGGCCTTATCGGATTGTTCAAGGCCATAAGGGACTTCCGCTCGGACCGCCAATCCAGCTTCCGGGCCTTTGCCGAACTTTGCATCACCCGCCAGATCATCACCGCCATCAAGACCGCCACCCGCAACAAGCACCAGGCCCTCAACCAGTACGTGTCCATCTCGGGGGGCACCCGTGACGACCCCGACGGCGGGGAGCGGCCGGCCGAGGAGCGTCTCGGCCTCAACGCCTATGGCCCTGATCCGGCCGACGTCGTAGTGTCGGCCGAGGGTATGGACGCTCTTCGGATGTCCATGAAGCAGATGCTGTCGAGCCTGGAAGTCGACGTCCTGCGCCTGTACGTGGAGGGGAAGTCCTACCAGGAGATCAGCGTGCACCTGGGTCGCCACGTCAAGTCCATCGACAATGCACTGCAGCGCATAAAGCGCAAGGTCGATCTCCACCTGGTGGAGCGCAGCGCGGCCGAAGTCCTGGCCGGAGTCTGAACCCAGCCACCGGGTCGCAGCGTTGCGTCTCTTGTGACCACGCCAGGGAAGTATGATTGTTGGTATGACACCAAGAGCGAAGATTGCGGTGACCCTCCCTCGGGATCTGGTCGAGGCGGCCCGCTCGGCGGTGCAAGCCGGACGTGCTGCGAGCGTTTCCGCCTACGTCGCCAGTGCTCTGGAGGAGCGAGCCAAGCTCGACGACCTTGATGCCCTGTTAGATGAGATGCTGACTCGAACTGGGGGACCGGTCACCGATGCCGAGCGGGCAGAGATCGATCGTGAAGCCGGATGGCGGTAGGTTTGACCCTCGACGCTGGGGCGCTGATCGCCTTCGAGCGCTCCGAGCGCAAAGCTGTGGTCCTTGTCGCTCGCGCCCGGGAGCGCAATGAGCCGTTGTCGATCCCGGCTGGCGTGATCGGCCAGGTATGGCGTGACGGCCGGCGCCAGGCCCACCTCGCCAGGTTGCTTGGATCGCGTGCTGTGGAGGTCGTGGTGCTCGATGACTTCGGGGCACGAGCGGCCGGGCAGCTCTGCGGCGTCAGCGGCACTGCGGACGTGATCGACGCCACCGTTGTGCTTTGCGCACAACGGCGCGGACATCGGGTAGCCACCAGCGACTTTGCCGACATGCTTCGCCTCGATCCGGCCCTCGATCTGATCGCTTTTTAACTGATCGACTCCTTAGGGCGTGGCCCAACCGTCGTTGGCCCGACGTCTGAACTGGTCGCCCGGTCTTGACCTGATCAATGTTTAGGCTGGGTAGGTGCCAGCCCACCGGGCACCCGGGCGGGAATAAAGCAAGCGTTTCCTTGTTTAATAGGCGGCACAGGACAGGGAAAGGTGAGTGACATGCCCAATGCTTTGATCACCGGAGGTTCGGCCGGCCTGGGACGGGCCCTGGCCGTTGAATTGACCCGACGTGGATGGGGGCTGGTGCTCGACGGGCGGGATCGGGACCGCCTGGATGCGGTGTCCCGGGAATTGAGCTCTCGGACGGCGATCCGGACGGTATCGGGCAGCGTGGCCGACCCCGGGCACCGCCGCTCGCTCTTCGAGGCAGCCCAGGAGGTTGGAGGCATCGATCTGCTGGTTAACAACGCCAGCACGCTCGGACCCTCGCCTATGCCCGACCTAGGTACCCTGGCCGGAGCGGACATCGAGGCCATCTATGCCGTGAACGTCTTCGCCCCCCTGGCCCTGTGTCAGGCCTTCGCCGATTCCCTTGAGGCCCGAGGTGGGGCCATCATCAATATCACATCGGACGCCGGGGTGGGGGCCTACCCCGGTTGGGGCGGGTACGGCTCCTCCAAAGCGGCCTTGGAACTACTGAGCGCGGTGCTGGCCGCCGAACGCCCCGGGCTGCGCGTCTATTGGGTGGACCCGGGCGACATGCGCACCCAGATGCACCAGGATGCCTTTCCTGGCGAGGACATCTCGGACCGACCACTTCCCGAGGTAGCTGTGCCCGGATTCATCGACCTGATCGAGGGCCGAGCGCCCAGCGGTCGCTACCTGGCCCAACGAGCCGGCGCCGATGAAGGCGGCTCCCGGTGAGCGCCCGAACTGCTCTCGGAGGCGACATCTTCCCGGGCGAGGACACAGTTGAGGCCCCATTGTCCTTTGACCTTCCCGCCGTGCTGGAAGCGTCCGCCCCACCCGAGGCCCGGGGCCTGACCCGCGATGCCGTCAAGATGTTGGTGGCCCGGCGCAGCCCGCTCGAAGTGATCCACTCGCACTTCTCCGAGCTGCCCCGGTTCCTGGACGAGGGGGATCTGGTTTTGATCAACACGTCTGGAACCCTGGCCGCAGAAGTGTCCTGCCTGGGTCCCGAACAAACGCCGATGGAGCTCCACCTGTCCACCCAACTGCCGGCCGGACTGTGGACACTGGAACTGCGGAGGGGTGCCAAGCCGTATTTCGATGCCGAAGCCGGGCAGGTCCTAACCCTGCCAGAAGGAGCGACATCCTCCCTGCTGGCCCCCCATGCCACCCGGCCCGAGGGGGTCAGGCTCTGGGTGGCAACCCTGGAACTGCCCGAGCCGCTGCCCGCCTATCTGGTCCATCATGGGCGGCCCATTCGCTACAGCCACGTCACCCAGCCCTGGCCCCTGTCGTACTACCAGAACGTTTACGCCACCGAACCAGGGTCGGCCGAGATGCCCAGTGCCGGGCGTCCCTTTACCCCTGAGGTACTGACCCGACTGGTGGCCAAGGGAGTGGGGGTGGCCCCCATCGTCCTGCATACCGGGGTGGCCTCCCTGGAGGTCTCCGAGGCGCCGTACCCCGAGTACTTCCACGTGCCCGACGCCACCGCGGCCAGGGTCAACGACACCCACCGCAGGGGTGGCCGGGTCATCGCCGTTGGCACCACGGTGGTGCGGGCTATAGAAACAGTGGCCGACTACCGGGGCCGGACTCATGGCGCCTCAGGCTGGACCGAGACCGTCATCGGTGCCGATCGGGGCGTGCGTGTGGTGGACGGGCTGCTTACCGGTTGGCACGAGCCCGAGGCGTCCCACCTGGCCATACTGGAAGCGGTGGCGGGCCGACGGCTCCTGGTCGACTCATATGGCGCTGCCCTGGACGGGGAATACCTTTGGCACGAGTTCGGCGACGTTCACCTGGTCCTGCCGTGAGGCAGCCGACGCCCCGCCCCGAGGCACCGCTGGCCACCATGCCAGGCACCCGGCGAGCCATCCTGGTGGCCCTGAAGCGCCAGGGCGAAATGACCGCAGGCCAGCTGAGCGACCAACTCGATCTGACCTCGGCCGCGGTCAGATCCCAGCTGTCCCGGCTGGCCGAGGATGGGTTGGTCTGGCATACCTCGGGAGGCAGTGGCCGCGGCCGGCCCGTGCACCTTTATCGCCTGGCCCCAGCGGCCGAGACGCTATTCCCCAAGCGCTACGGCGACCTGGCAGCCGAGCTGTTGGGTTACTTGGGCGGACCCGACAGTGACGCCGTAGGTCAGCTATTCGACCACCGGGCCCACCGCCGGCTGGTAGACGCCTCCAAGGCGATGTCGGATACCTCGGCCCGAACCGGTGATGGGTCCCTGGCCAAAAAGGTGGCCGAGCTGACCCGCATCCTCGACGACGACGGCTACCTGGCGGACGTACAGACCTTGGATGGTGGCGGCTGGCTCATTACAGAGCACAACTGCGCCATCTTGTCGGTGGCCCAGGGCTTCTCTCAGGCCTGCTCCAGTGAGCTTTCCTTCATACGTCACGCTCTGCCGGAGGCCCAGGTGGATAGGGTTGCCCACCTGATGGACGGCGCCCACGTGTGCGCCTACGAAGTCCGCCCGAGGGCCTTGTCCCATGACCGATCGCCAGAGCCGGTGGTCGGACTCGAACCGACGACCTGACGATTACAAATCGCCTGCGCTACCAGCTGCGCCACACCGGCCGGTGCAAAGAGAATAAGCGCCCGGAGGAAGGGTCCTTGCTTCCCATGTCCCCAGTTGGCAGGCTGGCTCGGATGTCGCTATCCGATCGGGACCGGGCAATGCTTGATTTCGAACGGGAGTGGTGGGCCCTTCCCGGTTCCAAGGAGAGGAGGATTCGAAATGAGTTCTCCCTGGCTGCGACCACTTATTACCGTCTTTTGAACGTCCTGATCGAGACCGCCGAAGCCCTGGAGTACGATCCGTTGGTGGTCAGACGCCTGCGCCGCCTGCGCTCGAAGCGGCGCCGTGCCCGCTTCGAAGGTCGCTTTGCCGGCGGGCCTCCCGCCCGGTGAGACCCTCAGGCCCCCATGGGCGACGGTCCTGGGACACTCAAGGGACCAGGGCCGGTCTACTCCTTGTCGTGGCCGTCGTCATCGGCCTCATCGTCTTGAACGTGAGTGGGCGTCCCACGGTGGTAAGTGGAACCACTACGGCCACTCACGTCACCACGCCGCCCCCCGCCACCCACACCTCGGTTCCCCCTACGACTCCTCGTACCACCGTGCCCCAGGCCCGCCCGCCCAGCCAGGTGAAGCTGTTGGTGGCCAACGGCACCAACACCGCAGGGGCAGCAGGTCGGGTCAGCACCTCCTTGAAGTCGGCCGGCTACAACACGCTGGCCCCTGCCAACTCGTCGGCTCCGGCTACGTCGTCGGTGGTCTACTACATCACCGGATTCCACGCCGAGGCCGCCTCTTTGGCCGCCACGCTGGGTCTGGGTAACTCGGCCGTGGTGGCGATGCCGGCCCCGCCGCCGGTGGCGTCACTGGGGGCGGCTGATTTACTGGTGGTGGTAGGACCTGATCTGGCCAACCGGCCGGGATGACAGGAACGACCACGACGTCCCACCCGTGACACCGGGTGGGCTCCGGGATCAGGGGTGGTCGGCGTTTCTCGACCACCCGGCAAGGGCTGCCCTGTTTGTCGATTTTGACGGAACTCTGGCCCCCATCACCCAGGACCCCGCGTGGGCCCCGCCCTTGCCCGGGGTGGTGGAGCAGCTGGCCAACCTTGCGGCTCGGTGGGGGCTGGTCGGGATCATCTCGGGGCGACCTGTCGCCTACCTGAGCAGGCATCTGGGCCTGGCCGAGGTGCCGGGACACGACCTCATCCGGGTGGCCGGCCTGTACGGATTGGAGTGGACGAACCCGGACGGGACGTTGGGCACCGACTCCCAGGCCCAGATGTGGAGGGCGGCCGTCGAGGAGGTGGCGGCATCCGCCGAGCTTCGGGCTCCGCCCGGCCTGGAAGTCGAACGCAAGGGGTTGAGCGTCACCCTTCACTGGCGCCGAGCGCCCGAGGTCGCCGATTGGGCCCGGGAGTTTGTGGCCGGCCAGGTAGGCCCGATCGGCCTGGTGTGGGCCGAGGGACGTAAGTCGCTGGAGGTAAGGCCCCCGGTTGGGGGCAACAAGAAAACCGTGGTGGCCGACCTGGGCGCCGGATATGCCGCCGTGGCCTACATCGGCGACGACCGGGCCGATCTGGAGGCCTTTGATGCCCTGGACGACCTGGCTGCACGGGGGGCCTCGGTCATGAGGGTGGCCGTGGCCAGCTCGGAGGGACCTCCCGAGCTGGCTCAGCGCTCCGATCTCGTCGTGGATGGTCCACCAGGTGTTCTGAACCTGCTCAGCTCCTTGAGCCGGCCTGATCTGTGACACGGCCTGATCTGTGACACGGCGGGTTCAGACGCGGTTGTGGGACGCGGCATCGGTAATGGCGTCTTGCTGGTCGGCCAGCCAATCCTGGGGCCGGCGTGCCGACGACTTGGCCTTGAGAGCCTGACTGCGGCGCTGTCGTTCCTCGGGATCCATATCCAGGGCCCTTTCCAGGACCTGAGCCGTGCCTGATACGTCGAAGGGGTTCAACACCAGGGCGTCGTCGCCCAACTCGAAGACGGCGCCTGCTTCTCGCGACAGGGCAAGGACCCCGTTGCGTCGGTTGACCAAGGAACCTTCCTTGGCCACCAGGTTCAGTCCGTCCCTTACCGGATTGACAACCAGGACGTCGTAGCGCTGGAGAGCGGCCACCGAACGGGGAAAGTCGTCTGAGATCTCCAACACGATGGGCTCCCATCCGGCACTACCCCAGCGCGAGTTGATGGACGCCACCATGGCCTCGACCTCGTCCCGGTAGTTCCGGTACTGGGCCAACCGTTCCCGACTGGGGTAGGTCACGGCCATGAATACCACCTGCCGGCGTAAGTCGGGCCGGCGCTCCAGTACCTCGGAGTAGGCCTGAAAACCGCGCAGGAGGTTCTTGGACAACTCCATGCGGTCGACCCTCAATATGAGCCGGCGCCCTGCCACGACCCCGTCCAACTCCTCACCGGCCCGCAGGCACTCGGGCGAACGGGCCACCCTGGCCAGATCAGCCGGATCGGCGCTTATAGGCGAAACGAAGGTCCGCGGCGTGGACCCCAGCACCTCGCGACAACAAGAGCGAAAGGAGTCGGCCCATCTAGGAGAATGGAACCCGCATGCGCCGTGGGCCGACATGCCGCCGAGTAGGCGGCGGGCAGCAAAGTCCGGCAGCATACGAATTTCGGAAGAATCGCAAAATGGCGTGTGCGTGAAGTGAACGGTCTCGAGGTCGGGACGAAGCGGGGCCAGGGCCTCGGCCACGAGGGTCAAGTGGTAGTCCTGGATGAGCACAGTAGATCCCGGAGGAGCCGAGCCGGCCACGGCCTGGGCAAAGGCCTGGTTGAATCGCACGTACCCTTCCCAGGCCCGGCGCCATTCCGAATTGAACACAGGATGTCGAGCGGCATCGAACAGGCCGTGGTGCAAGAACCACAACGTGGCATTGGCCACGGTTTCGTAGGCCTCGGCGTAGGTGGTCGGATCCACGTCGACCAGCCGAAGGCTGATCCCGTCGTATGAATCCAAGCCGGCCTGGGCCGCCTCGCGATCCTCGTCGCTCATGGCCGCGGCGATCCAGCACGCCCCGGTGCCGGCCAGCAGTGGGGCCAGGCTCGAGACCAGCCCCCCGCCTCCCCGCCGGGGAACCAACGAGCCGTTTTCGCGTTCGAAGGACACCGGCCCCCGGTTGGATACCACCACCAGATCCGGGGGGGACATGTCCCGACCTTACCCACAACCACAGGTCGCCATGCGCCCAGGCGGCCATGCGCCCCGGGCGACCAGACTGGAGAACATGGCCCACCTGGTGGCAGCACCGGACAAGTTCAGGGGAACGGCCCGTGCCGTCGAGGTGGCGGATGCGATGGCCGACGCGGCCCATCGGGCGGGCTGGAGCGTCACGTGCGTTCCCATGTCGGATGGGGGAGAAGGATTACTCGATGCCCTGGGTGGCCGGGCCCGCTTCGCCCGGGTGCCCGGCCCCCTCGGGGCGCCGGTCCACGCCGAATGGCGCATCGCGAACCGTCGGGCCGTGATCGAGATGGCGCGGGCGTCCGGTCTGGATCTGGTTGGGGGACCGACGGGCAACGATGCCCTGGCTGCTTCGACGAACGGCACCGGGGCACTAATTGCCGCCGCGGTGGCCGCCGGGGCCCGGCAGGTCGTGGTGGGGGCAGGTGGTTCAGCGTCGACCGACGGAGGACTGGGCGCCCTGGAGGCGCTCCGGCCCCACAGCCGGCTGGCCGGGGTGCAGCTGGAAGTGGCCTGTGACGTCAGTACCCGGTTTGTCGACGCGGCCGAGGTCTTTGCCCCGCAAAAGGGCGCCTCCCCGGCCCAGGTGGTGCTCCTGCGGTCGAGACTGGTCGGGCTGGCCGAGCGGTACCACCACGAGTTCGGGATCGATGTATCAGAGATAGCTTTTGCCGGGGCTGCCGGGGGTTTGGCGGGGGGCCTGGCTGCGGTGGGGGCCCGCTTGGTTTCCGGGTTCGATCTGGTTGCCGAGGCCGTGGGGCTGGCAGAGCAAATCGAGAGGGCGGACCTGGTTATCACCGGCGAAGGCTTACTCGACGACCAATCCTTCAACGGGAAGGTGGTGGGCGGGACTATGACCATGGCGGCTCGGTTGGGCGTGCCGGTGGCGGCGATAGTGGGTGATGCCTGGGAAGAGCTCGACCCCGGCTTCCCGGTCGTGTCGCTCACGCAACGATACGGCCGAGTCCGGGCCGAACGTGAGCCGCTGGCCCTGATCGGCGAGATCGTCGATGAGTTGCTCGGAAATCAGGCGCTACGGCGCCGGTAGCCAGGATCAGGCGCTTCGGCGCCGGTAGGAGGCCAGGCCGATCAGGGCGGGTAGGTCGTGGGGAACATGGAGGTTCTCGGCGCTGGCCCTCGGCCTGGAAACCGCGTCTACCCCCGCCCGGGCCACCCCGGCCCGGTCCACCCCGGCCGGGTCCACCCCGGCCCGCGCGAAAGACGTGGCCATGACCGTGCGAGCTTGGGCCGACAGCTCTTTTAGTGTCCGGTTGCGGTGTTGCCTGGTTCCCAGATCGACTTGGGCCAGGGCCTCGACCCCGTACATGGCCGCGAAGTCGATGACCAGGGCCATCTCCACTCCGTAGCCGGGGGCAAATGCCATCCGCTCGAGGACGTCCCGGCGGGCCGCGCACTCCCCGGCCAGGGGCTGGTGCAGGAAGCCCAAGTGGGGGAAGAGGAGTTCGAGAAGGGGCTTGGCCACGAGCTCGGTCACTCGCCCGCCCTGATCGGACCGACCGTTGAGGGGGCGTTGGTAGAAAGCCTTCACCATGCCCGTTCGGGGGTGGGACAGGATGGGTCCCACCAAACCGGTGACGAAGTGGAGGCCGAAGTTAACCACGTCGGCGTCGAGGAATACGACGATGTCGCCGGTACTCTCGAACAGCGCCTTCCACATGGCCTGGCCCTTGCCCGGTCCGGTGTGATGAGAGGCCAGGACATCGTCGGCCAGTACGGTCCGAGCCCCCGCTGCTGCTGCTGCTTCGGCGGTGCCGTCGTCGGATCCGTCGTCAACGACGATGAGTTCGTCGACCAGACCGACCCGCTCGACCAGACCTTCTTGAATCAACGACACGATCGCCCCGATGGTGGCCGCCTCGTTGCGGGCGGGCAGGCACACCGAGACCTTGAGGTCGTGCTTCAGGGCCGACAGCGAGGTGGGATCGAACTGGCGGTGGTCGAACGGCGCCGGGGCGCCCAGAGGACGGCGATCGGCTCTCGCCGGATACGAACGACTGGCGGTCACGGGTCCATCATCGCCCGTCGACGGCGGTCCTCGCCTATTCGGGCGGCTCGCTTTGACGGGAGGGAAGATTCGCGGTCACCATAGGGGCATCATCCAGAGCGGCTGAGGGACCGGGCCCTACGAAGCCGCGGCAACCAGAACGACTGTTTCGAACGACAGTTCCCAACCGGGGGACGGAGTCGGCCAACCGGAACAGCGTGCACGGTGCCAATGCCCGAGCGATGAGGAGAGCGCCATGGGTTTGGTTACCGAAGGTTTCGTGGACGGGCTTCGATGCCGGGAATGTGGGAGGACCTATCCCGCCGAGGCACTCCACGTGTGCGACTTCTGCTTCGGCCCATTGGAGGTGGCCTACGACTACGAGGCCATGGCCGGAAGGGTCACCCGCCAGAGTATCGCCGCGGGGCCGCTGACCATCTGGCGCTACGCCGACCTGCTGCCCGTGGGCGGCCCCGATGCCGTCGATCTCGGGGCCGGGTTCACTCCTTTGGTGCGGGCCGATCGGTTGGCTGCCGAGCTCGGCCTGGGCCAACTGTGGCTGAAGAATGACACCCTCAACCCGACCGGCTCGTTCAAGGACCGGGTCACATCAGTGGCCTTGACCAAAGCCCGCCAACTGGGCTTCAAGGTGGCGGCGTGTGCCTCGACAGGCAACCTGGCCAACTCCGTGGCGGCCCATGCCGCTCGGGCGGGCATGGAGTCCTACGTTTTCATTCCTGCCGACCTGGAAGCGGCCAAGATCACGACCACGGCCGTGTATGGGGGCCACCTGATCGCAGTGGAGGGGAACTACGACGACGTCAACCGGCTGTGCGCCGAGCTGACGAGTGAAGAGCCCACGTGGGCCTTTGTCAACGTCAACGTGCGCACCTACTACGCCGAGGGGTCCAAGACCCTGGCCTTTGAGGTCGCCGAACAGCTCGGTTGGAAGGCTCCTGATCACGTGGTCGTCCCCGTGGGGTCGGGTAGCCAGTTGGTCAAGATCCACAAAGGATTTTCCGAGTTGGCCCAACTGGGTCTTATAGATCCCGCCTCCCACGTACGGGTCTCGGGGGCACAGGCCCAGGGCTGCTCACCGGTGGCCACAGCCTTCGCCGAAGGGGTGGACATGATCCGTCCGGTGCGGCCCAAGACCATCGCGAAATCGCTGGCTATCGGTAATCCGGCCGATGGCTGGTACGCCTTGGAGACGGTGCGGGCCACGGGAGGAGCACTGGCTGCTGTGACCGATGAGGAGATCATCGAGGGGATCGGACTGCTGGCCCGGACCGAAGGCATATTCGCTGAGACCGCGGGCGGGGTGACGGTGGCCACCCTGGCCAAGCTGGCCGCGTCGGGCGTCGTTCGCCCAGACGAGGTGGTTACGGCCTTTATTACCGGACATGGACTGAAGACGGTCGAGGCCGTTGCCCCGGTGGTCGGGCCTACCGCTACCATCGCGCCAAGCCTGGAGAGCTTTGCTTCGGCGATGGAGAACCAAGGGAGCAAGACGTGAGTGTAAAGGTCCGCATACCTACCCAACTTCGCACCCTGACCGGAGGGGCCGGGGAGGTGTCGGTGGAGGGAGCGACGGTGGGCGAGGCCCTCATTGCCCTCGACGTCGGCCACCCCGGCCTGGCCGACCGCCTTTTCGACGAGTCGGGTGCCCTGCGCCGCTTCGTCAATGTGTTCCTGGCCGACGAGGACGTTCGGTTCCTTTCGGGCCTGGCCACCACCGTGGATGCCGGCCAGGTCATTTCGATCGTCCCCGCCGTGGCGGGAGGGTAGCGGGCGGATAGCGAGCGGGGTTGCGCACGGGACTCCGGCGTGGTTTGCTATTAGCACTCAAGCCTTGAGAGTGCTAAAGCGCAGGATCCACAACCCATCCCAACGGAGGGAACTCGATATGTCCAAGATGATCAGTTTTGACGAGCAGGCTCGCCGGTCTCTCGAACGAGGGATGAACCAGCTGGCTGATGCCGTTCGAGTGACCCTCGGCCCCAAGGGCCGCAACGTGGTCCTGGACAAGAAGTGGGGCGCCCCCACCATCACCAATGACGGCGTGTCCATCGCCAAGGACATCGAGCTCGAAGATCCCTACGAGAGGATCGGGGCCGAACTGGTCAAGGAAGTAGCCAAGAAGACCGACGACGTAGCGGGTGACGGAACCACTACTGCGACCGTCCTGGCCTGGGCCATGGTCCGGGAGGGTCTGCGCAACGTAGCCGCCAACGCCAATCCGATGTCGCTGAAGAAGGGCATCGAAGTCGGCGTGGAAGCTGCCGTGGCGTCCCTCAGGTCGATCTCCAAGGACACCGTTTCCAAGGACCAGATCGCCCAGGTCGCCTCTATTTCGGCTGCTGACAGCGAGATCGGCGAGATGATCTCCGAAGCCATCGACAAGGTGGGTAAGGACGGTGTCATCACCGTCGAGGAGTCCCAGACCTTCGGTATGGAGATGGACCTGGTCGAGGGCATGCGCTTTGACAAGGGCTTCATCTCCCCCTACTTCGTGACCGACCCCGAGCGCATGGAAGCCACGCTCGAAGATGCCTACGTGCTGTTGGTCGGTTCGAAGATCTCGGCCGTGCGCGACCTGCTTCCCATCCTGGAAAAGGTCATGCAGTCGGGCAAGCCACTGGTCATCGTGGCCGAGGACGTCGAGGGCGAGGCCCTGGCCACCCTGGTGGTCAACAAGATCCGAGGCACCTTCAAGAGTGCTGCGGTCAAGGCCCCTGGTTTTGGCGAGCGACGCAAGGCCATGCTTCAAGACATTGCCGTGCTCACCGGTGGACAAGTGGTCACCGAAGAGGTCGGTCTCAAGCTGGAGAGCGTGACCCTGGACCTGCTGGGGCGGGCACGCAAGGTGGTCGTCACCAAAGACGAGACGACTATCGTCGAGGGCGCCGGCACCGACAAGGACATCAAGGGCCGGGTGAACCAGATCAAGGCGGAGATCGAAAACACCGATTCGGACTATGACCGGGAGAAGCTCCAGGAGCGCCTCGCCAAGCTGTCCGGCGGAGTGGCCGTCATCAAGGTGGGAGCGGCCACCGAGGTGGAGCTCAAGGAAAAGAAGCACCGCATCGAAGATGCCGTGTCGACCACCAAGGCCGCGGTGGAAGAAGGAGTGGTTCCTGGCGGTGGCGTGGCTCTCCTGCGGGCCCAGAGCGCCATCAACATCGCTGCCGACAAGCTGGAAGGCGATGAGGCCACCGGAGCCCGCATCGTGGCCCGCGCCGTGGAGGAGCCCCTCAAGCAGATTGCCATCAACGCCGGACTTGAGGGTGGCGTGGTGATCGAGAAGGTCAGGTCGATGAAGAAGGTGGCCGAGGGGCTCAATGCCGCCACCGGGGAATACGAGGACCTGTTCAAGGCCGGGGTTATCGATGCCGCCAAGGTCACCCGCTCGGCCCTACAGAACGCCGCATCCATTGCCGCACTGTTCCTGACCACCGAGGCAGTGATCGTAGACAAGCCCGAGGAGAGTTCTCCGGCCATGCCCGGCGGAGGCATGGAGGACTACTAGATAGCCCGGCATCCGTGCCGGACCGATAGATAGCCCGACATCCGTGCCGGACCGATGGATTTGCCCGAGGACCGGGTCTGGGACGACCAGGCCCGGTCCTCGCTGATTGTCCCCGAGTAGGATTGAGAGATGTCCGCAACCTCCGATTCCGTGGCGCCGTCCGTCGGATGGGGTGTGGTGCACCTGTTCTGTAAGTTCAACGCCGAGACGGACCCTCAAGGCGTTCTTGCCGCGGTCAAGGCAGCCCAGGAAGGCGATCACCAAGTGGTCTCGGTCGCCGTGCTCGGACACAAGGCTGATCTGGGGTTCATGGCCGTCGGACCCGACCTGTGGAGGCTGAGAGAATTTCAAGCCGGGCTGGCCAAGGCCGGTATGGAGGTGGTCGACTCCTATGTCTCTTTGACCGAGCTGTCCGAGTACTCCCAGGGTCTCCCCGAGGAAGTCCGCCAAGCCCGACTGTTCCCTCGGCTGCCGCCGCCGGGCAAAAGTGCCTTCTGCTTCTATCCCATGTCAAAGCGGCGCAATCCCAGCCAGAACTGGTACACATTGGACTTCGAAAGACGCCGGGACCTGATGTACGGCCACGGGGCCACGGGACGTACCTTCGCCGGACGGATTGTCCAGGTAATCACCGGGTCGGCCGGCCTGGACGACTTCGAGTGGGGGGTCACCCTGTTCGGCGCCCACCCCGACGACCTCAAGGAAGTGGTCTACACCATGCGCTACGACGAAGCCTCGGCCGAATATGCCGAGTTCGGCCCGTTCATTACCGGGATGGTGGCCCCGGCGGACGAGGTCGTTTCCCGCATCGGGTTGGCCTGAGGCGGTCGTGGGAGACATGTCGCGGCTGGAGGGCCGCCTCAAGGAATTGGACCGGGTGGTGGTGGCGTTCTCCGGTGGGGCCGACTCGGCCTTCCTGGCCCGCGTGGCCCACGACTCCCTGGGACCGGGCCGGGTGACGTGCATTACTGCGGTCTCGCCCTCACTCGCCGGCGAGGAGGAAGCGGATTGCGGGGCCCTGGCTGCCGAGTGGGGGTTGGAATGGCGCACCGTATATACGGACGAGATGGAAAATCCGAAATATGTGGTCAATGACGCGATGAGGTGCTTTCACTGCAAATCCGAGCTCATGTCCGCGCTCGGCCCCGTGGCCGAGGGTAGCGGAGCCACCGTTGTGCTCGGGGTAAACCTGGACGATCTGGGTGATCACCGGCCCGGTCAGCAGGCCGCGGCCGCCCTGGGGGCGGTATTCCCTTTGGTCGATGCCGGCTATACCAAGCAAGACGTCCGCATGGCATCGCGCCGGCTCGGCTTGCGGACGTGGGACAAACCGGCGGCGGCCTGCCTCTCATCCCGGATCCCGTACGGGACGCCTGTGACCCTCGACGTGCTCAAGTCTGTGGGCCGGGCCGAATCGGCACTCAGGGCGCTGGGCTTTGCCCAACTGCGGGTTCGCCACTATGGCAACCTGGCCCGCATCGAGTTGGAGGAAGCGGACATGGCCAGGGCCGTGGCCATCCGTGGCGAGTTGGTGGCTGCCGTGAGTTCAGCGGGCTACGACTACGTCACCCTCGACCTGGCCGGCTTCCGGTCTGGCAACCTCAATCGGGCCCTGGCCCCCTCCGATCGGGAAGGCCGATGACCTCGATTCGCGTTAATCTGACCTATCCCGAGAACCTGATCCGCCAACCCATCATCGCCACCCTGGTGCGGGATTTCGACGTTCTGGCGAACATACGGCGAGCCAGCGTGGAGGACACCGTGGGATGGATGATGTGCGAACTGGTCGGTGAGCATGAGAACGTGGAACGAGCCATGGAGTGGATGCGTGTCCAGGGCGTCGACGTCGCCCTCTTGGGGGACGTGGTAGAGGGCTGAAGCCGGCACCGAGCACCGGGGACCGAGTAACCGGGGACCGAGCCACTGGGGACCGAGCCACTGGGGAATGGCACCGAGCAACTGGGGAATGGGGCAGGAGCTATGAGAAACAACTGGGGATTCAGCACGAGAGCAGGGGGACGGATCACGATCGGCGTCGGGGTCCTGGCCCTTTTGGGCACGACGTTTTCGGCCGCCACCCTAGCCACCCCCTCGCCGGCGGCGGCATCGCCCAGGCCGGTCCCCCATGTGGGACACGTCTTTGTCATAGTTTTGGAGAACAAGGGCTACGCCGCCACGTTCGGCAACCCTGGGGCCGATCCCTACCTCGCCCGAACCCTTCCGTCGCAGGGAGCGTTGCTGACCCAGTACTACGCCACGGGCCACGAGAGCAATGACAACTACATCTCGATGATCAGCGGGCAGGGCCCCAACCTTCTAAACCAATTGGACTGCCCGGTATTTGCCAACTTCCTCGGTACCGGGCCGACCATTTATCACGGCCAGGCCCTGGGTCTGGGATGCGTCTATCCCTCCTCGGTGTCCACCATCGGCGACCAGCTCTCGCACAACCACCTGAGCTGGAAGGGCTACATGCAGGACATGGGCAACAATCCGGCACGGGAGGCGGCGGTGTGCGGTCACCCCGCCCTCAATGGACTCGACTCCACCCAGACAGCGGTGGCGGGCGACGGGTACGTCAGCCGACACGACCCGTTCGTCTATTTCCATTCCATCATCGACAATCAGGCCTACTGCGCCGCTCATGTGGTTCCCCTGGGCACCGCCGCGGGGGCACTGCCCCCTTCGGCCCCGGTGGGCACGACAGGCCTGAGCACCGATCTGGCCACCGTGGCCAGTACCCCGAACTTGAGCTTCATCGTGCCCAACGTGTGTAACGACGGCCATGATTTTCCCTGTACCAATCAGGCGTCGGGATCCAGCGCCCTGGCTAACACCGACGCTTTCCTGCGCACCTGGGTGCCGCTCATAACCCACTCGCCGGCCTTCGTGTCCGACGGCCTCTTGTTGGTCACCTTCGACGAGTCCGATGGGCCCCAGACCGATTCGAGCTCGTGCTGCGGGGAGCTTCCCGGTCCCGACACCCTGCTCGGCGGGCTGACCGGCCTGGGCGGTGGCCGGGTGGGAGCAGTGGCCCTGTCCCCCTATATCGCCGGGGGGACGGTGAGCAACACGGCCTACAACCACTACTCGCTCTTAGCCTCGATCGAGGACAACTTCGCAGTGCCCCGCCTGGGCTATGCCGCTGACGTGCCGGCCACTTTTGGCCACGACATCTTTCGCTGACGGGCTCCGCTGACGGGCTCCGCTTACCGGCTCCGCTGACGGGACGGGAGGGTGGATCCCGGTTCAGCTCCCCTGGCGCCCGTTGCGGCGCTCGTCGACCTGCCAGCCGGCCTGGGACACCTTGCGGGGCTCGTAGAAGAGGCACCCGGTGGGACAGGAAAAGGGAATGTTGCCGTTGGCTCCCACCCGACACCGTTCCAGCTTGTCGCCGCCCGGTATCGTCTGCATCACATAGTGACGGCAGTCCTCGTTGACGTTGACTGTCACGGTATCAAGTCTTGCAGACTCTGCCACACCGCACCGATCGTCACGACGGCCACACGACGCTAACCTGCGCCCGGTGGCCGACAGACTGGTGGTGGTGGGGGGCAACGGCGCCGGCATGTCGGCGGCGTCCCAGGCTCGGCGCCTGGATCCCGGTCTGGAGATCGTGGTCCTGGAGGCAGGCAGGCAGACGAGCTACTCCAACTGCGGGTTTCCCTTCGTCATCGGAGGCCAGGTGGACAGCCTGGACCAGCTTGTCGTTCGCACCCCGGCCGAGGCCCGGCACGAGTTCAACATCGATGCCCGGATCGGACACCGGGTCGAGGAGCTGGACTTGGCCCAGGGTGATCTTGAAGTGAGGGATCTGTCCCGGCGCCGGTCCTACCGATTGCGGTTCGATCAGCTGGTCCTGGCCACCGGGGCCAAACCCCGTCGCCCCGACATTCCGGGCATCGACCTGCCCCATGTGCACGGCATCCAGACCTTCGCCCAAGCCGAGGGCCTGGTCTCGGCCCTTGACCAGACCAGGCTGTCCGGCGGTCGGGCCGGAGCAGCCGCCGTCGTCGTGGGGGCAGGCTACATAGGCCTCGAGATGGCCGAGGCCCTGTGCCGGCTGGGTTTGAGGGTAACGGTGGTGACATCGACGCCCGAGGTCATGCCCAGCCTGGACAGCGATGTGGGCGCGTTGGTGACCAAGGCCATGAGGTCGCGGGGGATTCAGGTCCAGTGTGGAACCGAGGTGGAAGGCATTGAGGAAAAGGCTGTCGTCACGGCCCAGGGCCTGGTGCCGGCCGATCTGGTGGTGCTGGGGGCGGGGGTGTCGCCTGACGTCGACCTGGCAGATGGGGCCGGCATCGAGATAGGACCGTCGGGGGCCATCGGGGTAAACGCCCGGATGCACTCCGCAGTCGATGCGGTGTGGGCGGCCGGCGATTGTGCCGAGTCGTTTCACCTGGTCTCCCGCCGGGCCGTACACGTGGCCTTGGGGACCGTGGCCAACAAGCAGGGCAAGGTGGCCGGTACCAATTTGGGAGGCGGCTACGCCACCTTTCCCGGTGTGCTGGGCACCGCGGTCACCGGGATTTGCGAGGTGGAGGTGGCTCGCACCGGGCTCAATTCGACCGAGGCCGCCGAGGCCGGACTTGCTTGGGCGGAGGCGGCGGTCAAGAGCACCCTGCGCCCCGGGTACATGCCCGATCCCGGGTCAATCACCATCAAGATGCTGGCCGAGCGGCGCACCGGCCGTTTGCTCGGTTGTCAGATTGTCGGTTCGAAGGGGGCGGCCAAGCGGATCGATACGGTCGCCGTGGCTCTCAGCACTGGGATGAGCGGCGAGGAGTTGGCCGGGGTCGACATGTCCTACTCGCCCCATGTTTCGCCTCTGTGGGACCCGGTGCTCATAGCCGCCCGGCGGGTGGCCGAAGCGGCAGGCCGTGCCTCGAACTGACAGGCAAGCGGCCAGGCCATAGCGTCGCGATCGTGGATAACTCACCGACGGCGAAGGACCTGTTGTCTTGGAGCGAATCGTTGGCCGGCATCGCTCGCACCGGACTGGGCTTTACGGAGAGTCTCTACGAAAGGGAGCGTTTCGAAGAAGTCCTGCGGGTGGCGGCCGAGATGAGGATGGCCGTCGGACCCGAGATGACGGACTGGTTGGGCGTGAACGGGGTCGACGGTCTGGTGCAGGAGTGGATGCGCCTGGTGGGCAAGGGCGTCCCCGGCTACGTCACTCCGAAGATGGCAGTGGGGGCGGTGGTCGGAAATGAGCAGGGTGAGCTGCTCTTGGTCCAGCGGGCCGATTCTGGGGTGTGGCTCTATCCGACAGGGTGGGCGGACGTCGGATATTCCGCGGCCGAGGTGGTGGTCAAGGAGGTCCTGGAAGAAACAGGCATCCAGGCCGAGCCCCTGCGCCTCATCGCGGTGCTGGACGGATTTCGTCTCGGGTTCACCCAGGTTCCCCTTTACTCACTCGTATTCCACTGCAAGGTGGTCGGTGGGGAACTGGAGGCCCACCCCTTGGAGTGCTCCGACGTCGGCTGGTTTGGCGAGGACAACCTACCCTCGCCTCTGGCCGGGGCCCATCGTTGGGGGGACTCCGTGTGGGCCGCGTTGCGGGGCGAGCACCGCGACGTTTTTTTTGATCAGCCCCGCAAACTCCCCTGGAACGAATAGACGGGCCCCGCCCGACCTGTAATCAGTGACTGGGATGGTCCCGTAGGAAGTTCTCGACCTCGGCAGCCAGGTCGTCACCGGTCGGAATAGTCTCGTCGTCCTCTTCCCCCATTTGCTCCAAGCGCCGGACATAGGCCTGGGCGTCATCGTCGGCCGACACCAGTTCCCCGACGGCTCGCTCATAGGCGGCCGAAGCGATCTCCAACTCCACGACGTTCACCGATGTGCCCAGCAGGGAAGCGGTGCGCTCTACGAGGGCCAGGGTGGCCTTGGGCGAAGGCGTCTGGCCCACGTAGTGGGGAACGGCGGCCCACAGGGAGGCACTGGGGATCCCGGCTTGGGCGAAGGCGTCGTGCAACACGGCGATGATGCCAGTGGGACCTTCGTAGTGGGAGCGAGTAAGGCCCAGCCGAGCAATCAGCTCCTGGTCTCCGGCCGTTCCGGTCACCCTGACCGGACGGGTGTGGGCCACATCGGCCAATAGGGCGCCGAGACTGATGACCATCTCGACGCCCAGACTCTGGGCCGCGGCAACGATGCCGTGGCAAAAGGTCCGCCATTTCAACTGAGGCTCCATGCCGTGGAGAAAGGCGGCATCGTGATTGGCGCCGGGGACCGATGCCGCCGACAACTCGTTGGCCGGCCAATCGATGTGCCGGGTCATTCCGTCGACGAGCCTCACCTCGGGTCGGGTGCCGGTGAAGTCGTAGAAATCCTCGGGGTCTATGTCGGCGAAGGGACGGGCATTCCAGCCGTCGGAAAGAAAGCGAGCTGCCCCCGAAGCGGCGTCGGCGGCGTCGTTCCAGCCCTCAAAGGCAACGATCAGCACCGGCCGGCGAAGCTTGGGGCGTTCCTGCCAGCGGACAACTTCCATGTGAACACGCTAATGGTGATCGCCGACCCCGGTCCGCAACGCGCTGGTCGCCGGGCCGGCGTCAGCCCCGATCCTCACCGTGGGGTTGGGCCATGCCCTTTAGTTCTGGCCGAGCTTGCTCGGGTCGGCGGGATAGCCGCCCGAGTCGATGATGGCCCGAGACCAGGGCTCGATGATGGAAAAGAGCTCGTCGGCGTCGTCGCCCAGAGCCTTGGTAATCGACTCTTCGGCCTTGTCGGTGGCCCGCTCGATCGACTCCCGCAGCTCCCGCCCGGCGTCGGTTATCTCGTCTCCAACGACCAACCCGGCCGAGGCCAAGCCCTGGCGAGCTTCTTCGATGCGTTCGGGGGACCATCCCCGGGTGCGCACGTAGGACCCAGGGGGGATCCCCCACCACAGCTCGGACAGCAGGGTGATCTCAACCGGGCCAACGCCGTGGGACACCCAGGCGCAATTGTGGGAGTCGCCCCGGTGCTCTCGGACCAGATCGGCCGCCCGCCACATGTCACCCAAGGGATCCCCGGGCCAGTCCAGGGATCTGAGCCCGGCATAGATGGGATGTCCCTCCAAGGTGGCGGCGTCGCCGGCTCGGCGCAGGATGTCGGTGGCTCGATCCAGCCCGTCGGGATGCTCCCCGATGATGCGGGTCAGCCCGCCGATGGCTCCCTTGAGGCGGGCCGGCAGGACCGCCTCAGCCGTGGTCAACTCCCAACCGGCGGTGACGTTGTTGATGATGAGGTCGGGATCGAATACGGCAAAGGTGGAGGCAATGACCTGCCCCGGGACCTGGCCCATGCATCCCCCGCGACTGCAAACGTAGCCAGGGAGGTAGGAAAGACCCAGCTCGGCGTAGGCCTCCTGGGCCTCAGGGGCGAAGTAGACGTTGGCGGCGATCGGCTCCACCAGATCCCGGAATCGTCGGGGTGTGGACTTGGTCGGGCTCATGGAAATCCTCCGTCGAATTAGCATCGTGGGGCACTAACCGCCCCGAGTAGGGAATTATGCCAGACATCGAAATAACCGAAGCAAGCGAGACGAGTGAAGAGCTGGCCGAGGCCTTCGCCCGTCTGATTCCTCAACTGTCCTCGTCGTCCGCCCCCCCCACCCGGGAGCAGTTGGCAGGGATGATCTCCTCCCCGGCCGTCACCGTGCTGGTGGCTCGGGATGGGTCGGATGGTCCGATAATGGGAACGCTCACCCTGGCCGTGTTTCCGATTCCCACCGCAGTGCGGGCCTGGATCGAGGACGTCGTGGTCGACGGCGAGGCCCGGGGCCGGGGCGTAGGAGAGGCACTGACGCTGGAGGCGATCAGGCGGGCAGGGCGAGCCGGAGCCAAGACCGTGGATCTGACATCGAGGCCCTCGCGTCGGGCGGCCAACCAGTTGTACCAACGCCTGGGATTCGAGTTGCGCCAGACCAACGTCTATCGCTTCGACACCGCACAGTAAGGGCGAGTAGGCCGGAAGACCCTGGTTGACGTGGTGCCTGGCCCGGTGCGCCATGGTGGGATCGGCGACCGGCAGCATAGGATGGCTCCAAAAGAGCGAATTTGGGCAAGCAGAGGAGCAGGTTGTGGCTGAAAGCGTGACCGTCACGGACAATCGCACGGGCGAGAGCTTGGAAATCCCCATCCAAAACGGCGGCGTGTCGGCGGCCGAATGGTCCAAGCTGATGCCCGGCGTGTGGTTCTATGACCCGGGCTTCTTGTCCACGGCGGCTTGTCAGAGCGCCATCACCTACCTGGACGGGGAGGCGGGGGTCCTGCGCTACCGGGGCTATCCAATCGAGCAGCTGGCCGAGCAGTCGACCTACCTGGAAGTGGCCTACCTACTGCTCAACGGAGACCTTCCCACGCCGACCCAGGCCGAGCAGTGGCGCCACGACATCACCCACCACACCTTCATCCACGAAAATGTCCGCAAGCGCTTCTTGGAGGGATTCCACCACGACGCCCATCCAATGGGAATGCTGGTTTCAGCGGTGGCCGCCCTGTCCACGTTCTACCTGGACGCCAAGGACATCTTCAACCCGGAGTCACGGGACAAGCAGATCATCCGTCTCATTGCCAAGATGCCGACTCTGGCCGCCGCTGCGCATCGCTTCAGCGTTGGAATGCCATTTGTCTACCCCGATAACTCCTTGGACTTCGCGGCCAACTTCTTGTCCATGATGTGGAAGACAGCCGAGCCCCGCTTCGATGCCAATCCGGCCCTGGCACACGCTTTGGATGTCTTGTTCATCCTGCATGCCGATCATGAGCAGAACTGCTCCACCACGGCCATGCGGATCGTGGGCTCGTCGCACGCCGACCCCTATTCGGCCACGGCGGCAGCGTGCGCCGCCCTTTACGGCCCCCGCCACGGTGGGGCCAATGAAGCAGTGATCCGGATGCTCGGCGAGATCGGGTCCATGGAAAACGTGGATGACTTCGTGGCCAGCGTGAAGTCGGGTCACGGGCGTTTGCAGGGCTTTGGCCACCGGGTCTACAAGAACTACGACCCGCGGGCCAGGATCATCAAGCAGGCCGCCGACCAGGTCTTCGAGGTCACCGGCAAGAACCCTCTCCTCGACATCGCCCTCAAGTTGGAGGAGGTGGCATTGTCGGATGAGTACTTCACCTCCCGCAAGCTCTACCCCAACGTGGACTTCTACTCCGGGCTGATCTACCAGGCCATGGGCTTTCCCATCGAGATGTTCCCCGTCCTGTTCGCCATCCCTCGCACGGCCGGATGGCTGTCGCACTGGGGCGAGCTGTTGGATCAGGACTCCAAGATCGCCCGACCACGCCAGCTCTATGCCGGTTCGGAGGAGCGCCAGTACGTGCCCATGGACCAGCGCTAGACACCCCATGACCGTGTCACCGTGCTAGTCGTGCCCTGCGTTACGCCCGTTCGGCTTCGAGGATGGCGCTGCGGGCGGCCTCGGAACGCGGCGATCCCTCCTTGGGCCGGGACGTCCTGATCAGGCCTTCTTGAACCACAGAGACGGCTAGGCGGCCCTCGGCGGTGAAGATGGAGCCGAAGGCGAGGCCCCGCCCTCCGGTGGCCGAGGGGCTGACCTGGTCGTAAAGGAGCCATTCGTCGGCCCGAAAGGGTCGGTGGAACCACATGGCGTGGTCCAGGCTGGCGCCCATGAAGTTGGGATCCTCCCAGGAGATCCGGTGGGGAAGGATCACCGAATCCAAAAGGGACATGTCCGAGGCGTAGGCCACCACACAGGCGTGCAGCAGGGGGTCGTCCCCCAGGCGCCCGTCGGCTCGGATCCAGACCTGCTGGGATGGCTCCCGGTCCTCGTCGGCGTGGGCCCGTACCGGGGATTCCACGTAGCGCTGGTCGATGGGCCGGTCACGGTAGTACCAGTCCCCCAACTTCTCGGCGTAGGGGGCCATGCGCTCGGTGAAGGTTGGGAGCGACTCGGGAGTGGCCACTGAGGGCATCGCCATCTGATGCTCGACCCCTGACTCCTCGACATGGAACGATGCCGACAGGTTGAAGATGGCTCGGCCATGCTGGATGGCCACCACCCGCCGGGTGGTGAAGGAGCGACCGTCCCTGATCCGGTCGACCTCATAGAGGATGGGGACCAGGGGGTCGCCCGGGCGCAGGAAGTAGGCATGAAGGGAGTGGACCAGGCCCTCCTCGACGGTGCGCCCGGCGGCCACCAGAGCCTGGCCGGCTACTTGACCGCCAAAGACCCGTTGTCGCTTCTCGTCGGGGCTGACGCCGCGAAATATATTTACCTCGATCGCTTCCAGGTCAAGCAGGGCCACCAGGTCGTCGAGGGCTTTGGTCACGGCTCAATACTGGCATCCCGGTGGCCTTCACCCGTCGGCCCGGTAGACTTGATGGTTGTGAAGCTGTCACCGCCTGCCCTGCGGGCCTGGTATGAGACGCCATCGGGGAGAAAGGCTGTTCGCTACAGCATGGTCTCGGTCATTTCGGTGGCCGTGTCCCAGGTTGTCCTGTTTCTCACTTTCGGAGTTCTAAAGGTCGCCGGTGCCGTGGGATGCAACATCATCGCCACCGCCGTTGCCGCCGTGCCCTCCTACTACCTCAATCGCATGTGGGCCTGGGGCAAGGACGGTCGATCCCACCTGTGGAAGGAGGTCGTTCCCTTCTGGAGCCTGGCCTTCCTCGGCTTGGCCATGTCGCTGATCGCGGTGAACTGGGCCGCCCACTGGGCTCGGACCATCACCGACTCTCACTTGGGGGTGGCCCTCATCGTGAATGTGGCCTCGCTGCTCGCCTTTGGGGTGCTGTGGGTGGCCAAGTTCCTCATCTTCAACAAGTTCGTCTTCATCGACCACGGGACCAAGGAGCCCGTGGTCGCATCCCGCTGAGCCCGTCATCGCCGATGGGATCCTTTCAACACGCCATGGATGTTCTCGCCGAGGTTGACCCTGCGGCCGCCCGAGCGGCCACCGAGCACCACATGCGCCTGACCAAGCCCCCCGGTGCGCTCGGTCGATTGGAGGCAGCCGGGGTCCAACTGGCAGCCATCGCCCGATCCGATCCGCCCCCGGTCCCCGAGCCCGCCGCCGTGGCCGTGTTCGCCGGCGACCACGGCGTCCTGGTTGAAGGTGTCTCACCGTGGCCGGTGGAGGTCACTGCTCAGATGGTGGCCAATTTCGGCGCCGGCGGTGCGGCCATCAACGTCTTGGCCCGCCATGTCGGCGCTCGGGTGGTAGTGGTAGACGTCGGCGTGGCGGGCGAGCTCGAACCCCGGCCCGGTCTAATCGGGGCCAAGGTTCGGGCCGGCACCTCGAATCTGGCCCGGGGTCCGGCCATGACCGTCACCGAGGCCATCCAGGCCCTGGACGTGGGCGCGGCCGTGGCCCGCCAGTTGGTCGATGAGGGTGCCCGATGCCTGATCACGGGCGACATGGGCATCGGCAACACGACCCCTTCGGCTGCCCTGATCGCCGCCATGACCGGCAAGTCGGCGACCGAGGTGACAGGACGGGGAACCGGCATCGACGATGCCACCCTTAGGACCAAGGTGGATGTCGTGGAGCGGGGCCTGGCCGTCAACGGGGTCGGGCCGGCGTCGGATCCCTTGGCCGTGTTGGCCGCGGTGGGGGGATTCGAGATCGCGGCGCTCGCCGGCTTCGTGGTCGGCGGTGCGGCCGCCCGGGTACCGGTCCTGGTGGACGGGGTCATAGCCGTGGCGGCCTGCCTGGTGGCAGTGGCCATGGCTCCGGCTGCACTGGGCTATCTCGTCGCCGGTCATCGATCCAGCGAGCCGGGGTCATCGGCGGCCTTGGGGCACCTGGGGTTGGAGCCCCTGTTGGATCTGGACTTACGCCTGGGCGAGGGAAGCGGGGCCTGCCTGGCCCTGCCGCTGCTTCAGGCCGCGGCCAAGATATTGGCTCAGATGGCCACTTTCGACTCGGCTGGTGTGAGCGACAAGTCCTCACACGGAGGGGCCTGACGGCGCCGCTTCCGGGCGGATCCGGGATGGAATGCGCCGGCGGGCCCATGCCATCGATCCCCAGGCCAGGCACACGATCAACAGGGACAGGGCCAGCACCGGCAGATCGCCGAATCGGGCGTACACGGTGCGACCGGAGCGCTGGGCCATGACGGCCTCAAGGACCTGGGCCCGGCCCAGGACGGAGCGCTGGTGCACCCGTCCGTGGTTGTCGATGATGGCGCTGTAGCCGGTCGGACCGGCTTGGGCCAGATCCCGACCCTCCTCGATGGCTCGAAGCCGAGCCGCAGCAACCTCTTGGGTGGGGACCTGGGACCGGGGGTAGGAGGCGGCATTGGTGGGGACCAGAAGCACCGTGCCGCCGGCGTTGATGGCCGAGCGGGCCCGCCCGGCGTAGAAGACCTCGAAGGAGATCGTCACCCCGAAGTTGCCCACCGGGGTGGCCATGAGGCCCGATCCATGGCCCGCTATGGCATCCCGGGGCACGGCCGAGAGGTTGGCCAGGTGACTGAACAACGACCGCCACGGGACGTACTCGCCGAAGGGCACCCGGTGAACCTTGTCGTAGCGGGCAATGATCTTCCCGTCCCGGCTCCAGGCCACCGCGGCATTGCGGAACCTGGTTTGTCCCACCGGTTCGGTTATCCCGGCGATCACCACCGCGTTCAGGCTTTGGGCCAGGCGACTCACCGTGGCGGCCTGGGGAGAGCCGACCAATGGCCGATCCAGGCTGATCACGTTTTCGGGCCAAAGCACCAGGTCCAGAGGTGGTTTGAGGTTGGCCCCGGCCGCCAGTTGGGCCTGGAAGACCCGATTGGGGTTGACATCGATCTGGCGGAACCCCCGCGGTCCACCCCCTTGGACCACTGCCACCCGGATGTGGCCGATTGGTCGCCCGCCGTCGGGCGCCACCGTACCGAATCCGGCCAGGGCCAGGGCCAGAACAAGGCCCAAGCCGGCTAGGGCGAACGGGACGAGCCTGTGCTCCCGGCGGGCCCGGGGGCCAAGGCCCAGGGGCTTGGGCAACCACGGGCGGCACAATCCCCCCAGCTCTACCATGGCTACGGCGATCCCGGCCGAAAGTCCCACCAACAAGAGATGCCCGCCAAGCCTGGCCGAGGGAGCCAGCGGCCCCCCTACTTGGCCCAGGTCCAGACCGCCCAGGGGCACCCCTCCAAAGGGCCAGGTATCGCGCGCTGCCACGGCCAACACCCATACTCCGGGATAGGCCCAGGCCCGCCCCCGGTGGGCGGGGACCACAGCTGCGGCCAAGGCGATGAACGCCGCTTCCAGGGCCACCAGCACCAGCCATCCGGGGTAGGTGAAGTTGGTGGCCCAGAACAGGCTCAGTGCCATCATCGCCACCCCGGTGACCCAGCCGCACCACAGTCGAGTTCGAAGGCCCAGCCCCTTCAGGCGCCAGTAGAGGATGGCCAGGCCCAGGTAGGCGAGGGGCCACAAACCCCACGGGGGAATCGAAAACGCCAGGGCCAGCCCGGATAGGACGGCAGGCACGACGACACGTCCGCGCCTCCTAGGCACCGGGACCAACCAAGGGGCTGTCGTTGGGACCAACCGGTGCTGGTCCCGGTGGGGGGATTGGTGCCGGTGCCGTCGAGGTCCAGCGCCGGGTAAAGGGCTCGGGAAAGATGGCGTCATGGTGACCGCGACGGCCCCGGCCACGCCAGTCGCGCACGATTGGATCGGACCAACGACCATCAGTCGTTTGACCCGGAATTGCGAC